>CAYPHM010000016.1:0-51929 GCA_964410555.1 uncultured Chloroflexaceae bacterium | reverse complement strand
TTCCAATTGCGGTATTCAGAGCTTCGTACTATCCCATTTAGTAATCTAAGAGGGGGGCTCGGACTTTGACGTAGCCTTACCCTGCCTGTACCCCATCTTGTCAAAAGCTAGGGGGCATGCTACACTACTTGTCAGAAGATTCCCCTAATCTTCACAACAAGAACGGCTATAGCATAGAGGAGCACAGGCAAGGGGAAATCCCCTTGTGATCACGTAGAAAGTAGCAACGAGTATGGAACGGTATATCTGTATCCACGGACACTTCTATCAACCCCCACGCGAAAATCCGTGGCTAGAGGGGATCGAGCTACAGGACTCCGCCTATCCCTACCATGATTGGAATGAACGCATCACTGCGGAGTGTTACGCTTGTAATGGGGCTTCGCGTATCTTGAATGGCGATGGGCGCATCGTGCAGATTGTCAACAACTATGCGCGAATTAGCTTTAACTTTGGACCTACGCTCCTCTCTTGGATGGAAGAGCATGCCCCCATGGTCTATGATTCTATCCTAGCGGCAGATCACGAGAGCCAGCACCTCTTCTCTGGGCATGGGTCGGCGCTGGCACAGGTATACAACCATATAATCCTGCCATTGGCAAACCGCAAAGATAAGGAAACCCAAATCAGATGGGGCATACAGGATTTTCAGCGGCGTTTCAACCGCATGCCAGAGGGGATGTGGTTAGCGGAGACTGCTGTAGACCTAGAGACGCTCGACATCCTGGCGGCACACGGTATCCGTTTTACGCTACTTTCCCCTTATCAGGCAAAGCACATCCGCAAAATAGGCGAGGAATCATGGACAGATGTCTCTGGCGCACGTATAGACCCCACTCGCGCCTATGTACAACACCTCCCTTCTGGACGCAGTATTACCCTGGTTTTCTACGATGGGCCTATCTCGCAGGGCGTTGCCTTTGAAGGGTTACTCACCCAGGGCGAAAACCTCGCACACCGGCTGGTCGGGGCATTTTCCGATGAGCGCGATTGGCACCAGTTGGTGCATATTGCCACCGACGGCGAGACTTATGGACATCATCATCGGCTTGGTGATATGGCACTCGCTTATGCGCTCCACTACATTGAGCAACAAGGGTTAGCCCATATTACCATCTATGGCGAATATTTGGACAACCATCCCCCATTGTATGAGGTGGCTATTTTTGAAGCGAGTTCTTGGAGTTGCTACCACGGTATTGAGCGATGGCGCAGCAACTGTGGGTGCAATTCGGGGATGCACCTCGGATGGAGCCAGGAGTGGCGAGCCCCCTTACGTGAAGCCCTCGACTGGCTTCGAGATAGGATAAACCCGCGCTATGAGCGACTGGCACGATTACTGCTCAAAGACCCCTGGAAAGCCCGCGATAGCTACATCACCCTAATGCAAGATCGTTCCCAAGAATCTCTGGAACAGTGGATGGAGCAACATGCTTTGCGTCCGCTATCTGATGAAGAGCATAGCTACCTGCTCAAGTTGCTAGAATTGCAACGCCACGCCATGCTGATGTATACCAGTTGTGGTTGGTTCTTTGATGAACTATCGGGTATAGAGACGGTCCAGATTATCCAATATGCCGGGCGGGTCATGCAACTAGCAGCGGATACCCTGCCGGGTTATGCTATGAGCAATTACCTAGAACAAGGCTTTTTAGAGCGGCTGCGTCTAGCAAAGAGCAACATTCCCGAACACCGCGATGGGGCAGTCATCTATGAGAAGTTTGTCAAGCCAGCAATGATTGACCTGTCAAAAGTGATAGCCCATTATGCGGTAAGTTCCCTCTTTGAATACTACCAAGATGATGTCCAAGTCTATTGTTACGTGGTCTCTTGCAACGATTGTCAGGTGATTGAATCGGGGATGATGCGCTTGACGGTGGGGTATGGACAAGTGACATCCAACATTACACGGGATTCGATGTTGCTTAGTTTTGGGGTGCTCCACTTTGGCGACCACAACCTTACCGGTGGGGTACGGGTCTATGCCCCTGATTGGTACAAGACGATGGGAGCAGAAGTGATGGAAGCCTTTCATCGTGCCGACCTGCCCGAAACCATCCGCCTGCTTGACAAGCATTTCCTGGAGCTTTCCTACTCCCTACGCACGCTCTTTCGTGATGAACAGCGAACCATCCTCAAACTCATTTTGGTGTCCTCATTAGAAAAAGTCGAAATCGCCTTTCGGCAGGTGTATAATCAGCATGCGTCTTTAATGCGCTTTTTGGCAGATCTCCATGCTCCTTTGCCCAAAGCCTTTCGCACGACAGCAGACTTTGTGCTCAATACCGACCTTTGCTATGCTTTTGGTGAGGAGGAGCTAGATGTTGACCGTATTCATGGGTTATTGGATGATGCCCAACGAGAAAAAATAGCGCTTGATGTAACAGAGCTAGGCTCAATTATTCGTGATACCCTTGACCGTATGGAGCAAGAGTTGTTGTACAACCCGACGAACGGTATCATGCTGCGAAAAATCAATGAGTTTGTAGACCTAGCAAGTTCATTGCCCTTCACGGTAGATTTCTGGAAAACGCAAAATGTCTACTATAAGATGTACCAGACGGTGTTTTCCGATTTTCAGCAGCGAGCACAGAGCGGCAATGATACGGCGCGGGAGTGGGTAGAGCTGTTTATTGGATTAGGCAACAAGATAGGGTTTGATATGGAAGCATTGCAGGGATAAGGTGAAGCTGGTACGGCTCTACAACCGGGTGGGGGCGAGGGGGAGCCGTTTAGTCTTCCTTCTCCAGTGGGGGAAGGGCAGGGGATGGGGGGCTGAGAGCCGTTGTATGCAACATCTCTTCAATAGCCTTTCGTGTTTGGGAAAAAAGTCTGCCATATCCCCCCTGCCCCCGCACATACTCACGAAGCCCTTATTATCCCACCGCTAAAACTGGTGGACTTTACGGGCTATCTTTGTAAAAGTTACGATAGCAAGGGGGGACAACCTCAACCTACCCGTTGCGTGGCTCCCACACATCAGCCAATACACAGTCCCACGGCACCCGAAATTCATCGGTAGACTCATACCCATGCGATTGGAAATTGACCACAATAACCTCTGGTTCAGAGAGGGCTTTCCACCCATGCATGATCATAGGGGGTATCTTGATCAACCGCGGACGGGTTGCACCGAGGAAGATAGGGTTGACATGCCCAAACGTTGGCGAATCGGGGCGGATGTCTACCAGCGTCACTTGGAGCTTGCCCCGCGTGACGGTAAACTGGTCAGTGTGGAGTTGGTGAAAATGCCAGCACTTCACCACACCGTAGTCTGTGGCACTCTGGTAGATATGCTCAGGATACACGAGACCATCACGTTCTATCCAGGGCTTGCTCCACAACTCAATCACATCTCCCCGACCATCCAAATGAACCACAAGGTCTTTCAGCACAACCCCCTCAATGGTCGGCGGTCTATAGGGTGATTGTACGTGATACGTGATACCTTGGAGCCATTCTTGGGTAACTTCCTGAGCCTGCATTTCTCATATCCTTTGTCGCTGTCGCGTTTGTCGCGTTCTTAAAGTAGAGATTTCCATAGGGGGCAGTTGTCCCCGTGACTATTGTACCATAGAAGTTGTAGGTTTTGGGTGTGGGGAGCAGGGGAATGAACGGCTCCCCCTCGCCCTAAAAAGGGAGTGGGGGCGGGGGGAGAGGATGAAAAGGCAAGGGCTATACGTCTTTTCTATGACAAGGGAAAAGAATCTGTCACTCCCCAACCTGCCATTTGGTATGGTTATCGTATCTCTGTACACGCTTCTATGCTATACTGTACTAACAGATGGGATTTTTGTACAGTGCTAAGGGGAAATATCCTGTGCTATGACTATTGAACCTTCTACCCTTTCAGACAGTGCCCAGACGATGGTCAAGGAGATGCTCGAACGGCTCCGAGCACTCATTGCTTCATCGCAAGAACGCAGCGGTCAACTCACCGGAGAACAACGCCAAGTTGAGCGTTCGCTGGACGAGGTGATGATGCAACGGCAGTTTGCCGCCGAGCGCAATCTCCCTACGCTGCAACCGCTTACCGAAAAAGAGCAGAATCTCCGGGCAACACACAAGAAGCTGACCCAAGAAGCCCAAGCTCTCACCCGAACCCAAAAGCAACTCGACCAGCTTGTGCGCCAGATAGAGATGAGTAGTGCTACGCTAGATGGCAACACAGAAGGGGACCGAGCAGACCCCTGGATGCAGGCTCTTCGGGCGCAGGTTATTCTGGGACGAGAGGAGGAGCGAGTGCGGCTTGCGCGTGAGGTGCATGACAACCCTGCCCAAGTGTTGGCAAACACGCTCATTGGGCTAGAAAAATCGCGTACTTTGCTCCAGGAGCAGCGCACGGAGCTTTTGCAACAACTGCTCAATCGTTTGTGTGGGGCAACCCGTGAAGGGTTGACGGAAGTACGCAACTTCATTGCAGACTTGCGCCCCGGTGCATTGGAGGAGAAAGGCATCGTTGGGGCATTGCAAGACTATATCCAACGGTATCGTGATGCCTATAGGGCTAATGTGACTTTTGAAGCAGATACCCTGCCCCGTCTCTCTAGGGAAGTGGAAATCGTCCTTTATCGGGTGGTTCAGGAATCGCTCCAAAATGCCCACAAGCATGCCCGTGGTGCGCCGGTGACGGTCACACTGGCTCTCCAACAAGACAAGCTATTGCTCACGATACGAGATGAGGGACCTGGGTTTGATGCGCGTGAGGTAGCACAACGGGCAGGGCGCAAAAATTGGGGATTGACCAGTATGCGGGAACGGGCAGAATTGATTGGCGCAAGCTACAAAGTGACTTCGCGTACTGGTCAGGGAACGGAAGTGTTCGTGAGCTTATCACTTACGCCATAACGGGGGTACCCCCAAAAAGCCTCCTCAGTGCCGTTTGTTGAAGCAAGGAAGATCCCTTCGTCCCTTCGTAGGGGTTAAGCATTGGGAAGGATGCTAAAAGCTATGACAAAGAAAAAAATCCGCATACTTATTGTGGATGACCACCCGCTGTTTCGCCAGGGTATACGCTGGAGTTTGGAGACAGAGGATGATATGGAAGTAGTCGGGGAGGCGGCAAATGGTCAGGAGGCTATTAAAAACACCGACAAACTGTTGCCTGATGTGGTACTTGTTGATGTCAATTTGCCGGGGCTGAATGGGCTAGAGGTGGCGCGGGTCATCAAACGCCACAACCCCCAAGTCAACGTTATCATTGTGAGCGTGTATGACGAAGACGAACACCTCTACCAGGCGACCAAAGTGGGGGCTTCTGCCTATTCATCCAAAGATGTCAACCCATCGGAACTCATTACCATCATTCGACAGGTTGCCAATGGTGCTTATCTCATCAATGAGCAGGTAGTTGTGCGTCCGCAGGTGGCTCGGCGGGTATTGCACCAGTTTCGGGAGCTGGCAGCCTCTGAGGATGACCAATCCGGCATCTTGTTTGCCCCGCTGACCAGCCGGGAAATAGAGATTCTCGACTGTATAGCGCGGGGGTTATCCAACAAAGAAATAGCTACCGAATTGAGCATCAGCAGCCAGACGGTCAAAAACCATATTACCTCAATACTGAGGAAACTTCAGGTTAATGACCGTACTATGGCGGTGATGTATGCCATCAGCCGAGGCTGGATCAAGATGGGCTATGAGCATGACGAAGAGCCACAGGAATCACGAGGAGCTCTGGTCAGTGCTTCGGGACGACTTTCGCGTGGTGTTTGACGTTGCGGCAGGCTTTTTCTTACTCGTGGTTTTGGTTGCCCTGGTTTTGGTTGTCTTGGCTTTGGTTGCCTTGGCTTTGGTTGCCTTGGCTTTGGTTGCCTTGGCTTTGGTTGCCTTCGCTGGCTCTTCTGGTGCCGTCTCGCTCTTTTGCCCCTCGGCTTCTTGCTCTGGGGTGTATTCGCTAACCAATGCGAGATCGTTGGTCGTATAGTCGCAGTTGGGATAGCGACTACAACCGTAGAAGGGACGACCAAACCGTCCTCGCCGCTTCATCATCTCACCCTCGTGACACTTGGGACATGCTACCCCTGTCGGTTCTGGCAAGGGTACCGGGTTGCCCTGTTTGTCTAGCCGCCGAATGTTCGTACATTCGGGGTAGCCAGAACAGCCGAGAAACTCACCAAACCGTCCTTTTTTCTTCACCATTGGACGACCACAGATGTTGCACATCACATCGGTATAGGCGGGACCCTCTGGTTCGTCTATTACAATGTTGCTTACCTCATCATAGTGGAAGTTGCTCGTAAAATCGCAGGAGTCTTCGTTTTTCTGCTTGCTATAGCGACTACACGCCAAAAACTCTCCATTGCGCCCAAAGCGGACAATCAACTCTCCTTGTTGACATCGGGGGCAGGTGAGACCGGTAGGTATTTCCTGCCGCTTCACATTACGCATGCTGTGTTGGGCTTGATCTAGCGTCTGTTGGAATGGCTCGTAGAACTCCCGGACCATCGGGACCCAGTGTTTTTCGCCAGTGGCGACATCATCAAGCTGCTGTTCCAGCGATGAGGTAAAGTCGTAGTCTACAATGCCGCCAAAGTGTTCAACGAGCAAGTCTGTAACGATACGCCCCAGGGCTGTCGGCATGAGTTTTTTCTCGCGTAGGGTAATATAGCCGCGATCTTGGATGGTTGAGATGATGGGGGCATAGGTGGAAGGGCGACCAATGCCAAGCCGTTCGAGATCTTTGACCAAACTTGCCTCGGTGTAGCGGGGTGGTGGTTCGGTGAAGTGTTGCACCGGTAGGAGTTGGAGCAGGTTTAGCTGTTCTTGCTCGCTCAACTTTGGCAATCGCTTTTCTTTGTCCTCATCCTCTTCGCCCTCGTCCTGCCCCTCATGGTAGATGGCTAGGAAACCGGGGAACTTGAGGACACTCCCGGTTGAACGGAACACATAGGCAGGGTTGCTCGTATCGCCTGTAGACGATGCGGCTATGTCTACTGTTGTGCTGTCAAAGATAGCCGGGGTCATCTGGCTTGCCAAAAACCGCTTCCAGATAAGGTCATACAGGCGCAGCATATCATACTCAAGGATGGATTCGAGCATGTCTGGCGCACGCCTACTGCTGGTCGGGCGGATGGCTTCGTGGGCTTCTTGTGCGCCCTTTGCGCGGGTCTTGTAGGTGGGAGGCTGTTCAGGTACGTAATCATTGCCATACCGCTGCTGGATAACCTCGCGGGCTTCCTGTTGGGCTTCTTTGGACACGTTCACACTGTCCGTACGCATATAGGTAATCAACCCGATGGAGCCATCCTCACCGCCAATGTCTATACCCTCATAGAGCCGCTGCGCCAATGTCATAGTCTTTTTGGCACTGAAGCCAAGTTTACGCCCGGCTTCCTGCTGCAAGGTGCTAGTCGTAAACGGGGGGGCAGGGTTGCGCCGCTTGTCCCTACGCGTGACCTTGCGAACGATATACCGGGCGGATTCTAGGTCATCTACGATAGTCTGGGCTTGCTCGGCGTTGCCTATGGCAAACTTGTCGAGTTTCTTGCCTGCTTGTTCTATGAGCACCGCACGAAACTTGTTATTGGCTTTTTTGGATGAGGGTTGATCTGGTTGCTGTTTTTGCAGGTCTGCCTCAATAGTCCAGTATTCAACCGAGGTAAAGGCTTCTATCTCGCGCTCGCGCTCCACAATGACTCGCACTGCGACAGATTGCACCCGACCAGCCGATAGTCCACGGCGCACCTTGTCCCACAACAAGGGGCTGAGTTTGTAGCCGACTAGACGGTCTAGGATGCGGCGGGCTTGTTGGGCATCCACGAGGTTGTCATTGATCGTACGTGGGTGCTGAATAGCTGATTGTACGGCGTTGCGGGTAATCTCTTGGAAGACGACCCTTTGGATGCGGGGGTCTTTGGCGACCCCGGCGGCGTGGGTGATGTGCCATGCGATAGCTTCCCCCTCACGGTCAGGGTCTGTTGCCAGATAGATAGCATCAGCTTGCCTGATAGCTTGGCGGAGCTCATTGACAACTTTTTGCCGGGTGATTTCATACTCTGGGGCAAAGTTGTCTTCAATATCTATGGCAAGACCAGTTTTGGGGAGGTCACGGACATGCCCCATACTGGCAATGACGCGGTAGTTCTTACCGAGATATTTTTGTATGGTCTTGGCTTTTGCCGGAGACTCAACGATGATTAGATTCACACTCATACTGCTTTATAATACGAATTGCTAAAACTTCTCCACGCGAACTTTTGCACAATTTCTAGCTCTCTGTTTGTACGGATTGGCGTAAAGTACCTAAGCACTATACGCAGGTATGCGAGTGTTGTCAAGGGGAGAAGGAGCAATTGGAAAGGATTTGTGGGGAAAAAGTGGGGCAATGAGGTGGGTAAGGGAAGCCAATATGCACATGGGAAACCCGAAAAAGATAGCCGTGGTTTCCCCAAACCCATCCCCGCAAATACCGCATCGCAGGGAGGAAAAATCGCTATATCTTACCTCACAGCAACGCTACCTCTCGTGCCACTTCACCCTCACGCACCATCATCTCAATGAGCATTTGTCCATGTAAGACGAGATCATCTAGGGGAATATGCTCATTTGCTCCATACTCGGTGCTGTCGTGGCGAGCGACAGCCAACACAGCTACGGGGATTTGCAGGTGGTGGGCAAAGGCATGCAGGGGGTGGGTAAACAGTCCAAAGGGCAAAATCGTTGGGGAAGCATGGTAGACGCTCGCTGCGGAATCGAGGATGGTATGGTAGAACGGTTGGTTGGATGAGCAGTGTACGGGTGAGTATCCCCCTGGGAGTTTTTCTACCACGATGTCTTTGAGTCCCCGTTCAATGAGGTGTTTTCGCAACAGGCCCAAGATAGCATCTGGGTGCTGGTCGGGGACGAGGTGAAAGTCTAGGTGGGCTGATGCAGCAGTTGGGATGCTTGACACACCGTTGGGGGAATCTACGGTAAAGGAGGAGAGATTGCATGTGGGCAGGGTAACTTCTGTGCGGACGAGCGTAGAGCCGCTCATACCAAAGAGAAATTCGGAGATATGCCATGCTGCTTGTCGCCCGTTCTCATCAAGCTGAATATGGCGTAGGGCAGACCGTTCATCGCGCCCTGGTCCCTCCACATTGTCGTAGAACCCATTGATACGGATGTCTTCGTCTCCTCCCTTGATGGAAGATAACGCCCAGACGATTCGCCAAGCGGGGTTGTTGACACTGGCGGCGAGGGCTGGGGGGAGGGGTATGTCGGCTCCTTTTGTGCTCAACCGCACACGCAATAGCCCTTTGCTGCCGCTATAGCAAAAAGGATAGCCATGCACATCACGCTCACCGCCGGTACTAAGGCAGGTATGAACGTGTAACTGTTCCGTGTAGTGCTTGATCACCTGCCCCAAATGGGGGCTACCTGTGAGGTTTTCGCCTTCAACGACAAAGACGATTCCATGGGGGAGTTCATCTTCAATAGAGAGCAACGATTGAATGGCCATGAGGTGAGAAACTAAGGGGCCTTTACCATAGGCAACCCCCCGTCCATAGACGTAGTTGTCCCGTTCTGCAACTTGGAATGGCTCATGCTGCCATGCTCGCCACGGCCCCGGTGCGACCACATCGTAGTGGTGGTAGAGCAACAAGGTATGGGGACAGCGACCATGCCGCCAACCAATGATAATCGGTGCGCCACCGGCACGGACTATTTTGGCATCCAGACCGACATGGTGCATCATATCTTTTACCAAACGTGCTGTCAGCTCAAGTTCGGGCAAATCGCCACTAGTGGAAGGTTGAGCACAGAGTTCACGCAGGTTGTGGATAAGGTCATCGGGTATAATCATTGTTGGAGCAGACACACGCAATGCCCCTTGCTACACCGAAGTGTTGGTCCAATGTAAAGCGACGATAGAAATTTTGTTTGCTATGTTGGTTCGGATGCTTCATGCATTTGTGGGTATTATAACATCTTTCCTTACTTTCTCCACAACAGCTTGTACAGACATGCAACCCCCATCCCCTAGCCCCGCTTCCCACCGAGGGGAGAGGGTCGCTTCCCCCCATCCCCTAGCCCCGCTTCCCACCGAGGGGAGCAGGGGAACCGCTTATCCCTCACCACCGCGCAACCCCCATCCCCTAGCCCCGCGTCCCACCGAGGGGAGCAGGGTCGCTTCCCCCCATCCCCTAACCCCTTCCCCCACCGAGGGGAGCAGGGGAACCGCTTATCCCTCACCACCGCGCAACCCCCATCCCCTAGCCCCGCGTCCCACCGAGGGGAGCAGGGTCGCTTCCCCCCATCCCCTAACCCCTTCCCCCACCGAGGGGAGCAGGGGAACCGGGCAGGTGCTCCTCCCCCTCGCTCTGGGATGGGAGAGGGGGCAGGGGGGAGAGGGTGTCGCCCTTTTATGGGAGAGGGGGCAGGGGGAAACTATCTTCACGCCAGCAGCCGTTTGACCACAAACAGCACCAGTGACGAGACTGTCAGCAGAATAATTGCCAGCGTCAACGCAACCCCAAGCTCCAACTCAAACCCCACATAGATAGCCAGCGGCATTGTCTGGGTGCGCCCAGGGAAATTGCCGGCAAAGATGATGGTAGCCCCAAACTCGCCAAGAGAACGCGCCCACGTCATCACCGCCCCGCTTGAGAGAATGTGCCAAACGAGTGGCAGCGTGATGTGGCGAAAGATGCGAAAAGGGGATGCCCCATCTAGCGCAGCAGCTTCTTCTAGCGATGTATCCCTTTTGGAAAACGCTGAGATGCACGCTTTCACATAAAATGGCGCAGCAACAAACAACTGGGCAAGCACTACCGCCGCTTGCGAAAAGGCAAGATCTATCCCTAGCGTATTTAGGTGTTCCCCAATCACGCCTCGTCGCCCAAACGTCATCAGCAGGGCGACCCCGGCAACTGCTGGTGGTAGTACCATAGGTAGCTCAATGAGCGTTTCCAAAAGCTGTTTACCGCGAAAGTTGTACCGCCCAATCACATACCCAAGCGGAGTGCCAATCAACACCGCCAGCAGCGTTGCAATGCTGCTGGTTATCATACTCAGCATCACCGCTTGGACAACACTAGTATTGGCAATATATTCGGACACGATAGACGGCTGGGTGCGGAGCAGCAGCGACACCAACGGTAGCAGCAAGAACCCCAACATCGGCAATGCCAAAATACTGATAATAACCCGGTTGCGCTGTTGGGTTGATAGGGAAAAACTAACTCGTCGGTAGGGTGTCTGGGTTAATGCCATTGGGTATTCCTTATTACGTATACTACAGATTTTTTCAACACTACGGGGAATTTTGCTCGATTTGAACAGCATAGGTTGTCTGAAACAATCCACACCGATCTTTAGTATAGCATAATGCTCCCACAGAAAATATACACCGAGCATACAAAAAATTGGGAGTACTCCTTGTGCAATATGTGCAGACCCATTTTATAGACTATCAGCACAGTGTATACCACCCAAAACGTAATACACCCTAGAAAAAGCACAAATTACCCCGGATAAAATGTAAAATACGCCCGTATATTGTCCTCTTAGACTCTTCGCACAAGGGAATTTTTCAGAATTTCATACATTTTAACCGTAGTTTCCCCCCCGCTAATCCCGTATCATGAGCAGCATACACAGACACACGAGTCAAAGACGGCTCACCAGCACACTGAACAGTGCGTGTGGTAAACCAACACCACAACCGGGCAATGACCACTCCCCTGCCCACATACCCTGACAATGACCTGTCAGTTACGTGTAGCGTATACACGTTGTTTCTTTCTTCACAACAAAGAACAGGAAACAAGCTATTACCTAAACGGAAGAACACCACAGGGTTCTGCCGTTGTATTTTGGAAGTTATACCGGTTGCTTCAATAGGAAATGCCTATTAAAGCCCAACAAGCGTTTATCGTATCTATTCTATTCTATCCGCACAAACGGAAATTCAAGAACAAGGAGAGAAAAACAAACAATGAGTAAGAAACTACGACAGGTTGCATTTTACGGCAAAGGTGGTATTGGTAAATCTACAACGCAGCAAAATACCGCCGCTGCGATGGCTTCGATTGGCTCCAAACTCATGATTGTCGGCTGTGACCCGAAGGCAGATAGCACCCGCTTGTTGCTAGGCGGACAACGACAGACTACCGTCCTTGACAAGCTGCGCGAAGTGAAACCAGAGGATGTTACGCTGGATATGGTCATGTCTACGGGCTTTAGCGACATCAAATGCGTAGAATCTGGCGGTCCTGAGCCAGGCGTAGGCTGTGCAGGACGGGGGGTCATTACCTCTATCCAGACGCTCGAAAACCTCGGTGCCTATAATGGCGCACACGGTGACGCAGGGCTAGATTACGTCTTCTACGATGTTCTCGGTGACGTGGTTTGTGGGGGCTTTGCTATGCCCATCCGTGAAGGCTACGCTGAAGAGATTTACATTGTCGTGTCCGGTGAGTATATGGCTCTCTATGCTGCCAACAATATCTCTAAGGGTATCAAGAAGTTTGCGACCAGAGGCTACGCTCGATTAGGCGGCATCATTTGCAACTCCCGTATGGTTGAGAACGAAAGAGAATTGGTTGAAGAGTTTGCCCGCCTCATCAATACCAAGATGATTCACTTTGTCCCCCGCAGCAAGGATGTACAACGAGCAGAGATCAACAAGCAAACCGTCTTGGAATATGATTCCACGCTGCCCCAAGCCCAAGAGTATATTACGTTGGCTAGTAAGATACAGGAAAACGACGATTTCGTTGTACCAACGCCTATTACCCAAGACGAACTCGAAGATTTGATGCGCGACTTTGGCATCATGGACTAACAGGACACGCAACGAAACGGACCAAACGCTCTCCCTTACTTTGTTATTCTGCAATGAGGAGACGGGTACACGAGAACATCTCACGTACCCGCTCCCAATGAAAGAGATTTCGCTATGGACTACAAGGAATACCTCGAATACCGCTCCGGTAAGTGCAAGCCATCGCTGGATGAACACCCTTGCTACAGCGAGCAAGCCCATCGCTCCTTCGGGCGCATACATGTTCCCGTAGCCCCACGTTGCAATATCCAGTGCAACTACTGCGTCCGTAAGTATGCCTGTGCCAATGAGAACCGCCCCGGCGTGACTGTGGATGTTATCTCGCCAGAGCAGGCAGTGGAGACGGTAGACAAAGCCCTGGCTATGGAACCGCGCATCCGCGTTGTGGGCATAGCTGGTCCCGGCGATGCGCTGGCTAACAGCGAGACGCTAGAGACCATGCATATGGTGCGCGAACGCTTCCCTAGCATGACCCGTTGCCTCTCTACGAACGGGTTAATGTTGCCAGATATGATTGAAGAACTGCACAAGGCACGGGTGACATCTATCACGATTACGATCAATGCGATAGACCCGGCTATTGGCGAGCAGATCTATGCTGGGGTGCGCTATGGAGGCAAGCTCTACCGCGGACGCGAAGGGTTTGAACTCTTGAATCAAAAGCAACTCCAGGGGCTACAAATGGCGGCAGAGCGTGGCATGGTTGTCAAGGTCAACTCTATCTTGATGCCGGGTATCAATGATCATCACCTTGTTGACGTAGCGCATAAAGCTAGGGAACTTGGGGCGTACATTATGAATATCATGCCCCTGATCCCCGTTCCCGAATCCAAATTTGGGCATATGTCGCCCCCGTCAGCCGAGATGCTGACCGAGGTTCGCAATGCGTGTGCAGCTATTCTCAACCAGTTTCGTAGCTGTACGCAATGCCGCGCCGATGCTATCGGCGTACCGGGCGAGAATGGCTGTGGCGGCGATTCTTTGCAAGAGACGATTAAGCAGGACGTATGCTCAACTACCGCAACCGCTGATAAGCAGAGAGAGAAAGAGCTCATCCCCATCAAGCTCAAATTCAGATCAGGATTTTAGCAGTATTGGCAAATCTTATTTAAGGAGGAATACCCGTGTTATTAAAGTGTGATAAAACTATACCTGAACGAGCACAACATATGGTGGTTAAGGGAAGTTGCACCCCTAATCCAAGCGGCGGTTGCCCTATCATATCGAACTCGCAGACTACGCCCGGTGATATGACTGAGCGTGGGTGCGCTTACGCTGGTTGTCGGGGTGTGGTTGGGGGACCTGTGCAGGATGCCATCCAGCTTACCCACGGTCCCATTGGCTGTTCGTTCTATTCGTGGGGCTATCGTCCCCACCTCGCGGACTCTGATTTCCATGTCAAGTATTCGTTTACCTCTGACCTTGAGGAGTCCAACATTGTTTTTGGGGGGGAAGATCGGTTGTTGCAGAGCATTATTGAGGCTGCAGAGGAGTTCCCCGAAGCCAGCGGCGTGTTTATCTACAACACTTGTGCGCCTGCGTTGATTGGTGATGACGGCAAAGACATTGCTAAGATTGCCTCTGAGAAGATTGGCAAGCCTGTGGTCTTTTTCCGCTGCGAAGGGTTTGCCGGGGTGAGCCAGTCGTTTGGACACCACGTTGGTAATGAAACGATCTTCAAAGACTTGGTAGGCTCTTTGGAGCCAGAAGGCGATTTTAGCAAGTCTATTAACATTGTGGGTGACTACAATATCAAGCACGACATCAAGACCTTTGAGCCGCTGTTTGAAGCCCTGGGGGTCAAGATTATCACCCGCTTTACCGGCAACGTGACGGTAGACGAAATACGGATAATGCACAAGGCTGCTTTGAATGTCATCCACTGCGCCCGCTCTGCTACCTACATTGCCGATATGATGAAAGATAAGTATGGCACTCCCTATATCAATGTGACGCTGTGGGGTATTGGTCAGATGTCGCAGGCATTGCGTGATACGGCGAAGTTCTTTGGCTTGGAGGAGAAGGCAGAAGAGGTTATCGCCCGTGAAGTTGCCCGCATTATGCCCAAGATAGAGGAATACCGCGAGAAGCTGGCAGGGAAGAAGGTCTTCATCTATCAAGGGGGACCCCGTGCATGGCACTGGCCCGAGCTGCTCAACGAGCTAGGTATGGAGGTGATGGGCGCGGCGACAACCTTTGGACATGAGGATGACTACGATAAGATTTACGAACGGGTGCCAGATGGCGCACTCATTGTAGACAATCCCAATGCTCCAGAGCTTGAAGAAATCCTGATGACCTACAAACCAGACCTCTTCATCTCAGGGAACAAAGAACGCTATATCTCCTACAAGCTCGGTGTACCGTTCGTCAATGGTCACACCTATGATACTGGACCTTACGCAGGCTACTCTGGCATGCTCAACTTTGCTCGTGACATTGAGCGGGCTATCCAGGCACCAATCTGGCGCATTGCCCGTGATAAGTCCCGCCCGGTCCCTGCCGCTTTGATTAAGACACCCGCCGCCGAAGAGGAAATGGCTACTCTCTAAAAAGGAGCATCAGAATCTATGACAACTGCTACAGCGACAAAAGCATCGGTATCAACCCAAAAACGGTTGGTCTCTATCAACCCCACCCGCTCATGCGCCCCGATTGGCGCAATGCTGGCTACGATTGGGATACACGGTGCCATCACGATTAACCACGGTTCACAGGGGTGTGCGACCTACCCCCGCCACCAGATTACCCGCCACACCCGCGAACCGTGCGAAGTGGCGACCACTTCATTGACGGAAAGCGCGGCGGTGTATGGTGGACGAGAGAACCTGCTAACGGCACTCAAGAATATCTATGAACGCTACCACCCGACCATGATTACCGTCTGCTCAACCTGTCTTTCGGAGACCATCGGGGATGACATACCAGCGATTATTAGCGAGTTTCAGGACAACTACCCAGAGGTGACAATCCCCATTTTGGGGGTAAGTACCCCCTCCTATGTGGGGACACACATTACGGGTTTTGACAACTTCCTAGAGATGATGGCGCGTAGCCTGCCCAGGAAGAGCCGAGAGCAGAACGAAAAAGTCAACATCATGCCCGGCTGGATAAACCCTGGCGATATACGGGACCTCAAGGGCATGATGAGCGACATGGGGGTCGGGTCTATCTTCCTAACTGACTATTCAGAGACGCTCGACGGTGGCTACTACAAGGAAAAACCGCATTTCCCCCTTGGTGGTACGCAGCTTGAGGAAATCGAGGACTCGGCAAACTCGTTGGCTACCGTTGCGCTACAAAAACACGTTGGGGCAAAAGCTGCCCAACTGTACGAACGCCGGTATGGGGTAGCGGCAAAAGTTTTGCCTATGCCCATCGGTCTGGACAACACCGACCTATTTTTGGATACCATCAGTGAGATTACTGGCAAACCCATACCTGCCACCATTGAAGCAGACCGCGCCCGTCTGCTGGACGCAATGGTAGACGCGCACATGTACGTTACCGACCTGACGGTTGCCCTCTATGGCGACCCTGATATGTTGGAAGGTCTCGTGCGCTTTGTGGCAGAACTTGGGCTGCGCCCCCGCTTTGTGGTGACGGCATCCGACTCGAAGTCGTGGGGTGAGGACATGATGAAGCTGGCAGAAGAGCTCAACCTCGACACCGAGTTTCTGATCAAGTCCGATATGCACGAACTGCACAAGCGCATCAAAGAGGAACCAGTAGACCTGCTCATGGGGCACTCAAAGGGCAAGTACATTGCCCAAGATGAGAACATCCCGCTGGTACGTGTGGGCTTCCCGGTGGAAGACCGCTTTGGCTACCACCGCCGATCCGTTGTTGGCTATCGTGGTTCTATGTACCTCGTAGACGAAATCGTCAACGCCTTCTTGGGACAAAAGACGGTGGTCAGTAATACGATTATGGACATGCGCGACCTTGAGGGTTGTACGCTTGGTGAGGGCAATGGTAATGGTAGTGCAGTAGCGGCTACCAACGGCAACGGCAAGGCAAGCTAGGCAACCATTGTGATCATCACTACGGGGGGTATTGCCGTTGCATGCAACGGCTCTGCCCCCCATCCCCTAACCCCTTCCCCCACCGAGGGGAGAAGGGGGAGCGGGCGGGTGTTCCCACCCGCCATCTGGGAGCGGGGATGGAATGAACCGCGAGTGTCAACGAGCGGGTGTTTGGACAGCCCCCATCCCCTAACCCCTTCCCCCACCGAGGGGAGAAGGGGGAGCGGGCAGGTGTTCCCACCCGCCATCTGGGAGCGGGGATGGAATGAACCGCGAGTGTCAACGAGCGGGTGTTTGGACAGCCCCCATCCCCTAACCCCTTCCCCCACCGAGGGGAGAAGGGGGAGCGGGCAGGTGTTCCCACCCGCCATCTGGGAGCGGGGATGGAATGAACCGCGAGTGTCAACGAGCGGGTGTTTGGACAGCCCCCATCCCCTAACCCCTTCCCCCACCGAGGGGAGAAGGGGGAGCGGGCGGGGACTACCGGGGAAAACGAATATATCAGTGATACATCACGAATACATCAGTGAAAGGAACAGGGATTATGAACTTCTATACGCACTTTTTGGATGAAATGAATGGCAGCAGCAACAATTCTGCTGAGATACCACACATTATTGAGCAAGGCGACTATCTCTGCGTTGAAGCATCCGACAGTCTGCTGCATATTTACCGAGCGGTTGACACTAACGAACAGGTACATCCAGCGGTGTGCCAGATGGAACACAATGGGCGCACCTATCGGCTAGAAACGATTGAAGATGGAAAGTGGTAGTCAGACGGAGGATGCACAGAGGCACAACAAGGGAGCAGGCAAGGCAACGACTATTTGAGGACATGACCAGGGTAGAAACCGGGACGTTGGGGAAAGGAAACAAAGGAAACTGAATCTATGGCTTGTGCATGTAGGGATAGGGAGACGATAAAACAACCCGATAAGCGTTCAAGCGCGTGAGCATTACCCACGCGCTTGAACGTTTCTGTTGCCCGTCTTGTGCAAGACTAGTGGGCTGCAACCGCCACCACATGATCGAAACATTCTGTATTGACGTTTTGCTCTCTGCTCTGTTGCCAAGCGGCAATCACAATGTCTGCGGACTCGGAACATGAGACCCCGGTGCGTTCTGAGATAACCGACATCAATGCCTTAACAAAGGTCATATCATATTCATGCACCATCTCGTCCATCAACTGTCGCCGTGCTCTTGCATTCATCATAAGTTTTGCCTCCATTCATAATAGTATACAGTGGAAAAGGCTAAAATACTTGTGTATCCACTCGGTAGAACGATTATATACTGCATAAAACATATTGTCAAGACACAAAAGTTGTAAAAATTTGCGTAAACGTGCATAGTGCTAGAAATATTTTTGTCATACATATGAGCAAGAAAGAACATATCCTTACCCTCCGCGTACCAGGAGAAATTGTTGAGCATTTACGAACACGGGCAAAGCGTAATTATTGCTCGGTATCTGATATTGTGCGCGATATTCTTTCCTCTGAAGCAAAGGACAAACCGGGTGAGCATGTCTTTCAAAATAAAGAGTCGTGGAAAAAGGCGGTCAAGGAGCGTGACGAGCAACGCTGCCAACAATGCGGTGCCATTCGTGACTTGGATGTCTACCCCTTGCCAGAAGCCCAAACCAAAGATGGCAACCCACACACCTACGTGCTCTCCAATGGGACAACGCTTTGTACGGTTTGTGCTACGCACAGCTACCCGCTCAACCATATGACGAACGGCAGCAAACAGACTATCTACCATCGCATACCGTTCTCTTGGCGACAAAAGTACCGCCAATCAAATGTGCAAGGGCGTACCTTTTGGGAACACCAGCTTGCCTGCTTCTTGACGCAGCGCAAACGGACTATTTCGCCTATTGTGCGTTGGTATGCTGAAACCTTTTTGAGCGATGTACCAGAGGATGTGTTGATACGCACCCTGATCACGCTCTGCCCATCACCAGATATTATCGCCAGCTTTCCCGGCCGACAATATGCTTCACCAAAGGAATCGTTTAACCCGCCACCACTTGTATGGGAGGACACCCAATGACCATGACCGTTTTAACGCAACAGACCGAATCAAATGACGTAGCCCAACACGTAGCCCAACACGTAGCCAATCAACCAGCCCAACAACCGCATACCCGCGCTACCATAGAGGCTGCCATCCAGCAGTATGGTACCAAGCTAGACCTGTCCCATCAGCACCTCGCTGGACTCGACCTCTCTGGCATTGATATGCGCGAGGCAAATTTGCAGTATGCCAAGATGAACGAGGTAGAGCTAGGCGATGCCACGCTTGACAGCATCAATCTTGCCCATGCGGACCTCTCCTGTGCCTACCTGGGGTGGGTAGTCATGCGCCAAGCTACCCTTGACTATGCCGACCTGCACGAAGCCGATTTGAGTTGGGCATGTATGCCCGGCTGTACGCTAACCCATGCCAATCTCAACGCGGCAGACATGGGCGGTGCCAAACTCGAACGGGCAAATCTGCATGCGGCTGACATGAGCAACACGCGGCTAGAATGGGCAAACCTGCGTAAAACCGACATGACCGATGTTAAGCTGCGCTATGCTAATCTCAATCGGGCAAATATGGAAGGGGCAAATTTGCGCGGGGCAGACCTGACTGGCGCAACCTTGCAAGGCGCGACCTACGATGAACACACCGTATGGAGTGATGGGTTTGACCCCGATCTCGCAGGAGCAATATCCAGCAGCCTATGACCAACAACAATCAAGCCCAAGCCAACCAGACAGTTCTTCCTGCTCTTGACCAGATATTTGCCGAGATTGTCCGTCCTACGCCCCCTTTCTACCGTGCGGCAGTACAACGGATGGTGGGGGAATATACGGGCGATACGCTCGCCAACCCAACTACCCGTGCTGCGCTTGATACGTTCCTCTACCACAACGACAAGCCCTATGCGTTGCTGCTTGCCCCCACTGGCTATGGCAAAACGGCGCTGCTCATCCATTGGCTTGCCCATATCGCCACTTCCCAAACGCATACGGTCATCTTTACCAGTATCAGCTTGCGCTACCAGACTGCCAATCCCCGTATTGCGCTGCGGGGGTTGGCGCAGTCGCTGGCTGCCTTCTTTGCTGACGAAGAACACTTGCACATCTACAATATGTCGCCAAGCCAATTGCGCCCGCTTATTTCTAGCTACCTGCGCCAGGATGCCCCCGCAGGCAAACAGTTGTTGGTCGTCATAGACGGGCTGGATGAGACAGCCGGTTGGAGTATTGGGCAGGATATTCTGCCCCACACGCCCGGCGAGGGAATCAAGATTGTTGCCACGGTGCGCTACATCTCCGAAAACACCCCGCATCATTGGCTGGCAACGCTTGGATGGGATGTTGCCAATACCTGTACCCTGCTGCTTGAAAGTCCGGGGCAGCAGGCGATTTCGCTGCTACAAGAGCGGCTATGTGCAGAACTTGAAGCACTCGCCCAAGCCCCCCGCACCTGCCAGGAGTTGGCACGGGTAAGCCAGGGCGACCCGCTCACTATGCGGATATTCGCTCACGCCTTGCAAGCAGGTAGCCTGACTCCCCAACGGCTCGCGCTGATGGAGCCGGGGTTGCCGGGGTATATCCGCACTTGGATGCAAGAGCTAGAGCATCAGCACAGCAATGCCTATGCTGTTGCTACCCTGCTTGGGCTATGCGCTACCGCTATGGGCAATCTCAGCAAACAAGACCTGCTCTACCTTGACCCTGCGACTTTTCACGAGGAGGCGGTGATTGAACAGGCAGCAAGTACTGCCGCCTGTTTCCTAGCAGGCGATGGCAGCGAGGAAGATGGCTATGTGCTTGACCACCTGCGGTTGCGGGAGATTTTCCTTGAGCATATCTTCTCACAGCGCGAGCGGGAGCGGTTTCGCCAATGCTTTGTTGCCTATGGGCAGGAGTGGTACCGTGGCAAACATACCGTCTTGCCAGTCTACGTGCGCCGCTACTGGATAGAACATTTGGCTGAGGTGGGGGCATGGGAGCAGATGACCCTGGTCTTAACCGAAGTGGTGCCAATGGCGCAGGGCTATCATCAGCCCTGGGTGACAGCCCGCTTTGCTGCTGAGGGGAACTATGTTGGCTACCTGAGCGACCTGGACATCTTGTGGCGTTGGGCAGAACACCAACACCAGCTAACGATAGGCTTTCGCTGTGCGTTGATAGCCAGTACGCTCCGCAGCATCAGCGGGAATCTGCTCCCCGAACTGCTCGAACGGCTCGTGACGGTTGGCACACCGGAGGGCATATGGAGCATATCGCTTGGTCTCAAGCAGGTGCGCCAGATGACTGCCCCCGCACAGAAAATACGCGCTATGACCATCCTGCTGTCTATCCCAGATCAGCCTGTCCCCTATGACCTCGTAATGGAGATGATCCAGAGCTTTGCCGATGAACGCTGGCGAGCCGAAGCCCTCATTGCCCTAGCCGACTACCTGCCCCCTACATACGTTGTAGAAGGGTATGAACTAGGTAACGCCATAACTGATGTTGCGGGGCGTGTGCGAACGCTCACCGCCCTTGCCCCGCATATGCCAACAGAAGAGCAACCGGCGATCTATGCGACCACCTTTGCGACTATCCAGGCGATAACGCATGAACGTACTCGCGCCCGTACCCTCACCGCACTGCTGCCCCATCTCCCGGCGGATATGCTGATGCAAGGGTACGATGCTGCCAATGCTATCACCTATGAGAAATGGCGCACCGAAGCCCTTATTGCCCTGTCGCTCAACCCGGCTGCGCCACAGGTAGGCGCGATAACCAATGCTGCGCTTGCCATAGCTCGCCAGTTTGTTAGCAAAGAGCGGTTTGCCGATGCGCTCAAGCTCATCTCTCACCACCTCGCGCCCGAAGACCAGCGCGAACTCTGTACCTCTATTGTTGATGCTGCCCGTGCTATCACGCATGCGGGGGCGCGGGCAATGGCATTAGTTGAGCTTGCGCCGTGTGTGCCAAGAGAAAAACGACCATCGCTCTACCGCGAAGCCCTGGATGCAGCACAGTCTATCCCTAGCCTACCCCGCCGGTTGCATGTGTTGCCAACGGTCATCCCCCACTTGCCAGACGAAGAGCAAATACCGCTGGCTACAGATATGATCTATGCCGCGTGTACGATTGAGGATGAGCGGGAACGTGCCGAGACCTTGAGCTATATTGCTCGCCATATGACTGCCTGCCCTGACAGTGCCGCATGTGGGCAGGCGGGGGCTGTTGCCCGTACCATCAGCGAACCGCGTTGGCGAGCGTTGACGCTGGCTTCGCTGGCGGCAAATGTAGCCCCTACCCAACGCCACGGGCTATGTGTGGAGAGCATGCATGCTGCCCACAGCATTGAGGATGAATGGCAGCGGGGGGAGGTGCTGATTATCCTTGCCCCACATATGACCCCCTACCTACGCCCCCGCTTGCTAGATGCTGTGCGTACCATCCGCGATGAGTGGCAGCGGGCGGAGACCTTTGTCGCTTTGGCTCGCCATTTCCCGCTTGCCCAACAGCCGCCAATCTATGCCGAAGCCTTAGCCGCATGCCATACTATTGCAGACCAGTGGCAGCGCAGCGAGTTAATCTGTGCGTTGACGGCACCGTTGGGACAAGAGCTACAAACGGTTGCCTACAAAGAGGCACTGACAGCGGCACTAGCATTTCCCACTCCCCAACAACAAGCCCCCGCACTCATAGCCCTGCTGCCCTCATTGCCCCCAACGGAACAACAGACCGCTTGCAAAAAACTGTTTGAGCTTGTGGAGCAGACCGAGCAGGAAAATGGCGACAAGAAAGGGGAGAAGTGGGTAAGTAAGACGTTGGCAGCAATGGCACCTGTTGTACCAGCGACATGGCGGTCACAACTCGTGGCGATTGCCGAACGTATGCCACCAAGCTGGCAGCAAGTCCAGCTTTTGCTGGCGGTTGCGCCGCATATGGAGCCAGCAGAACAACACACTCTCTATACTAATGTTATCAAGACAACCCACTCTCTATCTGAGAAAGGGTGGGAAGTGGCAGAGATTATCCAAGCGGCTGCGCCCCATTTTCCCGCTTCGTTGCATGCAATGATAGTCACAGAAGCCTGCGCTATCTCGCACGAACTGCACCGCTCCAAAACGTTGGCTGCCCTAGCCCCCCATGTGCCATCCTCGCTGCTGTCGCAGGTGCTCGCTTCGCTTGGGAGCATAGAGAATGAAAAATGGCGCAGCGATGCGTGGGAAATCATCATCCCCCACCTGCCCGTATCGTTGATGGACAAAGCCCTCGCGGGGGTACGGGCTATTGCCGACATAGACAACCGAGCGCGGGTATTGAGCTTGCTTTTGCCCCGATTGCCAACCAATAAGCAGCATGCACTGGCAGAAGAGATACTGGCAGCTATCCCCCAGATAGGCTATGTGAAATGGCGAGCAGATGCGCTGGTCTTGCTTGCCCCCCATTTGCCTATGTCGCTCTTGCCGCAGGCGTTGGAGATAGCGCAAACGGTACGGGACACAGAGGAGCGCACCCGTATGCTGGCAGCATTGGCACCGCTGCGCCCGGCGACGTTGTTGTCGCGGGTCTTGGATGAGGTAGACACGCTAGAAGATGAAACGTTGCGGGTAGATACGGTGTGTGGGCTTGCCCCCCATTTGCCAGTGGGGATGGTGTCCCAAGCCCTTGAGACGGTGCATAGCGTGGGGGATGAACAGCAGCGGGCTGCTGCGCTGGTACAGTTAGCCCCCTACCTGTCGCCAGCACAGCAGGCTGCTGCCTATGCCGAGGCGTTAGCTGCGGCACGGGATGCCAGCGATGAGCAGGCAATGGTACATACGTTACTGGAGCTTGCGCCAAATGCCCCAACAGCAGAACAACCTGCGCTATATGCGGAGACCTTCGGGGCGATCCAGGCGATAGCCCAAGAGGATGACGACAAACAGCTATTGGAACAGTTTGCCCAACAACTAGCCAACTATAGCCGGGCTTCCCCTGCCCATGTACCAGCGGCATTAGCCCTGTGGCAGGCGGCTATGCGGCTACTGGCAACAGAACAACGCCCGGTCTTTTTGGAGCGAGTCCATAAACTCGTGCCGTGGTTAATCGTCTTGGTTTCACCAAATGATTTGGCAAAGATAGCAGACACGCTGCGGAATATTGCGCGGTGTTGGCGGTAGTGTGGGGCGACACTTTTTTGTCTCCCTCTCCCCCTACCTCCGCTCCCATAAAAGGGCGAGGGGGAGCCGCACCCTGCCCGGTTCCCCTTCTCCCGCGTAGTGGGGGAAGGGGTTAGGGGATGGGGGTTGCCCGGTGAGCCGTTGTTAGAGCGAAAAAGTATCCGAAAAGAAAGAGGAAAGAATGTACCCAACACGCTCGCCCCGAATATGGGGCATGCTTGCTATGCTCATGCCAATCATGCTGCTGGCAGCATGTGGGCAAACGCCCACATCCACACCAAACTCTGCTACAACAGGGGAAGACACTACCGAGATCAGCGGTGCTATCACCGTCTTTGCTGCTGCATCCCTTACCGAGTCGTATACGGAACTTGGCAACGCCTTTGAAGCAGCCTACCCTGGCACATCGGTGACGTTCAACTTTGCCGGCTCACAGCAGCTCGCGCAACAGCTTGGGCAAGGCGCACCAGCGGATGTATTTGCCTCTGCCAACACCAAGCAGATGGGGGTAGCGATAACCGCCGGGCGTATCATCAGCGACACCCAACAGATATTTGCCCACAATCGGCTGGTCGCCATCGTGAGCAACGATAGCCCCATACCCGTTACGAGCCTAGCAGCACTGACAACCCCTGACCTCAAGATTATCTTAGCAGCACAAGAAGTCCCCGTAGGCGGATATACGCAAACCTTTTTGGACAAGGCAAACGAAGAGGAGTCGCTAGGGGCAGACTACAAAGCGTCCGTCTTGACAAATGTGGTATCCTATGAGCAGACCGTCAAAGCGGTATTGACAAAAATTGTACTCGGTGAGGGAGATGCCGGTATTGTCTATTCGTCAGACATCACCGAAGAGGCTGCCCAACACCTAAGCACGATTGCCATACCTGACCAATTGAACACCATCGCCACCTATCCCATTGCGCTAGTCAACGACACCGCAAACAGGGAGACGGCGCAAACGTTTATTGCCTATGTTACCTCAGCCGATGGTCAGGCGATACTGGCAAAACATGGGTTTGTTTCTCCAGAGGAAATCTCAGAAGAACCTATAAGACAACAAACCACTCCACAACCTTCTTTGGGAAACAAAGAACTCATAGTTTTCTCTGTTGCTCCATTTGCAGATGCCTTTCCTCATGTTGGACAGATGTTTGATTCTGCCAATAAGACACAGACTATTTTTAATTTTGCTGGTGGACCACAGCTGGAGCAACAGATTTCACAAGGAGCCGATGTTGACCTTTTTGTCTACAATGAAGCACATTTGATGAAAGCCATTGAAACTGGACGAGTCGTCAGTGGCACCGAACATCTGATAGCCCACAGTCGCCCTATCGTCGTCTTACCTGCCGATAATCCAGCGGGAATAACAACGTTGAAAGACCTAGCAACACTTGATCTCAAGATTGTCTTAGGTACAAATGAGACAGCTATTGGTCAACATACTCTCACGTTTTTGAGCAAAGCAGAAGAGGAAGAACTCTTTGGTATAGGGTACAAAAATGCGGTACTTGCCAATGTGGTCTCCTATGAGCCAAGTGTACGGGCAGTATTTGCTAAAGTATTGCTAGGAGAAGCTGATGCAGCTATAGTTTTCACATCGGATATTGCCCAAGATGCTGAACGAGTTATAACGATAACATTACCTGAAACACTCATCTCAACCACCAATTTCTACATGGCCCCCATCAGTGATGGAGCAAATCCAGAGGTTGCACGGGCATTTATTGATTACCTGCTTTCTTCAGATGGGCAAGCAGTATTGACCGAATATGGATTTCAGCCAATTGAGTAACCCCTTTGGTTCCTATGGTTCTATTAGAAGCATTACATAATCAGAAAGGATTATATTGTTATGGAAATCAGCGCACGAAATCACTTACGTGGTACAGTTCAGCAAGTCAAGAAGGGACAGATAATGGCAGAAGTTGTTGTCAAACTTGCTGGTGGTGAGGAAATCGTCTCTGTGATCACCGTCTCTTCTGTGGATCGGATGAATATTACCGTTGGTTCACAAGTACAAGTCGTTGTCAAATCTACAGAAGTTATGTTAGCAATAGATGCATAACAGAGAATGATACCTATTTCAACTTCAACGCTTACCGATGAAGAACTCGTCCGCCTTATCCGTGAAGATGTCCCCTATATAGACCTGACCACTTGGACGCTTGGTATTGGGGAACATCTAGGGCGCATCACCTTCTCCACCCGTCACGACACTGTTGTCTGTGGGGTGGAGGAGGCTGCTCGGTTGTTGACGCTCTGCGGGGCTACCGTGCAGCAACGTGATCCACCCGTTGTTAGTGGCAGCGCGTTGGCAGCAGGCGAGCGCATCTTGGAAGCTACCGGGCATGCTGCCGCACTGCATACCGCATGGAAAGTGGCAGTCAACATGCTAGAGTACCTGTCAGGTATAGCCACAACCACCCATGCAATGGTGCAAGCGGCGCGTCAGGGCAACCCGTATGTGCAGATTGCCACGACCCGCAAGGTCTTCCCCGGTACCAAATCGCTGGCAATAAAGGCGGTGATGGCAGGCGGCGGCATCCCCCACCGGCTCGGCTTGTCCGAAACGATACTAGTCTTCCCACAGCATATGGCTTTCGTTGGGGGGCTAGATGGTCTGCTCGCCCAACTCGACTCTATCCGTCACCATAGCCCAGAGAAGAAAATCGCGGTAGAGGTAGAAACCCTAGCGGATGCCGTTCGTGTAGCACAGGCGGGGGTAGATGTGCTCCAGGTAGATAAGATGTCGTTGGATATGCTTCACGAGACGGTGGGGGTAGTACGGGCAGTTGATACCCATGCACGGGTCGCTATTGCGGCGGCAGGCGGTATTACGCTGGCTAATGCGGCAGACTATGCTGCCACGGGGGTAGACATCCTGGTTACATCAGCTCTGTATGCTGCCAAGCCAGCGGATATTGCAGCACAGATAGTGCCACTGGTAGGGTAAGGGGCTACCCTCTTTCCCCCGCTCCCCTAGCCCCGCGTCCCACCGCGCATCCCCCCATCCCCTTGCCCCGCGTCCCACCGAGGGGAGAAGGGGAACCGTGCAGGTGTCCCCCCTCGCCCTGTATGGGAGTGGGGGCAGGGGGGAGCGGGTGGGCAAGAAGGGCAAAATTTCTTTGATTGAGCAACGTTGACGTAGCCCGGTGCCGTTGGGTAGGGGGTGTGACAATCAGCCATCATCGAGTATACTAGACTAAAATTGTCCCCTATAGATGAGATGAATGGATAGTTAAGGAGGTTCTCATGACATTCGATTCCTATGACCCAAAAACAACCCCCTGGGCAATCAACAAAGCGGATTTTCCCCACAACGCCCCAACAGCGGAGCAGATGGCTTTCCTGCTACGCTACGCTATACTTGCCCCCTCAAGCCATAATACCCAACCCTGGCAATTTGCCATCCAAGATACCACCATCTTCATCTTTGCCGACCAGTCACGCTGGCTCCAAGTAGCGGATGCCGATAAACGGGAATTGCACATCAGTATTGGCTGTGCCATAGAAAATCTGCTCATTGCGGCTGATTACTTTGGCTATCGAGGCAAGATTACCTATCTTCCTAATCCAGACCAACCAGACCTCAAGGCAATAGTTGAGCTATCATCAGACGACCCCCCCAAAGCTGTGTATGATTCTGCGCTCTTTGTAGCCATTCCTACACGCCACACCAACCACAAGGAGTATCAAGACCAACCCATTCCAACAGACACCTTGCAACGGTTGGAAGCCTGTTGCACCGAGCAAGACATTTCGTTATTCTTGACTGATGATATGGCTATCAAAGAACGGGTAGAAGCCCTTATCACAGAGGGAGATGCCCGCCAATTTGCCGACTCAGCCTATCGGGAAGAACTAGGCTATTGGATTGGGCAGGGAGTCTTTGGTGCGCCCTGGTTGTTGGCAAAAATGGGGCAGCTTGCTGTTACCTATATCAATATGGGCAAGAATATTGCCAAGCAAGATGTCAAGGTTTTGATGAGTGCGCCTGTGCTTGGAGTTGTGGCTACCCAAACAGACCATGAGGAAACAGCTCTGCGGGTGGGACAGGTGTTTGAACGAGTGAGCCTTATGGCAACTGTCCTCGGCTTGCAGATACACCCTATGAGTCAACCGTTGGAACTCCCTGACTTACGCCAACAAGTGGCAAGCCTACTACCAACAGCAGGGTTGATACCACAGCATACCTTTCGGCTCGGCTATGCTGAACCTGAACCATCCCATACTCCCCGTCATTCGCTAACAGAGGTGCTGCGTTCCCCGTGAGTATGTGCAGGAAAATCAACGAAAGAAACTTTATCAGGTGTAATCTTACGAAATACATCAACCCATGTAATCTAGCATACCAACACCGGTAACTAAAGGTGTTATACTACAAATATCTCCTTCTCCTCTCTTCTCTTGTTTAAGGGGGTCTGGGCCACCAGACCCCCTTAGACGTTTCTGGGCTATGCTACACAGGTAGGTCAGAGGGGGCAAAAAATAGTAATAGTATTAGCTTAAAATCCAACGTTAGTTTGCTGATGGTTGTCTCTGCTCGTGTTTGCGAAAGTTCGTAGCACTGCGGCGCACGTTGGCAAATTCTGCTTCACTCAAGGGAACCTCACCGCGAAAATAGATGACTTGAGATGGTACCTCATAGATGTATCGTTGGTGCATCCATTGTCCCCGCTTCCCCATACGCACAAGATCAATGAGCCACTGCGTCATTTGGGAGTTGTAGGTCTGCTCAAGTATCCAAACCCGCTCATATGGCTGAAACAAAATCGCCAATCGATTGTCTCGCTGCTCAAGATATACCGGGTCTGTAGTCGGGTCAATCTGTTCTGTCATCATTTCATGCATAAGGGTGACAACTCCTAATCTAAAGGATTGGGCTTCTCAGACAACAGTCTCCAAGCTATTATACCATGTTGCTCCAGAGTCATAGCAAAGGCTCATTTGCTCTATCCCCCTTATCAAGATTACTGCCCCCGCGCCGCTTGCTGTTGCCCATCCGCCACCTGCTGCTGGTGTCCAGCCGCGGCAGGGTGGTCTATTGCCTGCTCGTAGGCAACCCGCACCTGCATCAATTTAACCGCCTGCTCCAGTGCCCTTGGTGTTTGCTGCTGCTGCAAAAGCAGCCCAAGATGCCAACTACTCATCGCCTCACCGCGGCGATCTCCTGTTGCTTGGGCAATAGCGAGGGCTTCTTCCAACAATGATTGGGCATATGCTCCCTGTTGTTGTGCCAAAGCCCACGCCCCGTTTGCTTGCAAGACGCGCCCTTCCATGCGTCTGTCGCCTATCTCCCTGGCAATGGTAAGGGCAGTGTGGTAGTGTTCCTCCGCTAGTGGGGGAGCTTGCTCAGATTGGTTAGCTTGCTCTGCCCGCTCCAACTGCTCAGCGGCAGTAATCTTGCCAAGCAAAAGGTAGGCATAGCCTTCATCGTGGCGATTGCCCGTCTCTTGGATAATATGTAGTGCCCTTTCACAAACGGCTCTGGCATTCTCTAGCTCCCCTTGCTCCAGGTAGACTGTCCCCAACCCCGTGAGGATTTCCTCCTCATAGTCGCGGTAGCGATGTTGACGAGCTATAGTGAGCGATTGTTCATACAGGGCTATGGCATGGTCATATTCGCCGGCTTCAGCATGCGCCAAGCCAAGCTGCCCCAATGCAGCACTCTCGCCACGCACATCTTGCCGTTTGCGGGCGGCGTTTAGAGAGCGTTTGTAGTGCTTGGTTGCCTGTTTCCTATCCCCCAAGTTGAGGTAAGCATTGCCCAAATTGCCAAGCACCGACACCTCATTACTCTGTTTGCGAACAGTACGGAGTAGTTCAAGAGCTTTTTTGTAGTAAGAAATCGCTGTGGGCAAATCGCCAAGCGAACGATAAGCACTTCCCAAGACATTGAGCAAATGGCACTCATCGCCGCGCCGCTTGAGCCGACGGGCAGCAGCCAGCGTCTCTTCTGCACGGGGGATGTACGCATGGCGAAGGTGATAGCGCACTAAGCCCGTATGCCCAACAATACACAAGAATTGCAAGAGCAGCATATCCTCACCCTGCGCTTTTGCCCATATCCAACTGGCTTCAATATGAGACCGTTCTTGGTCAAAAATATCTAGCCCTTCGAGCATCTGGTCGCCCCCTTGCAAGTAGAGGCTCTCTATATCGGTAGCTATCTGGGCATAGTACTTGGCATAGCGGCGAAACACCCCCGCTTCAGCTTCGCGTTGTTGTGTTGTGGCAAACTGACGCACAAGCGGGTGGAGCGTATAGCTCTCTATGGTAGCATCGTAGTCTACCAGGTTACGGCTCCAGAGCTGGTGCATAATGTGCTCGCCAGCGGGAGGGGCTGCCCGTCCGCGTGGCTTCTCGTTGGCTGACTCGCTTGACTCGCTTGACTCGCTTGACTCGCTTGACTCGCTTGACTTGGCAGTCTTTTGGGTTGGGAGTTTTGTTGGCGATATGCCGTGTAAGCTCACGACTGCCCGTGCTGCCTCCATATCAAAGCTGGATGAGAAGACGCTTATCTGGCGTAGGGTAGCCTGTTCTAGCGAACCGAGGGCAGCATAGCTGGCGTGGAGTATGGCAGGTAGGGGGGGCAGCGAGTCTTCGGTTTCCCCTGAGATTTGGTCAAGCAGCAGAGCCGGTGAGATAGTCGTATCGTGGGCAAGAATGCCGGCAACGAGCCGCAATGCCAGCGGCAGGTAGCCACATGCCGCCGCAAGTTGGGGGATGGGTGTCGTTTGGTTAGGACATAGGTCTAACAGCAGTTGACAGGCATCATCTTCAGTGAGAGGGGGGATAGGTTCACGCATAGTCGCTGGTATATCAAGCGGTTCGCTAGAGGTAATCAGCAGGACGCAGCCGGGCGGGGGCTGGAGCATGGCTATTTGCTCACGGGTCTGGACATCATCGGCAAGGATAAGCACCCGCTTGTCTTGAAGCACGGCAGTTGTGCGTTCCCGCAGGGCTGCGAGATCGTCAAGTACCTGCGCTTGGGGCTTGAAGGTATGGATGATCTGTTGGAGCAACTGTTGAGGGGGACGAGGGGAGCCATCTCCACAGGGCATTTCTAGGTATAATTGGGCATCAGGGAAGAGGTCATCAAGCTGTTGAGCAAGCCTATAGGCAAGTTCTGTTTTGCCCACTCCACTGCTCCCATAGAGCATGACGGTTGTTGCCCCCTGTGGTGCCGCTTGGCGTATGCCCTCCGCCAACCGCTCAACAAGGGCAGTGCGACCAACCATGTGTTGAACTGGCGCACGCAGTTGGTGAAAAATGGCTTCCCGTTCAGGGGGCGATGGCTCTTGATCGGGAGCATAGGTTGGTTCTTGGGCTGTTTGTTCTTCGTTTTCCATAATGGTATTGGGTTACACCAAAATTTCACGGTCTATGCGTGATACCCCCCAGGCAACAATATGCACTGCCCAAGCGAGCAATCCCAGGGTACAGATAATGCCAATGGCGGCTGCCCATGATTCGGCATCGAGCAGCATGGACATCCAAAGAGGGGCGCCAAATAGCCCCCGGACTATCAGGGCAAACACGAGCGGGGCGGGCAGGAGCAATGCCAGCATACTTGCCCAAGAGAAGCGGATAATAAGCAGCAGGATATAGAGGGTGGCAAAAGAAATCAGGGCTGCCATAAGCGTTGAGAGAATCCAGTGATCTATGCCAAAAGGGAGCAACGATTGGTTGGTGTAGCTCCATATGCCCAGGTTTAAGCCGGAAAGTTCTATCAAGAGGTGGTAGAAGACAAAGGCAGCATAGGTAAATAGCCCCATCACATAGCTGGCAAACCACCAACGCAGACGGTAGAGAAAGAGCACGATAAGCGCAGGGAGCATATAAAACCATGCCGAGCCAATAACGATGGGCTTATACAGGTTGATGCCTGCAAAGGAAACCATCGTGGACATGTCGGCGGTGTAGATTTCGTTGTAGAGCAGGGGCCAAAGCGGGGAGACAAGCGAGCCGATATGTCCTGCTAAAAGAGCAAAGAAAAAGAGTGGAGTACGCCAACGCCACCAAAGATAGATGGCAGCACCATAACACGCGATAGTCAACAGCATATTTGCTGCTTGCATAGGATTGCCTCAGTTTTCAAGAAAAGCGATGCATTGTGGTACCTGTTACCAGAAAGCGATTTTAGCCGATAGAAGCAAGGGAGTCAAGCGTGTTGGGGGCAAGAGAAGAAACTCCGGTTAGAGGAACATTCCGTGGCAGGTTTGTGCTATACTAGTTCTATCATGCAACACATGCAACCAAACGACAAACCGGGGTTATTTGGTATAACCTATGAAAAAGAGGCAAGCTATGCATGTTCTTGATTTGTTTGCTGGTTGTGGGGGTATGTCACTAGGGTTTATGCAAGCTGGCTATACTATCAACGCAGCCTTTGATAACTGGCACCCTGCTATCACGGTGTATCGCAACAATTTCTTGCACCCTATTGTTGCCGCAGACCTTCAGCAACTTCACGAAGCTGTGTATCTACTAGATCGCTTTGCTCCAGCAGATATGATCATTGGTGGTCCGCCCTGCCAGGATTTTTCCTCTGCTGGAAAACGTGATGAAGAGTCTGAACGCTCCAACCTTACCGTCATTTTTGCTCGTATCGTTGCTCTGCTGTTGCCCAAATGGGTGGTTATGGAAAATGTAGAGCGGATAATAAAGAGCAAAGCCTATCGAACGGCATATACTATCCTAGCCGCAGCTGGCTATGGATTAACCGCATGTGTCCTAGATGCCAGTTTGTGTGGTGTCCCCCAACAGCGAAAACGGCTCTTTCTCATAGGTGAACGCAACGGCTCCCACCAAGCTCTGCTTACCTATCTCCATAGTGGTCTAGCCAGTACTCCTATGACCATACGAGATTACTTTGGTGAGAGTTTGGGTATTGAACACTACTATCGCCATCCAAGAAGCTACCAACGTCGAGCTATATTTAGTATAGATGAGCCAAGCCCAACGATACGTGGGGTGAATAGACCTATTCCCAAAACGTATCGTCCCCATCCTGGCGACACTGCCCCGCTAACGCCTGAATTGCGCCCATTGACCACTTGGGAACGAAGTCTCATACAAACGTTCCCCCCTGATTTTCTTTTTACTGGTACAAAATCGGAACGGGAGCAGATGATTGGTAATGCTGTGCCAGTACGTATGGCAGAATATGTGGCAGGTTGCATCTTGCGCTATGCCAATACTGCATCATACCAAGCCCGATATTCTACCAATCACCCACAGGCAAAAAACTCCATGCAACAACCGTTTCTTGAAACCTTGAGCACTTCCTGATAGGATAGATGCTATCTCTGTGCATCGCTCGTTTCATCACAAACGACCACAATTCACAAATCAGGAGGTCACGAATACGTTTATGCTAGACATGTTAGTCAGCTTTCCGCCGATAATCCAAGCGGTATTGGCAACCCTCTTCACCTGGGGAGTCACCGCACTGGGAGCGGGGACAGTCTTCCTTACCCGCAACTTTAGCCAGCGGGTGCTCGATTGGATGCTTGGTTTTGCGGCTGGTGTCATGATAGCCGCCAGCTTTTGGTCATTGTTAGCACCGGCGATTGAATACGCAGAACAGCAAGGCACCCCCGGCTGGATACCGGCTATGATTGGGTTTCTGCTAGGGGGGATATGTCTCCGTGGGATAGATATGATCCTGCCCCACCTGCACCCCGGCGCACCCAAGCGAGAAGCCGAGGGTATCAAGACGACATGGCAACGCTCTGTGTTGCTTGTGCTTGCCATTACCATCCACAACATCCCTGAAGGGCTGGCGGTGGGGGTGGCGTTTGGGGCAGCAGATATGGGTGTCCCCACAGCGACCTTTGCGGGTGCGGTTGCGTTGGCAGTAGGTATTGGCTTGCAAAACTTCCCCGAAGGTATCGCCGTAGCAATGCCGCTGCGCCGCGAGGGGATGGGGCGGCTCAAGAGTTTTTGGTATGGACAGCTTTCCGGTATTGTTGAGCCCATAGCCGGGGCAATCGGAGCGGCAGCAGTTGTCTTTGCCCGTCCCCTATTGCCCTACGCCTTGAGTTTTGCCGCTGGAGCAATGATCTTCGTGGTAGTAGAGGAGGTTATCCCAGAGGCAAACCGCGAGGGTAACGGCGACTTGGCGACCATAGGGGTGATGCTTGGATTTACCGTCATGATGGTATTGGATGTAGCGTTGGGGTAAGGTGTGGTAGAGTTATCTCCAAGTAACGATCACCTGGACTCATAACCATACCATCTCATGAAAAGAGACAAAATATATGCAATACCATCGTATATCCCTTATGCTTACCCTGCTGCTCATCCTAGCAGGAATAACCAGTCTCCCCGTGCAAGCCGCCGTCCCACCATCCTACTACCCTGTGGGACCGGGCGACACCTACCTTGCCCTAGGCGACTCCCTGACGACTGGCGAGGAGGCTTCTGCGAACGACGACAACCAACCTGGCTACCCGGATATGCTGGTGGCTCTGCTCCGCAATGAGCACCCCAACTTGACCTTTATCAACGTGGGAGCGAAACTTCTACCAGCATCTGGTGGGGGAAGGGCAAGGGGTATATGACCGGTGAGCCGTTGCATGCAACGGCTCTACAACCTGAACCTACCCCTGTGAGGGGGCGGGGGGCGATAGGGAGCAGCTAGAGCGAATTACTCACCTCTTTGAGGGCTTCCAGACAACCGAGGGCTTGTCCACTCTCCACACTCGTGCGTGCCATTGCAATACCCGATTGTAGGTCTGGTACCAGATTGCCAACAAGCAACCCTGCCGCAGCATTTAAGAGCACTATATCGCGTCTAGGTCCCGTATCTTTGCCCTCCAGAATGTTGCGGGTAATAATGGCGTTCTCTTCTGCATTGCCCCCAACCAATACCTCACGAGGGGCACGTTCTAGGCCTAGCTCCGATGGGTCTATAATCTTGCGCTCTGGCTCTCCCCCGTTTTTGACCTGATAGACCAACCCTGGACCGCTGAGGCTGAGTTCATCCAACCCACCATCGCCATGAATAACCAGCGCATGGTTTGCCCCCAGTAAACTCAACGCATGCGCTATCTTTTGGGCTATGAGCGTACTTGGCACCCCAATAACCTGATGGAGCACCCGTGCCGGGTTGGTCAGGGGTCCAAGCAGGTTAAATACCGTGCGTAGGCCAATCTCGCGCCGCACCGGTCCGGCATGCTTCATTGCCGGGTGAAACATGGGCGCATACATAAACCCAATACTGGCTTCTTGCATACACTGGGCTACGCCGTCTGCATCCAAGTCTATCTTGACCCCCAGGGCTTCGAGGACATCGGCACTGCCTGATGCACTGGACATAGCCCGGTTGCCATGTTTGGCAACGGTGAGACCTGCCCCTGCCACGACAAAAGCCACCGTCGTACTAATGTTAAAGGTTTTTGCCCCATCGCCGCCAGTCCCACAAGTATCTATGGCGACCCCTTCATAGGGGACATGTATAGCCTTCATCTGCATCGTCTCTGCCATTCCGGCAATTTCGGTAAACGTTTCTCCCTTGAGCCGCATAGCCGTGAGGAACGCGGCTATTTGAGCGGGGGTAGCCATACCCGTCATTATCTCTTCCATAACCGCAGCAGCTTCTGCTTGGCTCAGGTCTTTTCCCCCAACAACCGTACTGATAGCCTCTTTGATATGCATAGTATCCCCTTCTACAAACTTTGCGCCACTGTTTGCCACTGTTAGATAGCTTCCACAATTGCTGGTAGGGCTTGGGCGACATCTGCATTGATGATAACATGGGCTATATCGTCTAACTCTGTTTCGCCTATATTCACTATGATAATCTTGGCTCCCTTCCTTGCTGCCACAATAGGCAGATTCCCGGCGGGATGAACGGCTAACGAAGTCCCGGCTATGATCAAGGCATCACACGCTTCAAGCGCAAGGTGTGCCTGCACAAAAGCAGTCTGGGGAAGCGGCTCACCAAACAGCACAATATCTGGCTTGTAGACCCCCCCACACGCCGGACAAGTGGGCACATTGCCCGCGTGAATTGGCTCGATAAGTGGTTCAGCAGAGGTTGTCTGCTTGCACTGTGAACATGTAGCACTGCGGATGTGTCCGTGCAATTCATAGACCATCTGTGAGCCTGCTTCTTGGTGCAAGCCATCTATGTTTTGGGTAATGACAGATTGCAATAATCCCCGTTGTTCAAGTTGTACAAGGGCTTGGTGGGCAGGGTTGGGTTTTGCTGCCAACATCAAATCCATCAGGGGACGAAGCCAGTCATAGAAGCGTTGCGGATTGGACTGAAAGGTATAAATAGATGCTGCTTCCATTGGGTCATCTTTGGACCAGAGTCCACTTTCGCTGCGAAAATCTGGGATACCAGAGGGTTTACCAATACCTGCCCCCGTCATAGCGACAACCGTCTGGGATGAGCGCAACATAGCAGCAGCTTGGGTAATGAGTTCGTTTTGCATACTGTGCGTTTACCTCTCTCTTTATGGGGTAGTTTTTTCTCTTGCCACTCTCGATGCTGATTATACCATGACAATCAGTCCACACGGGTGGGACAGATTTTTTTCCCTCGCCAGAGCAACGTTACCCAATGAAAGATATATATTGCCTCTGCTGTCCCCCCCATCCCCTGCCCTTCCCCTACAGAGGGGAGAAGAGAGTCGCATCCCCCTCACCCTATTCGAGCCGCGAGGGGCAACGAGCGGATGTCTGGGAGCGGGGGCAGGAGGAGAGGGTGGACAAGCAGGGGCAAAAGAAAACCCCCCTTCTCCACAAACTGAGAAGAGGAGCACGAGAAACGAAAAGGGAGATGTTCTATAGCGTCATCAGATAAGCGATAACATCTTCTACCTGCTCATCTGTGAGAATAGTATCATAGGCTTGATTCATCGTACTGGCGGGGAACCCATCCACAACATACGCATCTGGATAACGGATAGAATCTCGCAGATACTCTGTGGCAGAAAGCCCCTCAACACGGGTTGCTGCCAGCTTTGACAGCCCTGCAAGGTCAGGTCCCAAGCGTGGGTAACGATGGCGTGTGACATAGTGGCATGTGCTGCATGGAACAAACGCCGGTATTTTCTTCTCGCCATTGAAAATAACCCGTCCTTCTTCTGGATCACCCGTTATCTTATCGCGTACGGGATCGGGAGTGGGGGGGATATTGGATGCCGTTGTGCTCCCCAATACTCCACCGCACGCGGTTGTTATTGCCATAACCATCACGAGAATACTCACACACAACGTCATTGTTGATTTCATTTAGTATACTCCTTATCAACCCTTGCTGCTCTACTTGCTAGAACCCCACATCACAGCAAACCAACCCAAGTTCCGATTGAGGAGAGGAACTCGTTATAATTTGGTTAAACACTCTGCATGTATAATACACCATATTGGGCATTTGTGCCATAATTCACGCTGTCAAGATCGGACAGGAACAACGGGAGATTTCTCATTGAGGGGGGACGAGAGAAGCCTATCTGCCACTTTCTACAGGTCGCTCAATTGCTCAATCTACACCAACCCCTATAAAAAGATGGTAAAATATCCTTACTTCCCAATAGTGCATGATTTTTCGTTCGTATCATGCAAAAGCTAGTTACAGGAATTCCCAAACCCCTGACAACCCAGTGTCAGGAATAGTAAAAAAGGAGACCCCTCTGATGGTAGAGCAAATCCTAGAAGATTTACGTACACTGACTGGACTAACAGAAGAAGATTACCAAGTCCTCAAAGACTCCGCATCCACCACGCAGCAGTGGGGCGCAGAACTCACCCAGTATTTCTACGACACCCTTTATGGCTACGCCCCCACGTCCCACGTCTTCAAGCCGGGTGAGCGTCCAGACCGCGAGTCTACGCTCGTCAACTGGTATATGGAAGTAACGAGCGGCAACATTACCATGAACTTTTGGAAACGGCAGTGGATTGTTGGGCTCGTGCATATCCCGCGCCGCGTGACTGACCCGTTTATGATTGGGATGATGAGCCGTGTCCAACAGTTTTTCCTGCAAAAGTGCATGGAGCACTACGACCAGGAACAGGCACTCCGGGTCTTTACCGCCTTTAAGCGGGTGGGGGATACGGTCACAGGTTTGATAGCTGAGGGCTATTTTATCAGCTATGTCGAGGCAACCGAGCGTATGACTGGACAGAGCCGGGCTTTGACAGACCGCCTCGTGACGCTAGAGATCAACCGAATGATTGAGGAAGTCCGAAACGAATTGAACTAACTCTTGCCTATCGTGATAGATATTATCATTCCAAACTACAATGGGGCATCATTACTGCCTACGTGTCTGGACGCGCTCCGTAACCAGACCCGCCGCGATTTTCTCGTCACTATTGTAGACGATGGCAGCAGCGACTCTTCCCTTGCCCTGCTGTCTACCCACTACCCAGAGGTGCAGGTGCTTGCGCTGCCAGAAAACCGCGGCTTGGCGGCTGCTGTCAATGCTGCTCTCGGCACGACTTACAATGAGATGGTTGTGCTGCTCAATAACGACACGGAAGCTGCCCCCACTTGGTTAGAACAGCTTATTGGCTCGCTAGAACGCTACCCGATGTATAGCTTTGCTGCCAGCAAACTCTTGCTCTTTGACCAGCGCGACCATATCCACTCGGTAGGCGACTACTACCGAGTAGATGGTATCCCAGGTAGTCGGGGGGTATGGCAGCAAGATCGCGGACAGTATGATGCGGTGGTGGAGCTATTTGGTCCCTGTGCCGCCGCCGCCGCCTACCGCCGCTCGGTGCTAGATAGTCTCAAGGTCAATGGGCAGGTATTTGACGAAGACCTGGGGATGTACTGTGAGGATGTAGACCTCAATATTCGCGCCCATCTGCGCCAGTACAAAACGCTGTTTGTTCCAACTGCTGTTGTCTACCATCGGCTAAGTGCCACGGGGGGCGGGACGTTGGCAAGCTACTATTGCGGACGCAATTTCCCGCTGGTGTGGGTAAAGAACATCCCACCCCACCTGATGCGCCGCTATTGGAGCCATATGGTAGCGGCACAACTTGGCTATACGCTACACTCCCTTTGGCACATCCGTGAGCCAGCAGCACGCGCTCGTCTCAAGGGACAGGTTGATGCAATCGCTGCCCTACCAGTATTTCTTCGCAAACGTGGTACAATATCCAGAGCAAAAACTAGGGGAGATTTTAAGGAGTGACCACAAACCAACCATTCCTCTCAATTGTGATACCAGCCTACAATGAAGAACGCCGCCTACCAGAAACGCTCGCTAGTATCCTGGATTACCTCAAGGAACAGTCGTTTTCCTATGAAGTACTCGTGGTAGATGATGGCAGCAGTGATAGTACTGTCGCCATTGCTCAACAGCATGATGGTGTACAGGTACTCCAACGGAGACATTATGGTAAGGGATTTGCGGTACGGGCAGGGGCATTGGCGGCAAAGGGCGAGTATATTCTGCTCTGTGATGCTGACCTCGCTGTCCCCATTGAAGAGTGGGACAAGCTACAAACGAAGTTGACCAGTGGCTATGATGTGGCGATTGGCTCCCGCGAGGGGCTCGGCGCACAGCGCATTGGCGAACCCTGGCACCGCCATTTTATGGGGCGCGTGTTTAACTTTATCGTGCAGCAAATCGCCATCAAGGGCATACAAGATACGCAGTGTGGCTTCAAAGCCCTGTCCCGTGCCGCCACCCACGATCTCTTCCATCGCATGCGTATCTACGGTGACAATGCCCGCCTGGTGCAGGGTGCGGCGGTGACGGCATATGATGTAGAGTTGCTCTTCCTGGCACGACGGGCAGGCTATGCCATTGCGGAGGTGCCTGTCTACTGGCGGTATGGCACTGAAACGAAGGTTGATCCGTTGCGCGATTCTATCCGCAACCTGCGTGATGTCTTTCAAGTGCGCTTGAATGACCTGCGTGGGATGTATAAAAGATAACGATAAGGATTATGGGATTCCACAGCCATACAACCGAAAAAGCCTCCTCTGCTCTACCAACGCAGCCGGTAAATGTACGCCGCCTGTTGACCTATATCAAGCCGTATACCACGCGGTTGGGGTTGGCATCATTTGCCCTGCTGATTACCACGGCTATTGGGTTAGTCTTCCCCTACGTCATCCAAAACTTGATAGACGGGGTGCTCCAGACGGGTGATCGGGCATTGCTCAACAACATTGCGCTTGGTCTTGTTGTCCTCTTTATCATCCGCTTTTTCTTTGAATACTTCCAACGCTATTTGCTAGAATATGTGGGTGAGCGGGTAGTGATAGACATTCGCAATGAGCTTTACGCTCACCTCCATGCGCTCTCGGCGCAGTTCTTCACCATGCGGCGCAGCGGCGAGATTGTCTCACGACTTGCCAGCGATGTGTCGCTCATCCGTAACACGCTGACTAACAATATCTCAACGGTCATCAACCAAATACTTACCCTATTTGGGGCATTGATTATCGTCTTTACTATCAACTGGCGTATGACGCTGTTTATCTTAGGTATATCGCTGCCGGTGGGGTTTATCTCTGCCCTGTTTGGGCGCAAGGTACGCAAGATTAGCACCGAGGTGCAAGATGAACTGGCATGGTCGTCCATCATCGTGGAAGAGGTTATCCAGAGTATTCGCGTAGTCAAGAGCTTTGTCCGTGAACGCTTTGAGATAGACCGCTACCGCACGGCAATTGAACGCACCTTCAACGCGGCTATGCGCCTCACCCGGTTGCGCTCGGCGTTTGGTCCCCTTACCTTCTCGCTGACCTTTATGGCAATTACAGGGGTGTTGTGGTATGGCGGACATGAGGTCATTTCGGAGAGGCTCACGGCTGGCGGGCTAACCTCTTTCCTCTTCTACCTGATGTTCATTGCCGGGTCGTTTGCCGCATTTACCAGCATGTATACGCAAATACAGGAAGCCCTCGGCGCAACAGAACGTATTTTTGAGATTTTGGATACATCGCCAGATGTGCAGGATAAGCCAGGCGCAAAGGAACTTCATGAGATAGACGGACGCATCACCTTTGAACATGTGAGTTTCAGCTACGATAACCGCACCGTTGTGTTAAAAGATATTTCGCTAGAAATCGCCTCTGGTGAGGTGTTGGCGTTGGTCGGTCCAAGCGGGTCTGGAAAGAGTACGCTGTTTAGCCTCATCCCCCGCTTTTACGACCCTACCGAGGGACGGGTACTGCTTGATGGGCATGACTTGCGCGACATCACGCAGTATAGCCTGCGGGAGCATATCGGCATCGTGCCACAAGATACCATGCTGTTTGGTGGTACTATCCACGAGAATATTAGCTATGGCAAGCTAGATGCCAGCGAAGAAGAGATTATCGCCGCTGCCAATGCCGCCAATGCCCATCGGTTCATCACGGAGCTACCAGATGGGTATGCTACAGTAGTCGGGGAGCGCGGTATCAAGCTGTCGGGGGGGCAACGCCAACGCATTGCTATAGCGCGGGCTATCTTGAAAGACCCCTGTATTCTGCTGCTTGACGAGGCGACTAGCAGTCTGGATAGTGAAAGTGAGGGGCTTGTACAAGAAGCCCTAGAGCGGTTGATGAAAGACCGCACGACTATTATCATTGCCCATCGGTTGAGCACGGTCCAAAATGCAGACCGCATCGCGGTGCTAGAGGCAGGGCGGGTGGTGGAGCTAGGCAGCCACGCGGAGTTGCTCAACACGCAAGATGGGCTGTATGGTAAGCTCTATGCAATGCAATTTGAGCAGGGGATGCGTAATAATGGACAGCGGCAGGGGATGGTGGAGTATTGCCTGCTGCCGGAGTAGCTTGCAAGAAGGGAACCAATGACTTCTTGTGTTTTTATGTAAGGAGATAGTACGCTAAGAGTATTTACCGTGGCAGAGTATTACCGTATGGCTGAAATGGGCAAATGGGGCAAACGGGGCAAATGGAATATAACCCTCTCCCCCCCGCTATGGTACAATAGCGCAAATGGAAACATCCCCAGAGCACCCGCCGCTTGACAGAAAGGTTAGCGTATGGCTTCAGATGAGACCCCCAAACTTCCCCCCTTTGTCAAAAGCAATGGCTTATTTCAGGCTGCCTATCTCCACACGGCACTAGCCTCAACCCTGCCTTTGCTTGCCGAAGAAGCCGCTGGTCAGCGGGCTATTGCTCAAGCCCGCACTGCAGCCAACACCACACTAGATGAGGTACTCAAGTTCTGGCACAAGCAAAAGGACCTTTTACCATCGGGTGAAGCCAACGTAGAGTATTTTGTGCGAAATGTGTGCGAAAAACTCGGTATGCTGGTCTCTAGTCAAGGGAGTGTACCGCAGGATGGGGCTACCCCCAAACGAGTTGACCTCACGCTCTTTGCCGATAGCTCAACCCTTAGCACGTTTGCTGAACGGACCGCAAACAAACAACTGGCAGTCGAACGCTATGCTGATGCCCTCGCGCTGGTTGAGGTTAAACAGGTGGGACAGAACTTCCACCCAAAGGGAGCAAAGGGGCATGCCCACCCCGTCCGCCAGATTATAGACTATCTCACCTTTACCGGTGTTCCCTGGGGTATCCTGACCGATGGACACCGCTGGCGGGTCTATCGCCGCTTCGATCCCCCCCGCTTTGACCTCTTCCTGGAAATTAACCTTGCTGACATCCTGGAAATAAGCGACCAAACTGCCCAACAGGAGGCATTTTGGTGGTTCTATGCCTGTTTCTCCCAAACGGCATTTAACCGCCACGAGCGGCAACCTCGCCTAGAATCCCTCTACCAGGGCAGCAGAAACCATGCCATTGGGATACAAGACTCGCTCCGCGAACAGGCATATCTGGTAGTTGAAGAACTCGCCCGCGGTATTGTCTCAACCCACCCCACCCCCGATACTGCCAATCTTGACACCATCTATGAACAAGCCATTATTCTGCTCTACCGCTTGCTCTTCTTAAAGTTTGCTGAAGACCGCGAGCTTTTGCCGGTGCATAATCGCTTGTACCGACTGCGGTATGGCTTTCGCAAGATTCAAGATGATATGCTCGCCAATGTGGATGACCCCCAACTTCCCCTCGGCACAGCACCACAGAGCATTAGCTATTGGAGGAATCTTGAAGTCCTCTTTGCCAATCTCAACACCGGCAATCCAGATACCACTACCTTCCCCTACAATGGAGGGTTGTTCCATCCCAAACGATTCGAGGGGGTAATGATCCCCGATGCGTTTCTGGCGCGAGCAGTAGCCCACCTCGTGCGGGTCAACCAAGATGGCAAAATGCTGTTGATAAGCTATCGGGATATAGAAACGCGCCATTTGGGGAGCATCTACGAGGGGTTGTTGGATCACCATTTAGCATGGGAACATGGGACGGTGCATCTGGTCAGTACCGCAGGCGAGCGCATCAACCAACGGCGCACATCGGGGAGCTACTATACCCCGGAGTACATCGTAGACTATATCGTGCAGCAAACGCTTGAACCCCTCTGCACCGACAAGACGGCAGACGAGATACAGCACATCGCCATCCTCGACCCATCTATGGGCAGTGGACATTTTCTCGTGATGGCTCTTACCTACCTAGCCCAACAGCATGCAACGGCAAAAAAGCGGGCAGAGGTTCCCCCACCACAGCGTACACCAGGGGAAACGGATGAGGCATTTCAAGATCGTAACCAAGCCTATCTTGCTTGGTGCAAACCGACAGAAGCAGAGGTTGCAGAATCCGAGCGAGAGTTGGTTGAGCACTGCATCTATGGCGTAGACCTAAACCCACTGGCAGTGGAACTGACTAAACTCGCCTTGTGGCTCTCTACCCTATCCCAAGACCGCTCGCTCGCGTTCTTGGACCACCACCTGCGGGTGGGGAATAGTCTGGTCGGGGCGCGTATGGAACACTTGGGCAGATTGAGACAACCGTCTACAGCCAATGGGAATAGTAATGGCAATGGGAATAGTAATGGCAATGGCAATGGACAAACTCGCCAGATGGGGTTATTTGAGCAACTATTTGGGCAGGTGAAAGAGCAAATTCTGGAATATTTCCAACGTATTGCTGCATTACCCAATGAATCCCCAGAACAGGTCAAGGCAAAAGAAACCGCCTATGCTGCATTTCGGAAGTACAGTGCGCCATTTCGTAGGGTTGCGAACGTCTGGGTCAGTCACCACTTGGGAAACCCGGTGACGGAGGAGCAGTATAGTCAAGTATTGACTGCTCTTGGTGATTATTATGCTAAATCACCAAATACAGACACATGGGAGCAATTACAACAAGAACCGTGGTTTACCCAAGCGCAAGCACTTGCCGCACAACACGACTTTTTCCATTGGGAATTGGAGTATCCCCAGGTCTTTTTGCGCGAACAGAGCGGGTTTGATGGGGTGGTGGGTAATCCACCATATATCAACGCAAACGAACTCAACAAAACACTCAGTGAATACGAAAAGAAATACTGGAAAAAGCTGTTTATGTGTGCAAAAGGGGCTTACGATATATATGTTTTATTCATAGAACAATCCCTGCTGCTTACCTATGAAACGCGGCGAGTTGGAGTTATTACCCCAAATAAATATCTTGCCTCTCCCTATGGATTTGCGCTAAGAAATTATATTATACAACATCATACCTTTTACCTTCTCGGAGATTTTTCCAGAATAGCTGTTTTTAAAGACCCATCAGTATATCCTGTTGTATCTGTTATTGAAAAAGGGTTGAAAAACTCTGAATATCAAGTGCTTGTACAACAATTCCTGGGAGATGACCAAAAGACCACACAGCAATCATCACAACTGTTGCAACAGTTGCCGGATTATGTGTGGAGCTTTTTGGTCAGTGAAGGTATTACAACGGTACAAAAAATAGCCGGCATCTCCAAAAACTTGAGTGAAATAGCTCAAGTAAATGCATCCTCTACCCCTTCGGATTCCGATAGCTATACGCCATATATTGCTGAAAATCCAGCACCTGCCCTTGATACGCATTGGAAAGTCATCAATACTGGACTAATAGACCGTTTCCATACGCTTTGGGGACATGAGTCCATGACCCACCAACATAACCAATATCATTATCCCGTTCTTGCTAAAGATACCGCGGTAATTTCACAAAACAGAAGAGACCAATATACAAAACAAAAAATTATTTTTGCTAAAATAGCTCTAACAATTGAGGGGTTTATTGATACCGATGGTGATTATGCTTCGTTGAATACAAACTTTGCCATACATAACCATCAACATTACACTATGTTAAGCATTGGTAGCTTATGTAACTCACGTTTGATGAGTTGGGTCTACAAACAATACTTTGGTGCTCTGAAAATGAGCGGTGATTATTATCAATTTCAGTCCCCACAACTACGGATATTGCCCATACGCCGCATCCAATTCACCACACCGCAAGAGGAACGGGAGCAACGGGTGCATAACCTCATCACCCAAGCTGAAGCCATGACGAAAAAAGATGCTCCATTGGCAACGTTGCAAGATGTACCCCTATTCCGTACCAGTGCGCTAGGACAAACCCTCACAACCCTGCTGCCGATAGATGATACTGGACAATTTCTTGCCTTTGCTGAAGGGGCAACAGGGGGTGAGGAACAATCCGATGTTGTGCATGATCTCTTAGCGCATCTTGCCCAACAGATGATCGATCTAAATCAGCAACACCAACAGCAGCTTACCCACCTACTGACTGACCTAGAGGGCATTATGACCACAAATGACTGGAACTCGTTGGGCAAAACTCGCCAACTTTGGAACCCTAGCACGAAAAAAGCACAGGCAACCAATGACGCTGCGAAAGTGTTAGGCAACTTGCATGGGGAAACGCTCACGATTGATGAGGATATTGGTCGGATAACCCGTGATCAGTGGCAGTGGTTGCTGAAATACAAACTTGGAAAGGTAAAGCACCTCACAGATATGCTCTCCATTTATGACCAGTACCAGCCACAGATTGCGGCTCTTGAGTACCAACGCTCTGCGACAGACAGGCTCATTGACCAAATCGTGTACATATTGTATGGTCTGACTCCTGAAGAAATAGCCCTGATAGAACAGACGTAAAGTCCGTAACCTCTCCGTGCCGCCCCCATCTCTCAGGGGGCTATATCAACCCCGCCAAACTGTACCCCCACAACCCGCTGGTCTATCTGGCGAGGGTCTTCCTCTGCTGGCACCCACGGCTCGCTCTCCAAGCGCAACAGCATAGCCCCCGTATGCGTTGGCATATCAGGTATGCTCTCACTGTCAAGTACCACATGGTAGCTCTGTATTGTGCTGTCCACTGTCAAACACCCCAACGGAAAAGCGGGGGCATCGGGGGTATCTGCTGGCACAAGCGACAGACAGACCTCTGCTGCGCCGAGATGCTCTGGACGCTCACCGCCGCCAAGTTGTATCGTGAGGGTGTGGGGAATAGTATGCGCCTGTGACTGCCAGGGAATACGCAATATTGCGTTGCCGTCAGTCCAGGCATAGGTAGTCGTATCTGGTGTTGTCTGGTTTGTTGTCCCCTCGGCGAGATAGAAACCGCGTACTTGTGCTGCCACATCGGTAGCAGTGAGGGGCATGGGTAGCACCCCCGTTGCGTCAGGTTGTGGGATGAGCTTGTACATTGCCATTGGCAGGACTAGACGCGATACATTGCGCGGTTTCTGATTGGTCAACTGTTCAAACTCTGGTAGGTCAAGCGTCATCTCCCCCACTGGCTCAAGCGCAAAGCCCGGTGGGATAGCATCGCCCCCGCTGGCACTCAAAACGAGATAGACGGCGTGTCCCTGCTCATACCAGCGGCGTATCTGTGCCGCCAGTGGATCGGCATAGGCAGCTGGATTGCTGCTCTTTATCGTTAGCGCGTCTAGCCCATAGATAAAGTGCAGGGGGGTAGCCACAAGGTCTGGCACATCACGAAATGCCCCATACGAAGGACCGCCCCCGCGCATCAGCAGAATGGAATCATCCTCAACCTGTGATGCCATTGTCTCAAGTTGGTTGACGGCACCGGCATACTCAGTATGGTGATAGATGGGTCTGCCAGTCCAGACGAAGAATGCTACCAACACCGCCACGATTGACCAGCGCACCCCATTGAGCAGCGATAGCCGATGGCTCCCCACGCCGAGCGCGTAGGCAATACCCAAACACAAGGCAGGGTAGGCGATAGGCACAAAGCGGCGCAGGATGTAGATGTAGGTTTGGTCGCTGGTGCCGTAGGTTTGGCGTATGTAGAAGAAGGTGCCAACAAACCCCACTACGAGAAAGAGCCACGATGTCTGGCGCAATCCACGCCACCACCAGAGCGCAAACCCTAGTATCCCTAGCGCAATGCCAAGCGGCGAGAGGTACCACCCCACCCGTACCATATTTGCCATAGGGATGACGTACTTGTCGTCTATCTTGGGGGTGGGGATATTGAGCACGCATAGCTGATCAAAGGAGAAGCCGATGACCTCCTGGGAAATGGGGTCTAGTTGGCTGATGATCGCGTCTCGTTGCGCTACGAGTGTGGGGGTTTCTCCCGTTTGGGCTATCTGCTCCGCAATAGCGAGGAGACGGTCTCTATACCCCTCAACCTCAACTATGGCAGCGCGTGAGTCGGTTTGCTCCATATGGCTAAGGAGCGCGAGAAAGCCGGCGGTATAGTAGCCTACGGGGTCTTGTTGACGAATGTTCACCGGATCGAGGGTGGGTTGGGGTTGGGGGATGGCTATTGGTGCGCCAATGTAGCCTTGCAAGGTGAGGCATGCGCCTTGTGGGGCTTGCAATTGTTGGGGGGATAGGCAGCCGGGGATGGCGGCGAGGGTCTCGCGTGAGAGTATTTGGGGGCGGACGAGGTAGGTGTGCATACCGAGTAGCAGGATGCCAATAGCCATTCCTGCCCGTAGCCAAACCTGCCATCGTTGCGCTAGTCGGGTGATAAAGTGTATACTGCCATTCCATCGCCACAATGCCAACAATGCCCCTATTGCCATTGCTATGACTGCAAGTTCACGCCACAGGGCGAGCGGGTCTTTGAGTGGGCTACCCGTGCGGGTGTGGTAGACCTCGCGTAGCAGCGGGGTGAGGAAGGGTAAGGCAGCATAGGCAGTAATGGCATAGTCTTGTAGGCGGGCGTAGGCGGTGTCAAAGAAGTATGCTCGCGCAATGAAGAGCACATGCAGCCCGGCGTGGATGAGCAACACCCCCAAACTGAGGGCGAGTGCGGTGTGTCCCCTATGCCATGTATGGCTCAACCAACGGTAGAGTAGGTAGAGCAAAATGGGGGCAACAACTAAGAAGAAATCTATGCGGGTCAGGACAATTTGTCCAAAGGCAACGCCGGCAATGGCGGCATAGAAGATGGGGATACTACGGGGGACATCGGCACTGGACTGGTCGCGCAGTCGCCATGCCTGAAAGGTAGCAAAAGCATACAGCCCGGCGAAGGTAAGAAACTGCATGGTTGTCTCTGAGGTAGAGTAGCGGGCAAACCACACTTGCACCGCATTGAGGGCGAGGAACAATGCGGCAAACACCCCCACCCGCCTGCCTGCCAACCGTCGCCCTAGCATACCCACGCTCCACACCCCCATGACCCCCATCACGCCCGGCACTGCTAGTCCCCCGGTGATGCCAAGCACACTGGTGAGGATGGCGATCCATACGGGCAGCAGGTGAAAGCCCTGTGGTGTGACGCGCCCTGCTGTTGCATCCCCCTCATTGATAAAGAAGCCGGCGGCTCGCATCCGGGTGGCGATAAACCGCTCTGGGTGTTGCACCCCCAGGAAATTGGACATGGCTTGCTCGGCGGGACCGCGTATGGCGGGGTCGGGGGATTGGGCAGCTTGGGCAAGGTTAGCGAGCAGGTCGTCATGCTGGATAATGCCGCCCGTGCGGGCTATGGCAATGCCAGTGTTGCTATACACACCGGCATCTCGTACCCCCAAGATGACCTCAAACGGCGGCAGCACAAGCAGCAATGCTACTATGCCAATAGCGGCATAGGCGAGCCATTCGGCAATCTCCCCCCATCGCCATCCTTTGCCCCCCATCCCCTGCCCTTCCCCCACTGTGGGGGGAAGGGAGTCGGCAGTGGTTCCCCCTCGCCCGGTATGGGAGCGGGGGCTAGGGGGAGAGGGGTTTCGCCGGGCAACGAGAATCAATCCTCCACATAGCACAACTAACAATACAAGCAAAAGCCAAAGGGAAAAGAGGTGTAGTTCTGCCAGCACAAATGCCAACCACCCACTGACCAGCATGCTGACAACGACCCGCTCGTAATGGCGTTCCAGCGGGTCATAGGGGGCTGATGCAGGGATAGCCCAGTTCAACAGGAACCCTGGCAGGTAGAAGATCAGCGGCAGGGCTACAATGGCGATAATGGTGGTGCTGATCATTGCTCCCTACAGGGCGATGATAACGTCCATCAGCTTGCGCTGGTAGGTCTTGCTCGTCATCGTTTGCCAGAGCTTGGGCAGTTGGGCAAGTTGGTTTTTGCGGTCTTGCTCACGGCTTGCGACATATCCGTCTAGTGCTGCACGTTGTCGCTCACCACTGACCTTGAGATTGGCAACAAACCCTTTTGCTACCGATACATCTTGGATAATCCCCAAACAATCTTGTAGGGCTACCAGCGGGTCAAGGGCAGTTTTTGCCTTATCCCCTGCCTGCTCACTAAAGATTTCCAATACATAGCGCAGTCGCTTGCCGGTGATTCGCATATCGTGCAACACGACATCCTCATCTTCATGCAGGTTCATAAGCCTTTCCATATCCATTGAGATGCGTATTTCATAAGCCCGCAAGTTTTCGTAGCGTTGCCATATGGTACTACCAGCTATATCACAAATGCGCGTTGTGATATTCCACGTTCTTGTGCTATTGGTAATGAATGTCGCAAAATCTCGCTTGAAGTTGGCGTAGCGTTGCGAATCGAGGTCGGTAAGCATATGCGAACGGGCAATATCACGCTCCCGCTGGATGGCGGTAGTGAGGACTTCCATAGCCGGGCGGTTCTCTTCTGGCAAGGTGGCGATATAGCCGTTGACCTGTTGGAGAAAGACATCACAGTCTCGTACCCCTGCTAAATCCTGGGCAATATTCTTGATACGTTTGCGAAATGTGCGTACTTCTTTACGTGGGGCAACATCTTCTAGCAGTGGCAGGATAGCTCGCATACGGCGGGTAGCAACCCGCATCTCATGCACCGCTTCAATGTCTTTGTCGGCGCGAGCACCGGCTTCTTCTCGCAATAGCCGTTGCATATGGCGGCGCAACAACCGTCTCCCTACCTCGGCTAGGGTATCGTTGTGATGGGTTGTGGGGGCGAGAGCATCTGCAATGACGACTTCTGCTTGGGGGGATGGGACGGTCTTTGTCGCAACGTTGCTCTGCGTTGCTGCTGGTATGGCATCTGCTTGTGGTACCGGGGGTTGTAGTGTGGTCTCTTCCGGGGGAGCCTGGAGAATAGTCACCGGTAAGTCTAGCATTTTGCGCCATAGGTCTGCTTTTTTGTTGGCACGGACACTATCTTCGTCACTATACGGACCAGCGACCATAATAACCGCCTGGTTATTCTTCACAGTACACTCGGTGATGCAGGTTGTCTGGGTGTGGGAATAGTCTAGCCCATCTGCCACGCGCAATAGGGATGCCAAAGCGAGGGCAATGCGGCGGTTTTTTTTGCCAAGCCGCAGGTAGGCAGGTTCTGCTTCTGGGCGAACCTTCTTGCGATGGAAGGCGACCATACAGGCGATAATCGCCCGCTGTTCTTCATCCATGCCGTCTAGGTCGGTGTCTAGGATGATGTCGCGCCCGGTGATGTTGTGGTTGGGTGGGTCTGCTGCCATTCCCACATCGTGCAACAATGCCCCCACTTCCATCAGGGGACGGGCTTTACCGGGCAGGTCGCAGCGTTTTTGCACTGCGTCAAAGAGGGCAAGCGAGAGGGCGGCAACGTGACGGGTGTGTGCCACATCTACCGAGTGTTGGGTAAGGAGTTGTTCTGGTATCATGTCGTTTCCTCCAATAATGCTAGTCCCTGTTCCAGTTTTGTTCGTGGTTCTGGTATCAGGGTATGGTGTACTTGCAATGCTGCAATCAGGGCATCAAGATCACGATGGGAAGCATCGTTGAGTAGCTCGATTTCCAGTTCACAGAATGATGTTGTTTGTCCGCCGGCAAAGATGGTCACTTCGTCTAAACATAGCTCCGCAATAGCATGATCACTGGTGTGTTGCATTGCGTAGATATGGCGGCGTTGGGTTTCCATTGTGAGCAGGGGGATGAGCGGGGTATCCCCGATAATAGCCAGGGCTTGGCTACGGGCTTCGTCATTGTCCCAAGTGTGGGGGTCGGGGTTGTCCGTCTCCATAGTCCATTCTGCTCGCTCTTGGATGCCCCGCTGTGAAAGGTTAGGACCCTTGAGGGTAACGAGCGTTTTCCCCTTTGCTTCACGGGTGCGTAGCCCATAGCGTGCTTGGGATAGGAGTTGCTCACTCGTATCATAGTAGGTGTTGCGCTGATGGACCGTCTGTTCTTCCACGCGGAGTGTATAGGCTCCAAGCGTTTGGAGCGTGACAAGATGGGTGAATACGCTGGCATCAGCAATGCGAAATTTTGCTTCAATTTCCATTGAGGTCTTGGTACTTTCTTGTTGTTGGGTCGTTATATTGGCGTTTGTATGATGTGGCAGCGTTGCTCTATCCAACAATTGTTGTATGGTGCATAGTATAGACGATGGACAACAGGATTGTCAATGAATGATGGAAGATGGGCTGGCTTTCCCCCCCCCATCCCCTAGCCCCTTCCCCCACCGAGGGGAGCAGGGGAATCGGTTCCCCCCATCCCCTAGCCCCGCGTCCCACCGTAGGGGGAGAAGGGGAATGAACACCGGGCAGCCCCCCATCCCCTAGCCCCGCGTCCCACCGCGGAGAGAAGGGGAATCGGTTCCCCCCATCCCCTAGCCCCTTCCCCCACCGAGGGGAGAAGGGGAACCGGGCAGGTGCTCCTCCCCCTCGCCCTTTTATGGGAGAGGGGGCAGG
>CAYPHM010000015.1:15422-52786 GCA_964410555.1 uncultured Chloroflexaceae bacterium | reverse complement strand
GCGGAGGTATGTCCCGACCCCTCGCCCTATGGGAGCGGGGGCAGGGGGAGAGGGTACACAGTTGCCCTCATATGTAGCAAGGGGGGAGCGGGTAAGCATATCAGCTAGTTGTCTCCTCGCGCATGTTCTTGGCAAACGAATCCTCTGCATAGCTTGGGGTTTCCTTATCGTAGCCAGCAGCATAGGCAGCCTCCTCCGCCTTGATGCGCTCGCCACGGGCTGCCAGCAGCTTGTTCAACGCCCCCATATACGCCTCAGCAGAGGCAACCATGATGTCAGTGTTTACCCCATAGCCGCTGTAGATAGGCGGTCTGTGGGCATAGGAATGTTGATTTTCGCCATTGCCATTGGTTGGTGCGCCCTGGTCGCGCACACGCACTATCACCTCAGCTACTGCGTCTATGCCCTCTGTCACCGCATTGATGGCAAACTCGATCAGCTCGTTAGGTTTCTGCACAATGCGGTTGATCGCCTTGTATACCGCATCTACAGGACCTGTCCCATACTGGCTATCAATGCGTACCTCACCATCGGGGCAGCGCAACTTGACTGTCGCAACGGGTATGGCGGTGGTGCCGCTGGTAATCTGCACCTGCTCCAGGGCGTAGATTTCCGGTGTGCGCTGCGTCTCGCCGGCTATCAATACCTCAATATCGCGGTCATCCACCTTCTTTTTCTTGTCGCACAGCTCTTTGAAGCGCACGAAAACGTGATTGAAGTCTTCTTCTGGCAGGTTATAGCCCATCTGCTCAATATGCTCACGGAAAGCGTGTCGCCCGCTGTGCTTGCCCATCACCAAAACGTTGCTATCTAACCCAACGGTCTCGGCACTCATAATCTCGTAGGTCATACGATTCTTAATAATGCCGTCTTGGTGAATACCCGACTCGTGGGCAAAGGCGTTAGCCCCTACCACCGCCTTGTTGGGCGGCACCGGTATGCCAATGAACGAACTCAGCATGCGACTGCTACGTGCCAGTTCGCGGGTGTTGATGCGCGTCTCCAAGCCAAAAAACTGCTTGCGGGTGTGCAGTGCCATCACCACCTCTTCCAGCGAGGCGTTGCCTGCCCGTTCGCCTATGCCGTTGATGGTACATTCAATCTGGCGAGCACCCGCACTGACCCCCGCCAAACTGTTGGCTACCGCCAGCCCCAGGTCATCGTGGCAATGGGTAGAGATGATCACCTTGTCAGCCCCCGGTACGTTCTTGCGGATACCGGCGATCATCTCGGCGTATTCTTCGGGGGTAGCATAGCCTACCGTGTCGGGTATGTTCAACGTGGTTGCGCCCGCTTCAATCGCCACTGCCAGCACTTGGTACATATACGGGAAATCGGAACGGCTGGCATCCATCGGGGAAAACTCCACATCATCACACAGCGATCTGGCATAGGATACCATCTCCCGCGCCCGCTCCAGCACAACCTCACGGGTAGAGCGCAACTGGTGCTCAATGTGGATGTCGGATGTTGAGATGAAGGTGTGTATGCGTTTCTTTGCTGCCGGCTGTATTGCCGACCATGCCTTGTCTATATCGTCTTTCACGGCACGCGCCAGTGAAGCGACAACTGGTCCATCAGGAGTGCCTATCTCCTGCGCTATCTGGTGAACTGCTGCCCAATCGCCGGGCGAAGCTGCCGCAAACCCTGCCTCGATGATGTCTACATGCAAACGGGCTAACTGGCGAGCTACTTCCATCTTTTCTTCCAGATTCATCGTGCAGCCGGGTGACTGTTCGCCGTCACGCAGGGTCGTGTCAAAAATACGTACATGATCCTCCATAATAGTTCGTTACTCCTTCCTGATAAGGGGGCATGGCTGCAATACGCCCATGCCCATAATTACGTTACAATAACACTACGAATGACCCGATAAAAAAACGCTGGTTGGTTGCATTGTTGAACCACCAGCGTTTCGTTCGTCTGTACGATGCGTTGTACATCGTCCAGGTGATGCGAAACCCTGGGGTTGTTGGTAATAATCCCCGTAAGACCATCTTTGGTATCATTGGTATCAGTTGTGGTGGGCAGTCCTTTGCGACTGCCGCCGGTAAGGTCAGATAGCATACGTGTACATCCTTCTGGTACGTCCTTTATACATCCTCAAATATCGTAGCAATGGCTAGATTCAGTGCTGGCAACAGGTGTGACGGGATTGTCCCGTTGGCAACGAGTGGCTCGTTGGTATAGCTGCTGCGGTCTGGCTCTAGCCAGGAACATTGCACAGTTTTGGTCTCTGGTGAGACTATCCAGTATTCTGCGATGCCAGCTTGGGCATATTCTCGCAGCTTTTGGGTGCGGTCTGTGTGCTGTGTTGCAGGCGACAACACTTCAACCACAAGATCAGGGACATCCCAATACTGACTATGGATGCGGGGGCGGTGCTCATTAAGCATCACCAGCACATCTTATGGGAGAAGGGGCGGGGGGGAGAGGGTGATCTGTTGCCCCCATCCCCAGCCCCTTCGGGCAGCCCCCTATCCCCCTACCCCGCGTCCCGCCGCGAGACGAGCGGGAAGCGTAAGCGACCCGTGCCTGCCGCTCCCCCTCGCCCCTCACCGCTCGTTGACACTCGCGGTTCATTCTCGCCGCTCACCGCCCCTCGCGGCTCGTTTTGTGGAACGCAGGGCAAGGGGCGAGAGTTTGCCCGGTCTCTGCGCCTCTGCGCCTCTGCGTTTCTGTCGGGAATCTCTTGCCCGGACTCCATTTGACTCCGTGGTGAGCTTTGCCCGGTAGACCTACCCTTGTAAAGCAGGGATGGGAGCGGGTGTTCTATCCCTACGCCCCGCCGCTGCCGGGGGTCTCCTCCCGCGGATTGACGAACGGCATCATCCGGCGTAGCTCACGCCCAACCTGCTCTATCTGGTGATCAACATCACGCTGCCGCATGGCGTTGAAGTTGGGGCGACCCTTGTGGTTTTCGTCTATCCAATCCTCGGCAAATGCGCCGTTTTGAATATCTGCCAACACCTGCCGCATAGCCGCCTTTGATTGCTCATTGATCACCTTTGGACCAGATACATAGTCGCCATACTCTGCCGTGTCGCTTACCGAGTAGCGCATGAAGTTGAGACCACCCTGGTAGAAGAGGTCTACAATCAATTTGAGTTCATGCATACATTCAAAGTAGGCAACTTCCGGCTGGTAGCCCGCTTCAACGAGTGTTTCAAACCCCGCTTTGACCAGTTCGCTGGCACCGCCACACAGCACCGTCTGCTCACCAAACAGGTCCGTTTCCGTCTCTTCAGCAAAGGTCGTCTTCAGCACACCAGCGCGGGTGTGTCCCATGCCCTTTGCATAGGCTAGTACGTCTTCCCATGCACCCCCGGATGCATCCTGCTCCACGGCTACCAACCCCGGTACCCCACCCCCCTGTACAAAGACTTCACGGACACGGTGTCCTGGGGCTTTGGGGGCAACCATACTTACGTCTACATCCTTTGGCGGGACGATCTGCCCAAAGCGAATATTGAAGCCGTGCGAGAACATCAGCGTCTTACCTGCGCCCATGTGCTGCTCGATGTGGTCTTTGTAGATGGCAGCCTGTGACGTATCTGGCACCAGCATCATAATCATACTGGCTTCTTTTGCCGCATCGCTCACGCTGCACACGCGCAGCCCGGCGGCTTCTGCCTTGCTCCAGCTTTTGCTGCCCTCATACAGACCAACCCGTACATCTAGCCCACTGTCTTTCAGGTTGAGGGCATGGGCGTGTCCCTGGCTGCCATAGCCAATGATGGCAATGGGCTTGTTGCGTAGCCGCTCTATATCCGCTTGGTTTTCATAGAAAATCTCTGCCACTGACGTTGTTTCTCCTTACCTCTTGATTAGATTATATACACCTATCTTATTGTTTGTCCTGTTTCCGGGCTGCCCCCGCATCCCCTACCCCGCGTCCCGCCGCGAGACGAGCGGGAAGCGTAAGCGACCCGTGCCTGCGGCTCCCCCTCGCGGGGGCAGGGGGAGCGGGTGTTTCCGGGCTGCCCCCATCCCCTGCCCCTTCCCCCGCACGCGGGAGAAGGGGAGTTTGCGGCTCCCCCTCGCCCTTTATGGGAGAGGGGGCAGGGGGGAGAGGGTGTTTCCGGGCTGCCCCCGCATCCCCTACCCCGCGTCTCGCCGCGAGACGAGCGGGAAGCGTAAGCGACCCGTGCCTGCGGCTCCCCCTCGCGGGGGCAGGGGGAGCGGGTGTTCTTGCCCCTACGCCTTCACCGGCATATGTCCATTGCCCCTAACGTTCGCCATAGCGTGGCTAGATTTTGCCCCACGCACCATAGCAATAACACCGGTTCGCATCATCTCGGTGATGCCAAAGGGTTCTATCACCTCAATGAAGTTTTCCACTTTTGATGGAGTGCCAGTCATCTCAATGATCATAGACTGGGGACCCACGTCTACCACTTTGGCATTAAAGACGTTGCACAGCGCGACAATCTCGGCACGGTTGCCATTGACCACGCCCACTTTGATCAGCGTCATCTCCCGATCAACCGTCTGCTCATGGGTAACATCGGTCACATCCACGACCTCAACCAACCGGTAGAGCTGCTTCACCACCTGCTCTACCTCATCCGATTCGACCACGACAGTCATGCGGCTAATGTTGGGGGTCTCGGTGTGTCCAACGGTCAGGCTGGCGATATTATAGCCACGTCGCCGAAACAGACTCACGGCGCGAGTCAGCACACCGGGCTGGTCTTGCATCAGGGCGACAATTGTATGCTTGTTCATAAAAACTCTCCTCACTGCTTAGTGTATCTTAGGCTTCCACGGTTTCTTTTGGCGGGGCTTCGGTGAGCATCTCGCCAATGCTATTGCCCTGCGGCACCATTGGGAAGACGTTGACCTCTCGTTCAACGCGGAAGTCTAACAACACAGGACCGTCATGGTTGTAGGCTTCCTGGATGGCACGTTCTACCTCATCGGTATTTTCAACGGCAATGCCATGGATGCGATAGGCTTCTGCTAGTTTCACAAAGTCTGGACCAGTGAGCGGGGTGCCGCTGTAGCGTTTGTTCTCGAACAGTTCTTGCCACTGCCGCACCATCCCTAAGAAGGCGTTGTTGATAATGGCAATCTTCACATTCTTGATGCCCTCTTGTACCATCGTCTGAATTTCCTGGTTGGTCATCTGGAACCCACCATCGCCAGCGATAACCCACACGGTATCATCGGGGCAGGCAACCGCTACACCTAGCGCAGCGGGGACGGAAAAGCCCATTGTGCCAAGACCGCCGCTGGTAAAGTGCGTGCGGGGTTTGTACCAGTCCAGAATTTGGGCAGCCCACATCTGATGCTGCCCCACGTCAGTCACCACCCGGTAATTGCCCTTCTCGTTGATAAACTCTGTGATGGCGTTGTAGACATCATGCGGCATCAGCGCGGCAGTATCGGGACGCTTCAAATACTGTTGTTTGGGCTGATGCTTGTCTTGCATCTCCCGTATATGCTTGAGCCATTCGGTGTGCTCGCTCTCTGGCATAATGGCGGTCATCTCTTGCAACACCTGCTTTGCATCCCCGACAATGCCCACTTCTACTTTGACATTCTTGCCAATTTCGCCTGGGTCTATGTCAACGTGAATGACGCGAGCATGGGGGGCAAAGGTGCTTGCCTTGCCTGTCACGCGGTCATCAAAGCGTGTCCCTACGTTGAAAAGCACATCACACTCTTGAATGGCACGATTGACATGTACCCAGCCATGCATGCCAGGCATACCGAGGCTGAGGGGGTGATCTTCAGGGAAAGCCCCTATACCGTGCAGGGTGGTGACGACAGGTATACCGGTGCGTTCTGCAAAGCGGCGAACCTCTTCAGCAGCACCAGAAAGCATAACCCCATTGCCAATCATGAGCAGCGGTTTCTTTGCCTGCGTGAGCATATCAATTGCAGCTTGGATGTTTTCCGTCTCCATTATATCTGGATGATAACCCGGCAGGTCAATCTCTACATCCCAGTTGGGGATACCACTGGACTGCATGGTGTCTTTGGACACGTCAATCAAGACGGGACCATTGCGACCAGTGCTGGCAATGTGGAAGGCTTCCTTAAACACCCGCGGGATGTCTTCAATGTTCTTGACCAGATAGTTGTGCTTGACAATTGGCATCGTAATGCCAGTGATGTCGGTCTCTTGGAAGGCATCGCGCCCAATCAAGGCTTGATTAACCTGGGCAGTGATGGCAACCATAGCGGTATTATCCATATACGCATTAGCAATGGCTGTCACGAGGTTGGTAGACCCCGGACCGCTCGTGCCAAGACAGACCCCCACCTTGCCAGAAGCGCGGGAGTAGCCATCGGCAGCATGCCCCGCTCCTTGCTCGTGGCGGCAGAGAATGTGGCGTATTTCTGGGTAGTCGTGCATAGCGTGGTAGAAGGGCATCATGGTGCCACCAGGGATACCAAACATCACTTCTACGCCCTCGCGGATGAGGGCTTCGCACATAATCTGTGCGCCGGTTCGTGATTCCGACATAACGTATTTTCCTCCTCAAATCGGTAAACGGTAATCGAAAAATTAGTGTACTCTACAAATATATCTCGTATGGGAGCGCATAGTTCCTATACGCTTTGGCAAGGGGGACCGGGCAGGTGTTCCCTTTGGCATTAGGCTTGCAACACTGCCCCCATACTTGCGTTGGTAACGAGTTGTTCATACCGCGACAACCAGCCGCGGGTGTAGGTGCGTTTGGGGGCAGTCCATGCCGCCCGCCGCGCTTCCATCTCCTCAGCACTAAGGTCTACTTCCAACGTGCGCTTGGCTAGGTCTATGCGTACTATGTCGCCATCTTGGATCATGGCGATGGGACCTCCTTCTGCGGCTTCGGGGCTAATGTGTCCAATACACAACCCCCGTGTGCCGCCGCTAAAGCGTCCATCGGTGAGCAAGGCTGTTGTGCTGCTCAGTTCGGGAATGCCTTTGACCATACTGGTTAGGGCGAGCATCTCGCGCATACCCGGACCCCCGCGGGGACCTTCGTAGCGCACGATGATGACATCGCCAGGGTGTATCTTACCATTGACCACGGCATTAGTTGCGGCTTCCTCATTGTCAAAACACTTGGCAGGTCCGGTAAAACGCATTTCATGCTGGTCTACCGCGCCTACCTTGATGATAGACCCTTCGGGGGCGAGATTGCCAAAGAGGACGCTCAGTGCTCCCCGTTCGGTATGGGGATTCGATGCCGGGCGGATACATTCAGGGTTACGGTTTTCTGCCTGCTGTATCGTCTCGCGCAGCGGTGCGCCAGTGACGGTAGGCAGGTCAAGATGGAGTATATCGCTGGATTTGGCGATTTCTGCCAGAATAGCCGGGATACCCCCTGCGTTATGCACATCTTGGATGTGCCATTGGCGGGTGCCATCCCAAGCGGGAGAAACTTTCGCCAGATGTGGTACGCGGTCTGACACATCGTTGAAGCGGGCAACGGGATAGGTGACATCAGCTTCCTGTGCCAGTGCCAGCACATGCAGAATGGTGTTGGTGCTGCCGCCCATTGCCATATCCAGTGCCATAGCGTTGTCTATCGCCTGTGCCGTCACGATGTCACGGAAGCAGGTCTTTTGCTCCAACAGCACCATAATTTGCCGGGCAGCTTGCCGGGCTAGTTCGTGACGCTCTGGGGCAACAGCGGGTATGGTGCCATTGCCGGGCAGCGCAATGCCGAGAGCTTCACAGAGACAGTTCATCGAGTTTGCGGTAAACATTCCACTGCAACTGCCGCAGGTTGGGCAGCTTATCTGCTCCAAGCGCAACAGTTCTTCGTCACTCATTTTGCCAGCGGAGTGTTTGCCCACCGCCTCAAAGACGGTAATCAGGTCGCTTTTGTTGCCGTCTTCATCCTGCCCTGCCAGCATGGGACCGCCAGAGACAAAGATAGTCGGGATATTGACACGGGCAGCCCCCATCAGCATACCGGGGACGATCTTGTCGCAGTTTGGGATACAGACCATTGCATCAAAGCAATGTGCCCGTACCATCGTCTCCACGCTGTCAGCGATAATCTCACGGCTCGGCAGCGAGAAGCGCATACCCTCATGTCCCATAGCAATGCCGTCATCCACGCCGATAGTGTTGAACTCAAAGGGAACGCCGCCGGCAGCGCGGATGGCTTCTTTGACCACACGCCCAAACTCTTGCAGGTGGACGTGTCCCGGTACGATGTCCAGATAGGAGTTGCAGACAGCAATAAAAGGTTTCTCAAAATCGCTTTCGTCTTTGATTTGCCCAGTTGCCCGCAGCAGGCTGCGGTGGGGTGCTCGTTCATATCCTCGTTTAACGGTATCAGATAACACAGTTTGTCTCCTGTCGATCCTGGTTTGCTCTTGGTTTTCTTGTCCCTTATTAGGGTCATGTCAAAGTCCGGTCAGCCCCCATCCCCTGCCCCTTCCCCCACCGGGGGGAGAAGGGATGCGGCTCCCCCTCGCCCTTTTATGGGAGAGGGGGCAGGGGGGAGAGGGAGCAAAAAAGGGCTATAATCCTTAGCATTATGCAATTTTGACATGACCTCTCATCCCTCGTTCCTCGTTCTGCATCCCTTGTCTCTTGCCCCTCAGCTTGCGCTCGTGTTTGGTAGCTTATCGCCGTGGTCGCTGTCCCCTACTACGAACCGGGACCAAAACGGGTTGGGGCTGCGGTGCCAGTAGCTCAATAATTTTATTGATGATTGCGGTAATCGTGTGCTTCATTGCCTGCTCCTTTGCTGGCTATAATGAAAAAACCCATTAAAAAAACCCCCCGTTTCCTGGGAGGTTTGGTGTTTCGGTCTATGGGTTTCAACTGCTACAATTTTGCTCCCAGGTGCTTATTTCTCCGTCCCAATAAGGAGGAGTACGCTAATAAGTACTACGATTACTACGAGGAGTGTATTTGTAACAGGTGTATGTTTCATGAGATTATTTCTTTTCTTTGGGGAAAGCATTACGAACTTTCCTTGACAAGAGAAGCATACCACACAACCAGAGGGTTTGTCAAGCAGGTTTTTTGCGGGGGTGTATCGGCGATGCCCCCCATACCCTCGCCCCGCGTCCCACCGAGGGGAGAAGGGGAACCGCGCAGGTGTTCCCCCTCGCCCTTTTATGGGAGCGGGGGCAGGGGGGAGAGGGAGCAAAAAAAAGCTATAATTTTTATCATTGTGTGACTTTAGACATGACCCTGGTAATCCCGCCCCAAAAAGTTGCAGGTAAATGATTTCTGTGGTACGTTTGTTGTATAATGATAGGAAGCAGTCATACCATCTTTTCTGGCTTTCTAGCCCATCGTTAAACCTGTTGTATTATTTCTTATGTCTATTACCAGTACGAGTTCTATGCAAAACTCGGAAACTCCCAATACCCAATACGAATATCCCCCTAGCGGGTTGCCAGAACTCCCCCCGCACTATTTGCCACGCCCGGAAGATATCACCATCCTGAAACTTATGCTGCTTTCCTATATGAGCAAGGTCGCCATTACTGGTACTACCGTGCGCGTAGGGCACCAAAGCATCGGCGGGATAGGTAAGACCACGTTGGCTATAGCCCTGACACAAGACCCGGAAATTCAGCAGACCTTTACCGATGGCATTATCTGGATTACTATGGGGCATATGCCGATGACTACGCTCAAGCAAGCGGCAGTAGCCAGAAGACTAGGCGATACCAGCGGCACTTACACCGATGAGCATGAAGGACGCACCTACTTAGCCCACATGCTGAAAGACCGCTGCTGTCTGCTGGTGCTAGATAGCGTATGGGAACCAGAGCATATTAGCCCCTTTGATGTGCTTGGCAAACGTTGCCGTATGCTCATTACCACCCGTGATGCCGAGCTTATCCAGAAGGTCGGCGCTGCCGAGCACCGTATCTACGTCTTCAACGACAACCAAGCCAACCGGCTACTTTCCCGCTGGACCGGCGTAGCCTACGAAAAACTGCCAGATACCGCCTCGCGTATCGCCCGTGAGTGTGGCAATGTCCCATTAGCCCTCTCCATGCTTGGGGCAATCATACGCGCCAACCCCACCCGTTGGAACAGTGTGCTCCACCGGATGCGTACTATAGACAGCGAAAAGATTAGCCGTAAGTTTCCCGACTATCCCTACCCCAACCAGATACAGGCAATCTCCATCAGTGTAGAAATGCTAGAGCGTCAGGTGCAACAATGCTACCTTGCCCTGGCTATCTTCCCCGAAAATACCCCCATCCCGTCAGATGTCGTAAAACACCTCTGGTCAACCTTTGATATAGAGGGAGAAGAAGCCGAGGACATCCTCGACTTGCTCACCAGCCGGCGGCTTATAGCCGTAGATGAGTACTGGAACATAATGCTCCATGATGTCCAGCGAACGTACATCAGCAAACACGAACCCAATACCAAAATGCTGCACCGCAACCTGCTAGAAAGCTACAAGAAAACTCTCCCCCCAGCTCCCATCCCCTGGGTATACCTGCCCCCCACAGAGAGCTACCTTTGGCAATATCTGACCTATCACCTGCTTGAAGCCGGGCTGCATGATGAATTGAAAACCTTGCTCTTTAGCTTCGATTGGATACAGGCAAAGCTCAATGCCACCGATATAAACGCCGTCATAGCAGACTACGATAGGTGCCAACATCTCAACTTTGAGTCTGCTGGCGAAGCTGATCTGGACGAGCAACTATCCTCGCTCGATTCGCTCTTCCTTGACTTTGACCCAGAGCTACCCTTACCAAATACCCCAATCCCAACAACGCCCCCTCATCACTTGGTGCGTGATGGACTCCGCATTGCTGCGCCTGTGCTCATCCATCATAAAGAACAGCTTGCCGCTCAACTCACCGGCCGGCTAGCATCGTTGGAAGATTCGCCCAACATACAAACAATGCTGGAACAGATAGACCAGCGACAAGATGGTCAACCCTGGCTGAAACCCAGTACTGCCAGCCTTACCCCCCCCGGACGGCGGCTGTTGCGAACAATTGAGAGCTACAGCGATGTCCCCGTTGCCGTGGCACTGACAGCCTACGGACGCTACGCTATCACCGCATCTGACTTGACCATCAAGATATGGGATATGGATTTTGGCGATTTGCTGGCTACCCTAGAGGGCCACACAGATCGCGTCTGGGCAATTGCCATCACCCCTGACGGGAAACAGGCTATCTCATCCTCAGCCGATACTACGCTCAAGGTCTGGGATGTAGACAAGCGGCGGCTCATTGGTACCCTCAAAGGGCATACCGCCGGAGTCTGGTCGGTCAGTATCACCCCCGATGGACAGACCGCCATCTCTGCCTCCGATGACCACACCCTCAAGCTCTGGAATCTCCAGACGATGCAGCTAGTCGTCACGCTAGAGAGCCACGAGGATCGCGTTCGCTCGGTGGCGTTGACTGCCGATGGCAAGTATGCCATCTCAGCATCCAACGATACGACCCTCAAGCTGTGGGACATAGAAAACCGCACGTTGCTGACTACGTTAGCGGGACACACCGACTGGGTGCGTACTGTCTGTATAACCCCGGATGGCAAATGGGCAGTCTCTGGCTCAGTAGACCGCAGTATTCACGTCTGGGATATACCAGCACAACGTATCTTCACCACGCTAGAGGGGCATAGCAAAGAGATTATCGCCGTGGCGATTACGCCAGACGGCAGAAAAATTGTCTCTGCCTCTGCTGACCAAACCCTCAAGGTATGGCATGTGGAACGGCAAAAGCTCCTCCGTACCCTAGAGGGGCATACCGCAGGAGTCAACGGCGTAGCCTTGACGATTGACGGGCAACGAGCCGTCTCAACCTCCTATGACAGCACTCTGCGCCAGTGGAATATCGGGCGTGTGCAGATACCATCATCTATTGAGGGGCATAGTGCCGGTGTGACGGCTATTGCCATCCCCACCCATAAACAGTGGATTATCACCGGTTCCCACGATGCTACCCTCAAATTGTGGAACCCCACAACGGGGGCGTTGCTTGCTACGCTCCAGGGACACCACAGCGGGGTAAACATCTTGGCATTGCACCCCGACAATACCCGTGTCCTCTCTACATCCTACAATGAGCCACTGCATCTCTGGGACATTGAGCAACAGACGCTCCTAGCTACGCTGGATACTAATGACGATTGGGTCATGGCGTTGACTATCCTGCCAGATGGCAACCAAGCTGTCACCGTAACAGATGACTACCGCTTGACCTTCTGGGACTTAGACCAACACCAACGATTGCACACGCTTGAGCTAGAACACCACCCTGGCACCGTCACAGCCATTGCTGCTATCCCCACCAGCGACCACCTGTTGCTGGCGACAGACGAGGGAACACTCCATAGCTATGACCTCACGACAGGCAAGATACACCAAACGCTTGAAGGGCATACCGAAAGTATCAACAGCCTAGCCCTCAGCCAAGATGGGAGCAGACTCCTGACAGGCTCAGCAGACATGACCCTACGGTTATGGGATGTCCATGCCCCCGCTCTGCTCCATACCTACCAGCAGCATACTGCCGTCAATTGTGTGGCAATAATAGCTGATGGTAGCCGTATGCTCTCCACCGCCACCGATGGTCTGCTGACGGTGTGGGATGGAGCCACACAAGAACCACTGACCACGTTTAGCGCGGAAAGCCCGTTGCTCTCCTGCGCCATCATAGACACGATCATTGTAGCGGGTGAGGAGTCGGGGCGTATTCACTTCTTGCACCTGTGTAAATAAAGACCAATGAGTATGACCAACCAAGCTACCCATCAAACGGCGTTTTTTGCCCAAACGCAACCAGAAGTAGACAGCATCGATGGTGCCACTCCTAACCCACGCAAGCAAGCAAACAATTTGGATGGCAAGACGTGGACACGATACTCTATCTCTATTTGGAGCGACATAGCCAAGACAGCAGAGGAAACGGCACTTGGGCACCCGGCTATGTTCCCAATGGCACTGGCAACACGCCTTATTGCCATTTTCACCAATGAACAGCAGACAACAATCCTTGACCCCTTCGCTGGTGTAGGCAGCACTGTTCTTGCCGCCAAGCACCAGGGCAAGCATGGCATTGGGGTTGAGCTTTCACCAGCATACGCCGCTATTGCTAGGGGACGCTGTGAGCAATCGCTGCTCTTTGAGCAAGCAGCGGGGACAACAACCATCCACAACGGAAACGCCTTGCAGTTGCTTGACTATGTGGGGGAACAGACGATTGATCTAGTCGTAACATCGCCACCCTACTGGGACATCCTCAATCAAAAACGCACCGCCGACTCCAAAGAGACCCGCCACTACGGGAACCGCGATGGCGACTTGGGGATTATTGACGATTATCGACAGTTTTTGCACCAATTGCAACAGGTCTTTGAACTGGTGTATACGACCCTACGTCCCGGTGGGTACTGCTGCATTATCGTGATGGACCTTCGCAAGAAGAATACGTTTTATCCCTTCCACAGCGATATAGCAACGTTTATGCAAACTCTTGGATTCATCTATGATGACCTGATCATTTGGGATCGCCGGCACGAATACAACAACATGCGTCCGCTTGGCTATCCAGCGGTATTTCGCGTCAACAAAGCCCACGAGTATATTCTCATTTTTCAGAAACCTACAGACCATTAACCATATAATCATTAACCATTATCTATGCTAACCTACGACTCCTACATTAGCTACCATATCCAAGACCAACAGTGGACAGAGGGCTACCTTGTCCCCCACCTGCTCGCCGCCGACTACCACATCGCCACTAGCGACAGTGTAGTCTCGCTCAACGAGTCATACTGGACCAGCCGGGCGCGTGCCATCCAACAGAGCCGCTATGTGTTGCTGGTTGTCTCTGCCGCGTGGCTAGAGCATGAATGGGGGATGATGCAACGGTATATTCCCCACCCCGTTACCTCCCATCCCCTGCCCCTTCCCCCACCGAGGGGAGAAGGGGAGTTCGGCTCCCCCTCGCCCTTTATGGCAGCGGGGGCGGGGGGAGAGGGAGCGGAGAGGGAAAACAAGGGCGAACGCCCCCACCCTATCGTGTTGCTGCTTGAACAGATCAGCCTGCCCCCCGCACTGCTCCCCCTACCATTGGTAGACTTCACCAATAAGCAGCAGTGGAAGGGGGCGATGATGCGGTTACTGACGATGCAGGGCGAACCGCTACCCCAACCCACACCTGCCCCCAAGCTACCCAAACTACCTGCGCCGCCAGCATCTACCACGCCCCCCAACGACCCGGCGCAAACTGGCACAACCCTGCGGTTGCTCTGGCACAAGTTCACGCGAAAGGAATCCTCATGAGTTTTCTCTTCCCGCTAGGGTTCCTCTTTTTCGTCTCGATGCCTATCATAGTTTGGCTCCACCTGCGCCGCCAACGACTCAAGCGCATGACGGTACCATCGCTTATCCTGTGGCAAAACCTGCCTGAACCACGCCGCGCCCAACGCAAACGCCGATTGCCCTTCACGCTGCTACTGCTGCTACATCTTATCATTGCCGCACTCATTAGCAGTGCGTTGGTCTACCCCCAAATGTTCAAATGGCTACTGGACAGCAACCAGCATACCGTGATAGTCATAGACACGTCTACTAGCATGGCGGCACGGGATGACACTATCGGCACACGCTTAGACGCAGCTCGCCGGCGAACAAAAGAGCACATCGCCAATATGTCTCCCAATGATCATATATCGCTTATCGTAGCAGGACCACAAGCTCACTTGCTGACGAGTGGCAGCTTTGAGCATCAGGCGAATCTCTCTGCTGCCCTCGACGACCTAGAAGCCATTGGCACGGGAAGCAGCCTAGACAAAGCTATCGCGCTTGCCCATACCACTTTGCAAGCCTACCAGCAAAGCACAAACACCACCGGGGAGCAGATTGTCGTATTGAGCGACCTCACCCCCCCCGCCAATATGCCCCAACTTGAGACCCCGTTGGAGTGGATACACGTTGGCGAGAACCCAACCAACCGGGCTATTGTTGCGTTGGCTGCTCGCCCCCGCAGCAAGCAGGCGAACGCTGGCTACAGTTTGTATGCCCGCTTTGCCAACTATGGCGAGGAGCCACTGACAACCCCCTTTCGCATTTTTGGTGATGGCGAACTGCTTGACACTCACCTTGTCGTGATGCACCCGGACGGTGAGGTAGAGTACAGTTGGGATATACCGCCGGGCATCAGCGTTATCAATGCGGAAATTGACGGCAAAGACCCGCTTCAACTTGATGACCGTGCCAGCATTGGGGTAGCGCAAGCCCGCAAAATAAACACATTGATTGTCTCAAAATCTACCGAGTCTACCGAATCTAGCGAGTTTAGCGAGTCTACCAAGTCCATCCAACGGGTGTTGGCTATCCTGCCAGAACTGCAAATAGCCACTATACCCCTGACCGACTATGCCACCTCACCACTACGTGCCGACACCGACCTGTACATCTTTCACAACACGCTACCAACCGAATACCCTGCTGGCAGTGTGCTGGTCATCAACCCGCCGACAACCGCTGAAACCGACTCATCGTTGCTCCCGGTGCAAGCCACGCAGCCGGTGAGTGGGACAACCTTTGTTACCGAGTATGGGCAGGAGTTGCTCGAAGACCTCAACCTAGACAGTGTAGATTTTGGTGAGGTGGCAAGTATTGCCCCGCCAGACTGGGCAAACCCACTTTTGACCACATGGGACAACACCCCTCTGATATTGCATGGGACAACAGGGCAGAGCAACGTTACCATATGGGCATTTGATGTCGCACCATTGACCACGCGGTTGGTCTATCCCCTGCTGACTGCCCGCACGGTACGCCAACTTGTGCCGCAATCACTCCCGGCTTCGGTGCTGGCAGGTCAACCTACCCTGCTACCTATCAGCCCCCGTGCCAGCAAAGTGGAGCTAGAAGTACCCAATGGGCAAACTCGCACTTTTGACATACCCAGTGGTACCCAGGCATTAGAACTTACGGACCTGCTCGAACCGGGGATGTACACCCTACGCGAGCAGCACAATGACCAGACGATCTACGAGGCGCAATTTGCCGTCAACACCGGCACCACCCGCGAGTCTGACCTACGCCCACGCCCTGCTCCCGCCGCCCCAGACATCCCCAACACAGCGGCAGCGGCGAGCACAGGAGCAGGTACAAACGTGGGTATACAGGAGGAGCAGCAATCGGTGTGGCTTTGGTTTGCGCTGGCAGCCCTGGTATTATTGATGGTAGAATGGATATATTACACGGGGCAGCTTCGCCCGCGCAAGCAGACGGTTTCTTAAAATGGGTGTTGACCAATCGGAATAATCTACAGTATTGTGAATAGGTACATTTGAAGCCATCCCCCCATCCCCTCTCCCTCCTGCATCCGCTCCCAGAGGGCGAGGGAGATTCCGACTCCCTTCTCCCGCGTAGTGGGGGAAGGGCAGGGGATGGGGGCTTGCCCGGTGAGATGTCGCATGCAACACTCCAACATACACCAGTGAAGGGGAGAGGGTAGGGGCGGGGTGCGAAGAGCAATGCTTGTCTACCCAGGAAAGAAACTCCCTCTCTATCCCGTTGTGCGGAGACCGCTGGCAATGGCGTTGACCGTCAATAACAGCTGCTGCAACATCTGGTTTGCCTCGTCCTGCTCCCCCGCTTGCTTTTGCATGCGCCACTTTCGCATTAGCGTGATTTGCTGGCGATGGAGCAAATGGAGACCCTCTTGGCGCAGGTTGAGTGCTCGCAACAACCGTGGGCGGCGTTCTGTCAATGGTCCATCATAGATGTGCTCAAGCATATGGCGGGTCTTCTCATATTCTTGGAGTATCTTATCAAAGATGTTTTGCCGTATCGTTTCGTCTTCTACCAATTCGGCATATGCTCGCATCATCTCTACATCCGCCGTGGCGATGCTTGTGGCAACATTGCTCAAGATGTAGTTGAGGGTTGGCTCGGCGTGAATGTTGGTACAGAGCGATTGGAAACCATCCGGTTGGGTTTTTGCCAAATCGTCTAGCGCACTACCGACCCCATACCAACCAGAGAGGTAGTAGCGGGCTTGATTCCAGCTAAACACCCAGGGGATAGCTCGCAAATCTTCAAACGAACGTTGCCCAGTCCGGCGTGCCGGGCGGGAGCCAATGTGACTTGCCTCGATGACATCTAGCGGGGTTGCCTGCTGAAAGAAGGTCAAAAAGCCATCGGTAGTCAAGAGCGTTTCGTAAAACTGGCGACTGGTATGCGCCAACTGGTCAAGGATAGGCGTTAGGACGGGACACGACTCTGGGGCATACTGGTGGCGCAGGGTAATTTCTGTTGTGCCTGCTAGGAGCAACTCCAGATTGTACACCGCGTTGAGCCGGTTGGCATACTTTTGGGCAATCGTCTCGCCCTGTTCTGTCATACGCAAATTGCCATTGAGCGAAGCCGGCGGCAATGCCCGCAAGAATCGATGGGTCGGTCCCGCCCCGCGGCTAATCGTCCCCCCACGCCCATGAAAGAAACGAATGTGTGTCCCACAAGATGTCCCTACCTCAGCCATCGCATCCTGCGCCCGGTACAGGGTCCACAAACTGGCAAAAATGCCGCCATCCTTATTGCTATCGCTGTATCCCACCATCACCTGTTGCACCGGCTGCTCGCTATCGGGGTTTTGGTAGTGCAGACTACGCTGCGTTACCGGGTGGGAGAGGAAATCACGCAAGATGTCAGGGCTACGCTCTAGGTCATCTATGGTTTCAAACAGCGGCACGACAGGCACACGACAGACCAACCCATCGGGGGTATTGATCGTCAGTCCAACCTCACGCGCTAACACATAGACGTTGAGCAAATCTGATAGGTTGCGGGTCATGCTAATGATCAACGAACCAATCCCATCGCTGCCGTAAGCGTGGATATGATCACGAACAACCCGGTAGCAATCCAGCACAATGTCTGCTTCTTTGCCCACAGGCGAGTCTAAGCGGGTGAAGGGACGTGGCGATTGTAGCTCTTGGTTGAGCAGGGCAAGCCGTTGCTCTTCATCCCACGCGGAAAAGTCTCCTGGCATACCAGCAGCAGTAAGCAATTGCGCTAATGCCAAATCATGCACCCGGCTATTCTGGCGTATATCCAACGAAGCCATATGAAAGCCAAACGTCTGCACCATACGCATAATGGGCAACACGTCTAATTGGGCTATGCGGTGTGCGCCTATGTCTTGCAACGAGGTAGAGAGGGTCTGTATATCTTGGGCAAGCTCGGATGCAAAGCGATAGTTGTACGCTTCATTTTGCATATGCAGCGTTTCTGTACCGCTGATTTCCAACGGTAGCCGTATCAAGATCAGGTTGATCATCTGTCGCCAGGGTTCGTGCATATTGCGCTGGAGTGCTGCCAGGGCAGGCTCACCGATAAGCTCTGTTGTCGTCTCTATCCAGTCAAGCAAGGGTTGTGGTGGGGGTTGGAGTTGGTCTGATAGGCTGATACGGGTGACAAGACCCATCAGGCGGCGGTGTAGCAGTTTGAGCGCATTGACCCGCATGTCGCGCAAGGTTTGCCGGGTGACTTCCGCCGTCACGAGCGGGTGTCCATCACGGTCTCCCCCTACCCAGTTGCCAAAGGTCAAACGGGGAAAGTGACAGGCTTCTTGGATAAGCGATGGATCAAAGCCTGCATCTTGCCATGCCTCTTGGAGCCGCTGGTCCAACACCGGGAGCACATCGGGAAAGACATTTCGCAGGTAGTGCATAATGCTGCGAACTTCAGATTGGACATCTGGCTTTTGCAGGAAGATTTCCCCGGTGTACCAGAGGATTTCTAACAGAGCTTTGATGTCTTCCCGGATGTACCGTTTTTCCATTGGAGTCCAGACTTGGTTTTCCCGTTTGACGAGCAGCAAGTAGAGGGCGCGGTGATGTTCCAATACAGTAGATCGCTTCGCCTCGGTGGGGTGGGCAGTCAACACTGGCTCAACATGGATATGCGGCAGGGCTGCCGCAATCTGCTGCTCGGTGATGCCGAGCTTCTTCAGCCGTTGGAGATTTTGCCCCCATAGCCCCGACTCGCTGGTGAGACCCTCCTGCGCTTCTGTCACACGGCGGGTCTGTACCCCGGCGTTCTCTTCAACCATATTAAGCAACTGAAAGGCAATAGAGTAGGCTTGGGCTATGCGTTCTGGCGGCGGGCCATTGTAGGGGGCAGCTTGTGCTTGTTGCCAGGGCAAGTGGCGGGCAAGATCGTGCTCGCCTTGTTCTTCAAGTACTTCACGAAAGCAGGTAATGAGAAAGTGTATATCACTATCTACCTTCTCAAAGTCTGCCATATGCGTAGTTGGTGTTTCTAACATAAGCGGGTGTCTTTTAGAAAATCCTTTCTATTGGGCTGTTGGTTGGTGCGCTTAGGCTTCGGTATTGCCAACTTCTAGGCTTTCTGTTTCCTGGTGGTTGGTTTCCAGATGCCGTTGTCGGGCAAGGTGTATGCCATCTACCGATTGGAAAATCAACAGCATCTTGGCTGGCGTTTCTCCGCTATTGCGAAACCTATGCGGTTGCGTGGCATCCAATAACAGGCTATCTCCCGGTGTCAGGTGGTAGGTTTGCTTGCATACCTGATAATCAATCTCTCCCTCCATACAGTAGACAAACTCTTGTCCTGGATGGACTACGTATTCAGAGTCAAAGTCAATACTAAGGCCTGTATCGGAGTCATGGTTGGTTGTATTTGCATCCTCTTGGGGATCAATGATGACGAAAAAAGGCTCTATTTGCTGATTGAGCAAACCAATACCCAAACTTTCCATAAGGAAACTATCTCCATTGGTGCTCAACCGCTGGTTGTGTCGGACGAGCACCACTGCTGCCTCTTCTTGCGTATCTTCAAAGAAATCAGTGATTTTGACCTTGAGTGCTGTTGCAAGCGCATGGAGCGATGAAACCGTAGGGGAATTTTCGCCCCGCTCAATGAGGCTAATGGCGTTGATAGAAAGGTGGCATTGTTCTGCAAGTGCCCGTAGGGAAAGTTTACGTTTTTCACGTATGGCACGTATACGAGGTCCGACATTTGGGTAGCGTTGTTCCATGCTGTAACACCTTTCAAGAAGTTTGCTTAGTTGCAAGACTTCTCGTCAAAACTTGCGAATCTATTATACAATAAAAATTGACGGTTGTTTATTATAGTGATACAATCTACTTTTAGTAGATGTATCAGCAGGATTGTTCAGGGGGGACTAGGCAACGTCTACTTTGATCACAAAGCAGCCATAGAGTATGCTTTATGGTCGAAAGAGACTTATAGTACGTTGTAGCCCACTTCCATTAGTACCTCCCTGAATAGCTATTCCCTATCAGGTTAAGGTATCTTTAACTATCATACCATACTCTGTATAGCCTAGTGTTTCTCTGCTCGTACAATGTGCAAGATATACAAGACAATTGGATAAAGATGGAGGACTGTTTATGTACATTGAAATAGATCAAGAGACCTGTATTGGGTGTGGAGTCTGTATAGATGCCTGCCCACCACAGGTGATCAGTTTAGTTGACAACAAAGCGGTCATAGACCAGAACTTGTGTCGGAAGTGTGGCAGATGTATAGATGCCTGCCCCGCTGGAGCTATTGAACGGCGAACGGACGATGAGCAGCTGTCTGCCCCTACTCTCGATGAATCCCCGTCTCTAGCTCGTTCAGCTATGCCATCAGCAGCTCCCGCACCCGCGAAGCGTATGGGGGTCTCCATACCGGTTCAGAACCAAGAACCTGGGATGTTACACAACCTGTCGCTCTCTCTCGTCAGTGCGCTAGACCGTGTGGTCAAGCCTACGCAATCCTCATTTGCTGGCACACTCCGCCGACGACAACGTGGTGGGAATGGCGGCGGTGGTGGCGGACGTGGGAATGGCGGCGGTGGCGGCGGTGAAAATGGCGGCGGTGGCGGCGGACGTGGGAATGGCGGCGGTGGCGGACGTGGCGGCGGCGGCGGTGGATGCAGGCGTGGAGAGCGCAATGGCGATGGGATGCAGTATCGGCAGCGGGGGAGAATCTAGCAAGTATAAGCTATTAAGGAGCTACTATCCATGGATATTATTGTGACCGCAGCTTCACCAGACATCAACGGCAACATAGACTCGCGGTTTGGGCGGGGGGCGTATTTTCTCCAGGTAGATACTACGACAATGGAAACCCAGGCTTACCCCAATGAAGCCGCATCTGCATCAGGCGGTGCTGGCACAAAAGCGGCTCAGTTTGTCGCCAGTAAACAGGTCGGGGCAGTCATTAGCGGCGACTTTGGTCCCAATGCGCTGCGAGCACTCAAAGCGGCTGGCATCCCGATGTATCTACTAGGCAACACTCGCACAGCGCGAGATGCCGTGCTTCGTTTTAACAAGGGCGAACTAGAGCAAGTCTAGGACGCGCCCATAGGGGGAATATGCATATTACTATTGCAAGCGGCAAAGGCGGCACCGGCAAAACCACCCTCGCTACCAGTTTGGCATTGAGTCTGGCAGAGAGCGACACCCTGGCAATGCCGCCACTCTTCTTGGATTGTGATGTAGAAGCCCCAAATGCCCATATCTTTCTTGCACCGTCATTTACCACACGCCAGGATGTGCCAATCCAGATACCCCGGGTCAACCAAGATCGTTGTCAACTCTGTGGTACCTGTGCTGAGGTGTGTCAGTTTCATGCGATAACCGTCATTGGTTCGCAGGTGCTCGTCTTTCCCCAGCTCTGTCATGGCTGTGGGGCGTGTATGCGTCAGTGTCCAGAGCAGGCAATCACTGAGGTGCCATCGGTTATTGGGGTGCTTGAGCGTGGTGTAACGAGGAGTGGTATGGAATTTGGGCGAGGCAAGCTCAACGTGGGCGAGCCAATGGCTGTTCCCATTATTCGCCAATTGAAAGCATGGATACCGCCACAACCGGGGCAGGTGGTGATTACGGATGCCCCGCCGGGGACATCCTGTCCGGTGGTTGAGACGATCCGTGGGGCAGATGTGGTGCTATTGGTGACAGAACCTACCCCGTTTGGCTTGCACGATTTGCAGCTTGCTGCTGAGGTGACACGCGAGCTAGACCTGCCCGTAGGGGTGATCATCAATCGTGATGGTAGCGGCTATGATGTGGTTGAGCATTTTTGCGAATCTGCTGGCTTGCCTATTCTGTTGCGTATCCCCTTTGACCGGGCGTTGTCGGAGGGGATAGCCCGTGGCAAATCGCTGGTAGAGATACGCCCGGAGTACCGCGAGTCGTTGCATCAATTGTATGCTGATGCCCAACAACTGATGGCATCCCATCACCAAAACCCACAGCAGCAAACGGCACAACCAACAGGAGTACACTCGTGAAACAACTGGTCATATTAAGTGGAAAAGGTGGCACGGGCAAAACGAGTGTCACCGCGGCATTTGCCCACCTTGCAGCACAGGATGATACCATACGAGTAGTGTTGGCTGATGCTGATGTAGATGCATCCAACCTAGAGTTGGTCTTGGCTCCAACACGATTAGAGGAGCAGCCGTTTACTGGCGGTTCTGTTGCCAAGATAGACCCTAACAAATGCGAGGGGTGCGGGTCGTGTGCTGATGTCTGTCGGTTTGATGCGATTGTCAAGCATGAGCAAACAGGGGGCTATCAGGTAGATGACATCGCGTGTGAGGGGTGTGCTGCCTGTGTTTGGCAATGTCCAACTGAAGCCATAGCTATGGAGCCACAGATTGCCGGGAGTTGGTTTCGCTCCGATAGTCGCTATGGTCCGCTTTTCCATGCTGCGCTACGCCCGGCGCAGGAAAACTCTGGTAAACTGGTGACGCTGGTCAAGCAGCAGGCACGGTTGCTTGGCATGGATGGCGAGTATGACTTGGTGCTCGTAGATGGACCGCCGGGTATTGGCTGTCCCGTTATCTCAGCATCGGCGGGGGCAGACCTTGCGCTCATTGTAACCGAGCCGACAAGCTCTGGCATCCACGACCTAGAGCGAGTATTGCAAACGACAGCACACTTTCGGATACCATCGCTGGTCTGTATCAACAAGGCAGACATCTATCCAGAGGGGGTACGCCAGTTGCAGACCTATTGTCAACAGCAGGATATTGAGGTAATTGGGGGTATCCCCTTTGATGAAGCAATGCAACAAGCAATGATCCAGGGGCAGCCGGTGACGGCATGGCAGCCTAATGCCCCGATTAGTCAGGCGATACAGACTGTCTGGCAGCGGGTTCTCCAACGGGTATTGCCACAAGAGCAGGGGGAAGCATAATGAATCCAACAAGTACGTATGCCCACGACCCACAACAGGTGCGGCAGGCGATTGTTGAGCGGCTTTCGACGGTGATAGACCCGGAAACCGGCGTAGATGTTATCCGTATGCGCTTGGTAGAAGAGCTCCAGGTAGATGACCAGGGGCATGTCACCTATCGCTTTCGCCCATCCTCGCCGCTCTGCCCATTAGCTGTGCCTATCTCGCAGCAAATCAAGCGAGCGGTAGGCGAGGTGGCGGGGGTGGTGTCGCAGGAGCTAGAGGTGGTGGGGTATGTGCAGGCGGAAGCCCTCACCGCTATGCTGCGGGGGGAGTGAACTATGCAGATCAGGGTTTATTGATTTTTCTAATGGGGAACAACGTACCTATGATATTACCCGATTACTCGATAGGGAAGGGTTTTCCCCACTGAAAAACCCTGGTTTCTTCAAGAATTTCACCATAGCTCCAGGCGGGTATGGTCTTGTGTGGAATGACGAGATAGACATAAGCGAATATGAACTATGGTTGCACGGCATGTAGGGGAGAGATTCTGTTGCATGCACCGTCTCACCGTGCAGCCCCGCTCCCCCTGCCCCGCGTCCCACCGCGGGGAGAAGGGAGTTGGCTCCCCCTCGCCCTGGGAATGGGAGCGGGGGCAGGGGAAGCGGAGGATACAAAGGTAAGACTTTGCCCGGTAGACCTACCCTTGTAAGCAGGCGGGAGAGGGTCTATGAAGCGCAAAGCGCAAAGCGCAAACCAAACTCTGTGTAGCTATTATGGTTTAATTCTCCCCCAACCCCATACGCGCACGAAAGAGCCGGGGCAACCGCAGTGAATTTGTCACGACAAACACCGAGCTAAACGCCATTGCTGCTGCTGCAATGATGGGGCTAAGTTGGAGACCTAAGAACGGGTAGAACACTCCCGCGGCAATGGGTATACCAATCACATTGTAGATAAACGCCCAAAAGAGATTGCCCTTGATAGTCTTGAGCGTCACGCCACTGAGGGCAATTGCCTGGGGGATACTCTGCAAATCACCGCGCATCAGCGTGATGTGTGCTGCTTCCATTGCCACATCAGTACCCGTACCAATGGCAATACCCACATCCGCCTGCGCCAGGGCAGGGGCATCATTGATGCCATCTCCCACCATAGCTACCACGCGCCCCTCGGTTTGCAAATGCCGTATTTCTGCTACCTTGTCTTGGGGCAACACCTCGGCTAATACGTGGTCTATCCCCACCTGCTGCGCTATTGCCTCCGCCGTGCGTTGATTATCACCAGTGAGCATTGCTACCGTAATGCCCATAGTATGCAGTTGAGCAATCGCTGCATGCGAGGTAGCCTTGACGGTATCTGCCACGGCAATAATGCCCTGAACAACCCCATCTTTGGCGACAAGCATCGCCGTCTTGCCCTCTTGTTGGAGCCACTCTACCTCACGCTCCATACCCTGCAAGGGTATAGACTCCTGTTGCATCAACCGCTGTGTGCCAAGCAGCACGGCATGCCCATCTACTGTAGCACGAATGCCATGCCCCGCAATGGCAGCAAAGTCGGTGGGTTGTGCAAGGTTCCCCTCCCGCTCCTGCGCCGCCCGAACTATCGCCTCACCCAGCGGATGCTCACTACCACGCTCAGCACTGGCAGCAAGCCATAGGATAGAATCCTCATCTATTCCTGCTGCCGCTACCATGTCGGTGACTTTTGGCTGTCCCTCAGTGATTGTCCCGGTTTTGTCAAGGACAACCGTTTGTATAGCCCTCGCCCGCTCCAAACTCTCGGCATCTTTGATCAGGATGCCATATTCTGCACCAGTGCCAGTGCCGACCATAATAGCCGTTGGGGTTGCCAAGCCAAGCGCACATGGACACGCAATAACCAACACTGCCACAGCAAAGATGAGTGAACGGGTAAAGCCTACATCTCCAACAAAGTACCAACTAAGAAAGGTCAGGATGGAAATGACGATGACTACCGGGACAAACACCCCCGCTACCTTGTCTACAAACTGTTGTACTGGTGCTCGGCTCCCTTGCGCTTCCTGAACCAGCCGGATAATCTGAGCTAATGCGGTCTCTTTGCCCACACGGGTAGCCCGAAATTGAAAGCTACCAGTGCTATTGACTGTGGCACCAAGCACCGTATCATCTATCTCCTTCTGAACCGGGATGCTCTCGCCAGTCACCATACTTTCATCTATGCTCGTCCGCCCCTGGGTAATGATGCCATCTACCGGGATACGCTCACCTGGACGGACCAACACGATGTCGCCTTTGCGAACATCTGCAACTGGTATATCTAGCTCCTGCTCACCGCGCAAGACCCGCGCCGTCTTGGGTTGTAAGCCTATCAGAGCTTTAATTGCGCTACTTGTTTGGCTCTTTGCCCGTGCCTCTAGGTACTTGCCAACTAAGATAAGCGTAATGATCAATGCCGATGTTTCAAAGTAGACATGCCCACTCATCCCGGTTAAGAGCAACGCAACGCTATAGAAGTATGCTGCTGATGAGCCAAGCGCAACCAGCGTGTCCATATTGGCAGTCTTGTCCAAGAGGGCTTTCCATGCGTGGATGTAGTAATCGCGTCCACTGTAGAATTGTATGGGAGTGGCTAGGAGCAAAAACAGCCAATTGAGCATATCTGCCGATGCAGGATGGGCTACCGTACCAGCAGTTGCTACTGTTTCGCCTATTAACCACGGCGCAATCAACCCAAAATCGCGTGCCATTGAGATGATAAACAGGGGGACACCAAGCACCACGCCAACTAGCAGTTTGCGCCATTTGCCGGCAAGTTCTTGCTCCCGTGCGGCTAGTTCCCCATCTTCAACAGTGGCTTCATCAGTACCAGCCGGCACCCCATACCCTGCTCGTTCAATAGCTGCCTGTATGTCATTCCACCCCATTTCCGTAGGGATATAGGATACTGTCGCCTGTTCTGTTGCCAGGTTGACCTTGGCTTCCAGAATACCATTTTGCTTGTTGAGGGCTTTTTCCACGCGCTTGGAGCAGGTCGCACAGGTCATGCCCGTTACGGCAAAGGTGAGGGTATTTGTCACCACGCCATAGCCTGCCCGTTCAACCACATGCAACACGTCACTGGCAGCAGTTTGTGTGGGGTCAAAACAGACAGTTGCTTGCTCGTTGGCAAGGTTGACGCTGGCTTCCAGAATACCGCCTTGCTTGTTGAGGGCTTTTTCCACGCGCTTGGAGCAGGTGGCGCAGGTCATCCCCGTAACGGAAAAGTGCAATTCTTGTTCTGCCATAATACCCTCCTCGTATCGTTGCGTTGTTCTTATGCGTTCGTATCGTTTCGTTGCCTAAACCAACCTTATTATACGTTGATTTGCGACACATCATCATAGCCGGCTTCATTGATAGCGTCTATGATTGCCGCAACGCTGACCCCTTCGCTGTGCTTGACCATCACGGTCTTGGTGTCTATCTCTACATCAACTTGCTGAATCCCATCCAATGCAGAGACTTCTTTGGTCACAGCGTTGACGCAGTGCTGACACGCTATTTCTGGTACATAAAATTGGGTTGTCATAGGCGATTCTCCCTTTGCTTTTTAGTTTGGTTTTTCTTGACCCCACCCCCCCTGGGGAGGGGTATCTAGTACCTATGTTATACCATACATGAACAGGGTACGTCAAGTGGGGGAACTACAATACACAATGTGTAGAATACAACACGCAACGCGCAAAACGCAGCATGGCTCCGAACTGCCGCATTACTCATACCGTTCTAATATGGACAACCTTAACAGGGTAGCGCACTATGCACTGCCCCCCTGCCCCCGCTCCCATAAAGGGCGAGGGGGAGCCGCTACCTGCCCGATTCCCCTTCTCCCCTCGGTGGGGGAAGGGGTTAGGGGATGGGGGCTGCCCGTACCATCCGCTCGTTGACACTTGCGGCTCATTTTGTGGGACGCGAGGGGCTGCACGGTCTCTGCGTCTCTGCGTTGCTGTCGGGAATCTCTTGCCCGGACTCCGTGGAACTCCGTGTTTCCGTGTCTCCGTGGTAGGTTTTGCCCGTCAGACCTACCCCTGAAAGCTACGTGGGAAAAGGGGTGAGACGTAGCATGCTACGTCTCTACAACCGGTTATAAGGTAGTGGGGGGGGGAATACAGAGGTCTACACCTCTTCTGGCAGCGTCTCCGCTGGTTGGACACTTTCCAATGTCAGTAGCACCCCCACCCGTTGAAACTCCAACGTTTCTTGATCATCCGCGAGGACAACCTTGATCTTATCCCCGGCCTGATACTCGTTTTTGATGAGCGCACGGGAAAGCGGGGTCTCCACAAGCCGCTGTATGGTGCGGCGTAGCGGACGTGCGCCATAGGCAGGGCTATACCCCTCGCGTACCAGCAGATTCTTGGCTTCAGGCGTAATCTCAAGGGTAAGCTCTTTTTCCTGTAACCGTTCGGCAAGCTCGGCAATTTGGATGTCGACAATCTGGTACAAATCCTCCTCGGTGAGCGGCTCAAACAAGATAATCTCATCGATACGGTTGAGAAACTCTGGACGGAAGGTCTGCTTCAACGCATCATCTACCTTGCGCTTGGCTTCTTTCATATCTACCTGCTGTTGCTGCTGATCAGCGGTGTTGAAGCCAATAGGACGCGCTCGCAGGTGTTCTGTGCCGGCGTTGCTCGTCATAATGATGACGGTGTTACGGAAGTCTACCGTATGCCCCTGTCCGTCGGTCATGCGCCCTTCGTCAAGCACCTGGAGCATAGCATTGAAGACATCAGCATGCGCCTTCTCTATTTCGTCAAAGAGGATAACCTGATAGGGTCGCCGTCTCACGCTCTCGGTCAGCTGTCCGCCTTCATCATAGCCCACATAGCCGGGGGGCGCACCTATCAAGCGGCTAACGGTGTGGCGTTCTTGAAACTCGCTCATATCTACCCGTGTCAGGGCATCCTCGCTGTCAAACATAAATTGGGCTAGGGCTTTTGCTAGTTCCGTTTTGCCCACACCTGTAGGCCCAACAAAGATGAAACTGCCAATAGGACGGTGGGGGTTCTTCAAACCGCTGCGGGTACGGCGGATGGCATCAGCCAGCGCAACAATCGCATCATGCTGCCCAATGACCCGCTCGTGGAGCCGATCTTCCATAGAAACCAGTTTTTCCCGTTCCGTCTCTAGCATCCGATGTACAGGTATGCCTGTCCAACTTGCTACAATCTCGGCTATATCTTCTTCGTCTACCACTTCGTCAAGGTTTTTGCTGCGGAGCCATTCGTTTCGTTCTTGCTCAAAGGTTTTCTGGAGCGCAAGATATTGGGTGCGGAGCATGGCGGCACGTTCATACTCGCGGTGCGAGCCTGCCTCTTCCTCCTCTTGTTGGAGCCGATGGAGTTCAAGTTCTTTTTGCTTGAGTTCAGGCGGCATGGAGAAGATGTCAATGCGTATCTTTGCGCTGGCTTCATCTATCAGGTCTATCGCCTTGTCTGGCAAGAAGCGGTTACTAATGTAGCGGCTAGAAAGCTGTGCTGCCGCAAAGAGGGCATTGTCCTGTATCTTGAGGTGATGGTGTTCTTCATAGTGTCGCCGCAAGCCACGCAGCATCTCAACTGTCGTTTCTACGTCAGGTTCTTCTACGAAGATGGGATTAAACCGGCGTTCTAGGGCAGCGTCTTTCTCAATGTGCTTGCGGTATTCATCTATCGTGGTTGCCCCAATGACTTGCAGCTCGCCACGGCTCAGGGCAGGCTTGAGCATATTGCTGGCATCTATACTGCCCGCTGCCGCTCCTGCCCCCACCACCGTATGCAGTTCGTCTATAAAGAGGATGATACTGCCTTTTGCCGATCTGACCTCTTCAATCACGACTTTGAGCCGTTCTTCAAACTCGCCACGAAACTTGCTGCCAGCGACCATGCCGGCTAGGTCTAGCGACAGGAGCCGCCGATCCATCAGCATAGGTGGCACATCACCGCTGGCAATGCGTTGGGCGAGTCCTTCTGATATGGCGGTCTTGCCTACGCCGGTTTCGCCTACCATCACGGGGTTATTTTTGGTGCGGCGCGAGAGTATCCGCATAACGCGGGTGATCTCCATATCGCGCCCAATAACCGGATCGAGGAGGTGTTGGCGTGCTAATTCGGTGAGGTCAATGCTATATTTGTCTAGGACTTCATAGCGACTTTCAGAACTTGGATCGTCAGATCGTTGGGTGCCACGGGCATGCATAAGTTCTTGGGAAAGGGTTTCATAGTTCACGTTGAAGGTGTGCAAGATACGTGCTGATGTCCCTTCACGCTCGCTGCTAATCGCCATGAGAAGATGGTCTACCCCTACGTATTGGTCACTCAGCCGATTGGCTTCTTCTTCCGCCTTCTTCACGAGCCGTTGGGTACGGGGGGTGACATAAACTTGGTTGCCATAGCCGTAGTGTCCGTAGACCTTCGGTGATTTTTCTAGCTCTCGTCCAATGCGCTGTGCCACGGCTTCCGTATCAACATTGAGCCGGGTCATTGCACGGGACGCAATGCCATCGGGTTGTTGCAGGATTGCCAGAAAAATATGCTCAACATCAAGTTGGGTATGATGCTGGTTTTGCATAATTTCTTGGGCTTCCTGGAACGCTTCCTGGGCTTTTTCCGTAAATCGGTCAAGTCGCATACAACATCTCTGGTATTCAAAACTGCCAATCTTCCCCTCAGCTTTGGGGGCGGTTTGGACAGTGGATAATCTTTGCTCGTGGGGGCTTTGCGCCCCCGTTAATTTTGCTCTACTACTAGTATAACATAAAAGGACGACATCTATGGTGCCTTTGGGCTGCCGGGCCAGGGGCTTGGCAAAATGCAAGTTGCCCTCATCCCCTTGTCCTTGTGTGGTTGTAGTAGTATAGGGGCGTACATCTGTTAGCACGGTGCGACTTTGCTATGACCCTGCTAATAAAAGGTAGTTTTGCCCGTAGGTATGCGCGTTATGGTACAATACAACAAAGAACATAAAGAGCCATTGTTGAACACTGTTGTAGCCTACAGGAAGGAGACCGCATGCCGCCTACTGATGACCCGTTCAAACAATTGGTGTTCACCTTTCGAGAAGACTTTGCCGCATGGTTGTTAGGGGTACCGGTGTCTTCGGTGCGTCAATTGTCCAAAGAACTGCCCAAGAAAGCCATGCCTGTCCATACCGATCTCATTTTTGAGGTAGATTTGCCTGATACGCGCACTGCTCTCTTGCATATTGAGTTTCAGGGACGCACGAGCCGCCTGCCCATGCCCATTCGTGAACTGCTGTATATGACGTTGATTGCCCAGGAGTATCCCGACACGCCGATTATGAGTGTGGTGTTGTATGTGGGGCAGGGGGCGGGGGCAAAAGATACGGGACACCACGAGATTTTGCACCCTGATGGGAGTGTCGCCATTGGTTGGAACTATACGGTAATCCGGTTGTGGGAAATGGATGCTGAGCAAATCTTAGCGACCAAGAAACCATCCCTGTTTCCCTTAGTGGGGCAAATGCGGATAACAAACCCGAAAGAGACGTTATCGCAAGTGGTGAAAGAAGTTAGCAAGGTAAAGAACAAAGCAAATCAACAGGCAATGTTTAAAGCGTTAGTCAATCTAACAACAGACGAGGAGGTGTTAGAGGTGTTAGAAAAAATGCTAGAGATAGATGAGATGTATAACACGGCGTTTGTGCGTAAGGCGTATAGGAGGGGGGAAGAACAGGGGGAAGTAAAAGGGATAGAAAAGGGAATAGAAGAGGGAATAGAAAAGGGAATAGAAAAGGGAATAGAAAAGGGAATAGAAGAGGGGAAAAGGAACACTTTACGGGCAAATATCCTCGATACGCTGCGATTCCGGTTGGGTATACAGGAGACAGAACTGGATGAAGTAGAACGAATACTGAAGACCCTTCCCAATGATTTTGATTTACAGGGGTTGTTTCATATAGCCCTGCAAGTAGCGACCCTAGCGAACTTCAAAACCAACCTCTTCACCGGGAATGACAAGAATGGGGAAAGTACGGATAGTGGGGATGGAGCATGTTCACAGGATTGTTAGAGGATAGACGAAATGTACCGCATAGCGTTTGTACGCGAAATGTATAAGAAGGGATTAGGGGATAGCTCAGGGGATAACCCGGCGGATAGTCAAATAGCCCTGTGCGACTTTGCTATGACCCTGCTAATAACAGGTAGTTTTGCCCGTAGGTATGCGCGTTATGGTACAATACAACAAAGAACATAAAGAGCCATTGTTGAACACTGTTGTAGCCTACAGGAAGGAGACCGCATGCCGCCTACTGATGACCCGTTCAAACAATTGGTGTTCACCTTTCGAGAAGACTTTGCCGCATGGTTGTTAGGGGTACCGGTGTCTTCGGTGCGTCAATTGTCCAAAGAACTGCCCAAGAAAGCCATGCCTGTCCATACCGATCTCATTTTTGAGGTAGATTTGCCTGATACGCGCACTGCTCTCTTGCATATTGAGTTTCAGGGACGCACGAGCCGCCTGCCCATGCCCATTCGTGAACTGCTGTATATGACGTTGATTGCCCAGGAGTATCCCGACACGCCGATTATGAGTGTGGTGTTGTATGTGGGGCAGGGGGCGGGGGCAAAAGATACGGGACACCACGAGATTTTGCACCCTGATGGGAGTGTCGCCATTGGTTGGAACTATACGGTAATCCGGTTGTGGGAAATGGATGCTGAGCAAATCTTAGCGACCAAGAAACCATCCCTGTTTCCCTTAGTGGGGCAAATGCGGATAACAAACCCGAAAGAGACGTTATCGCAAGTGGTGAAAGAAGTTAGCAAGGTAAAGAACAAAGCAAATCAACAGGCAATGTTTAAAGCGTTAGTCAATCTAACAACAGACGAGGAGGTGTTAGAGGTGTTAGAAAAAATGCTAGAGATAGATGAGATGTATAACACGGCGTTTGTGCGTAAGGCGTATAGGAGGGGGGAAGAACAGGGGGAAGTAAAAGGGATAGAAAAGGGAATAGAAGAGGGAATAGAAAAGGGAATAGAAAAGGGAATAGAAAAGGGAATAGAAGAGGGGAAAAGGAACACTTTACGGGCAAATATCCTCGATACGCTGCGATTCCGGTTGGGTATACAGGAGACAGAACTGGATGAAGTAGAACGAATACTGAAGACCCTTCCCAATGATTTTGATTTACAGGGGTTGTTTCATATAGCCCTGCAAGTAGCGACCCTAGCGAACTTCAAAACCAACCTCTTCACCGGGAATGACAAGAATGGGGAAAGTACGGATAGTGGGGATGGAGCATGTTCACAGGATTGTTAGAGGATAGACGAAATGTACCGCATAGCGTTTGTACGCGAAATGTATAAGAAGGGATTAGGGGATAGCTCAGGGGATAACCCGGCGGATAGTCAAAAGGATTGAATAAGAAATAGTCTAGGGGATTGAGCAGGCGTTTGCCCTGGTCTGCCCCCCCTATTTGCAGAGCTTTGGCACTATCGGTTATGATAGGGTGCTATATCCTTGTATATGGAGTCGTGAACGGTATGGAGAGGAAATGAACGCAATACTCGTTTTGTTGCCAGTAGGTATCCCACTGCTAACGGCTATTGTACTGCTCCTAACAAGCAAGCACCGCCAAGCACAACGGAGCATCAGTCTAGCAGGGGCAGTTGGTCTCTTTGGCGCAGCCGTGACCTTGTTTGGGGCAGTATGGCATAGCAAACAGCATATCTTTGTCGTCCAACTAGGCAATTGGTCTGCACCATATGGCATCACGCTCGTCGCCGACCTGCTCAGTGCTATTATGCTGGTGCTGGCAGGGTTGATGGGCTTTCTTGTCGTTATCTACTCGTTGGTCAGCATAGACGAACGGCGCGAAACTGCTGGCTATCATCCGTTGCTTCACGCGCTCTTGCTTGGCATTAGTGGGGCGTTTCTAGCAGGAGATATTTTCAACCTGTTTGTTTGCTTTGAAATTATCCTGCTGTCCTCTTTTGTGCTGCTGGCACTCGGTGGCGAGCGGGAACAAATCGAAGGTGCCACGATCTATGTAACGATAAACCTTTTTGCTTCTCTCCTATTCCTCTCAACTGTCGGTATGGTATATGGCATCTTTGGTACGCTAAATCTGGCAGACCTAGCCCATCGCGTAGCGACAACAGAGGCTACCAACATTTTGCCAGTACTGGCTATGCTTTTTCTTGCCTCGTTTGGCATCAAAGCGGGTATCTTCCCCTTTTTCTTTTGGCTACCCGCATCCTACCACACGCCCCCTATCGCGGTAACAACGCTCTTTTCTGCTCTGCTTACCAAAGTTGGCATCTATGCCATGCTACGGGTGTTCCCATTGCTCTTTGCCCAAGAGCAGCGTATCTTTCCCTTCATTTTGGTGTTGGCAGGGCTAACGATGGTGATTGGCGTACTTGGGGCAGTGGCGCAGTATGACACCCGTCGGCTCCTTTCCTTCCATATCGTGAGTCAGATAGGCTACCTCTTGATGGGCATTGGGTTGCTTACCCCACTGGCACTAACTGGTGTGGTCTTCTTTATGATCAACGTCATCATTGCCAAGTCTGCCCTTTTCCTGGTGAGTGGGGTTCTTGCCCAAACAGGCGGCACCTATGACCTCAAAAAGTTGGGGGGCAATTACCGCAGTTCGCTATTGCTCTCGGTGCTGTTCTTGCTACCTGCCCTATCACTGGCGGGTATTCCCCCGTTGGCAGGCTTTTGGGGTAAGTTTCTGCTCGTGTGGGCAGGGCTTGAAGCGGGGAGCTACATGGTTGTGGCGGCGGCATTAGCCGTGAGTATGCTCACGCTCTTCTCCATGATGAAAATATGGGCAGAGGCATTCTGGAAAGACTCCCCGCAACAGGAGGCGGATACCCTACAAAAGCCCTGGTTGCCATTAGCCGCATTATTGCCATTGGTGACGCTGGCAACGTTGACGATAGTCTTTGGCGTTGGGGCAGGGCAGATGATGGTGTTGGCAGAGCAAACGGCAGCACAGTTGCTCTATCCAGAGGGATACATTGAGGCGGTGCTACCGTCGGTGTACGGGGGACTTTAGACGAATAGGCTAACCTTATAATATGGAGGCAAGCATATGTTTCTCCTCAACATTTTGTTGGCGTTGATGTGGACAACCTTAACGGGGCAATTTACGCTGGTAAACCTGCTGGCGGGGTTTGTGTTGGGCTATCTGGTGCTGTGGATAATTCGTCCCCTCGCCTGGTCAACTACAGCATACTTTCGCAAACCCTGGCAGGTAACGATCCTGGTGCTCTTTTTTCTCAAAGAACTGGTCGTGGCAAGTGTGCGGGTTGCGTTGGCGGTCATATCGCCAAACCCAGGGCTGCGCCCCGGCATTGTTGCCGTGCCGCTCTCGGTGCAGGGAGATATGGAGATAACGCTACTTTCTAGCCTCATCACCCTAACCCCCGGCACATTGAGTTTGGATGTCACACCAGACCGTCAGGTGCTCTATGTCCACACAATTGACCTTGATGATAGAGAAGCCTTCCTCGATTCTATCAAACAGGGGTTTGAGCGGCGGATACAGGAGGTGCTGTCGTGAGTCTTTCTCCTTTGATTATGCTAATCATTGTGCCACTGCTTGGCATTGCGCTATTGCTGACATTGCTACGGCTCATCCTCGGACCACAGTTGCCAGACCGCGTGGTTGCCCTTGACTTGATGGTCATGCCTGGCATTGGCATTGCTGCTGCTTGTGCTGTGGCGTTTGATCAGCCGGTGTTGCTTGACGTTGCCAGCGTGATGGCTCTGATTGCCTTTCTTGGTACAGTAGCCTTTGCCTATTACCTAGAGAGGATGTGAAAATATGGTAACAGATATTGTGGTTGGGGCATTGCTGGTCATTGGCACATTTTTTATGGTCGTTGCTAGTATTGGCATTATGCGAATGCCAGATGTTTTCCTGCGTTTATCTGCCACGACAAAGGCGGCAACGCTTGGGTTGTTGTGCATGCTTGGGGCGGCGGCGATCTTCTTTGGTGACACGGCGATTGCTCTACGTACGCTGGCAATTGCGCTATTTCTTATCTTCACGACCCCTATCGCAGCGCATATGATAGGACGGGCAGCATCATCCGACAAGAATTCCTATCTGTGGGAGGGGACAGTGGTAGATGAACGACAGCAGCAGTAGACAAACCGTTTGTAGAGATGTAGCATGTATGGCTCTCCCCCCTTCGCTCTGGGGATAGGAGCGGGGGCAGGGGGGAGAGGGATAAACTGTTTACCCTTACCCTTACTCGATGACCGCGTAGCGCAAACGGGCAGCGTCAAGGTGTGCTGGCACCACCTGCACCCCCAACCCCTGCGCCGTTGGCACCGTCACCGTAGAATCAGGGTTGAGCACGAAGTCTGGCTCGGCTATATCCCGGTGGTAGTAGCGGCGTGAGGCGGAAATGTCTGCTGGCAGCACAAACTGTGGTAGTGAAGCCAACGCCAAATTTGCTGCCCGCCCAATGTTTGTCTCAAGCATCCCCCCACACCAAACGGGTATATCCCGCTCGTGACACATATCGTGTATCTGGAGCGCGGCACTCATCCCTCCTACCCGTGCTACCTTGATATTGATGATGCCACACGCCTCGTTGTCCAATGCCCACCGAGCATGATGGAACGATTGAATACTCTCGTCTAGGCAGATAGGCGTGGCAAGCGTCTGTTGTAAACGAGCGTGTTCTATGAGATCATCGTAGTGCAACGGTTGCTCAATAAGCAGCAGATTGTAGTGGTCTAACTCTTGGAATATAGCCGCATCGTCTAGGGTATAGGCAGCATTGGCATCTACCTGGAGCAACAGATCTTGCCATCGCTCGCGCACCTGCCGCACCGGTTCTACATCCCATCCAGGCTTAATCTTGAGTTTGACGCGCTGATAGCCATGTTGCACGGCTGCGTCTACTTGGGCTAGGAGTGCGTCTATCGTTGGTTCTATACCCAAGCTAATGCCTACTAACACTTGCGAGCGAATGCCACCGAGCAGCGTTGTCAGCGAAACTCCTTGGGCAGCGGCAGCCATATCCCACAATGCCGCTTCTAGGGCAGCGCGTGCCATCGGGTGTCCCCGGATGGAGCGAAAGTGGGGCAGCATATCGGTGGGGCTATCTATGCGCTTGCCAAGCAGTGCAGGAGCCAATATCTCGTGCAACATCCACCACGCGGTTTCTATCGTCTCATAGGAAAAGAGCGGTTGGGCAAAGACGGGACACTCCCCCCATCCAACGAGTCCTTCGGCATAGGTCTCCACGAGGATACATGGGCGAGTTACCTTGCATCCAAAGCTCGTTTCAAAGGGGGAAACGAGCGGTAATTCAATGAGATGTAGAGCTATCCGTTCAATGATCATAGTCATAGTATTGATTTGGTCTCATTCTTTAACTATCGCCATTTGTCACCTGCTCTTCCCTGCCCTCATATGGTGTATGCGGGTGTAGGGGCGTACGTCCGTGCGCCCCTACATAGCCATCCCTTGCCCTGGCATGGGAGCTGGGGTTGGGGGAGAGAGGATGACAACTGGGTTAGTTTCATCTAGTGATGTGGGGTTTCTGTATGTTGCACAAGCTCCATCAGCACCCCTTGATTGGCATTTTTTGGATGAACAAACGCCACTCGCGTATTGTGCATGCCGTGTCGGGCTGTTTCGTCTATGAGCCGTACCCCCTCCTCACGCAGCCTGTTCAACGATGCATCTATATCATCCACGCGGTAGGCGATATGGTGAATACCGGGACCCTTTTCGCGCAAATACTTGGCAAAGGCAGCATCATCTGACGTAGGGGTAATGAGTTCAATCAAGCACCCATTGACATTGGTTACAGCCATTGCCATATGACGGTCTGGCATCTCTAGCCGTTCCCATTCAGTGATACCAAAAGCATTCTCGTAATAGTTGACGGCTTCTTCCAGATCATTGACCGCAAAGCCAATGTGATCTACATGCGTAAACATAATTGTTTCTTCCTCCTTGTCACAAAACTTCCACACTGACTCTATTATAACCAATCGTTCAAGTATTGGGGATGGTGGGGGCAGGGCAATCGCAATGTCTGGTGTGCTCCCCATCCCCTGCCTCGCGTCCCCCCGCGTCCCGCCAAATGAACCGCGAGTGTCAACGAGCGGGTGTTCTCCCCCCCTCGCCCTGGGATGGGATTCACCGGTAGAGCCGTAGCATGCTACGGCTCCGATGGGGAGAAAGAACCGGTACGTTACCGGCAAGCCATACTCTACCGGAG
>CAYPHM010000015.1:0-15322 GCA_964410555.1 uncultured Chloroflexaceae bacterium | reverse complement strand
TCCGATGGGGAGAAAGAACCGGTACGTTACCGGCAAGCCATACTCTACCGGAGAGCCGTTGCATGCAACGGCTCTCCAACCGGGACTTTGCGCTGTGCGCTCCCCCTGCCCCCCATCTCGCCCTCGCCCTATTGAGCCGCGAGTGTCAACGAGTAGAGCCGTAGCATGCTACAGCTCCGATGGGGAGAAAGAACCGGTACGTTACCGGCAAGCCATACTCTACCGGAGAGACGTTGCATGCAACGTCTCTCCAACCGGGACTTTGCGCTGTGCGCTCCCCCTGCCCCCCTCTGTGCCTTTGTGGTGAAAATTTGCCCGACAAACCTACCCCTGAGAAAGGGAATGAGAGTCTGCACGGTGAGAAATATGGGGGAACAAAAAGCTCGCCTTAATGATTAATGATACACTGCCGCCTGCGGGACGGTACTCCACGCCACAGAAGACGTAGCGGCTTGCTCTTTTTCCTTGAGCGGGATAAGCGGGATACACTGCGGGCTAGGAATGGGGCTATTGTCCCAAAGAGTACGCTCTTCACATCCCATACTGTTGATAGTACACTTGGTAATAACGAGGTCTTCTTCACGCTCAATTGCCAACGGTGATTCCAAATTGCAATAGAAGTGGCACCGATCCAGCACCCCCCTACCCTGGTCTTTGACCACAAGGCTATGCTGCTTGGTAGTACGTACCGTACAGCGGCGAAAATAGGGGTTGCCAAACTGACTAATCTGGATGCCCACATTGCTACTACTCATAATGGTACACGCCTCAATGATGCCCCTACCGCTATCGTACACAGAGATACCGCCGCCATGCACCTGATCGCGCAGGGTGCAATTGCGAATACACGGGTTGGCTTCATTCGTAATCTCTATTGCATCAAGCTCATTTTGGGTAATCATGCAAGAATCAATAAGCCCCCTACCGGAATCACTGATATGCACCCCCGCATACCCGTTGTGATGCACACGAGTTTGACGAACGTGTGGGTTGCTATTTTGCGCTACCTTAATACCCGCTAGATCATTGTGGCATATCTCACAGGAGTCAACTATTCCCTGGCTCCATTTGTAGAAAAGCATACCAATACCAGGGACATCGTGAATCTTGCAACGATAGAACATCGGGCGCGTCTCGGAATTTTGCACCACCACACAGATTGGCGTATCTGAGGAGATGTCGCACTCTTCCATAATGAGCCGCCCCTGCGAAATGTCTATGGCAATAGGCCCTGCCCGTTCGCGCAGCGTCAACCCGCGCACCCGCGCATAGTCTGTCCGCATCTGGAGGCACTGTAACCCAATGCTCTCAACAATTACCTCATTTGTCGCACCATCCCCGATAATCTCCAACGGCTTGGTCAGGATAATCCCCTCAGTATAGGTGCCGGGGCGTATGTAGATACGGGTACCGGGTTCGGCATTGGCGATAGCTTCGTTTATTGTCGTATAGTCCCCATCTCCCTGCTGCGAAACAACGAGGGTTGATTGGGCAAGCGAAGCAGCATCGTCAGCAGTATCATCAGCAGATTCAGCCTGCCCCGCCGACACTGCCAACTTATCATCATCATCTTGTGACTCTTGTTCCTTGCCATCTGCCATCGCCGTAGTAAAAGGCACCCCCATTGTCACCTGTCCGCCTGAATGGGTAGGCGAAGAGACAACCGTCTGCAACCCACTGCTATTGAACTGAATATCTACCACACCCGGCAGGTTGCTCGTGCCAGGTTTGCCAAGTGGTTTGCCGCTGTTCTGGTTCCCGTTTGACTGTGAAGTCTGGACTGCCCGCTGCCCGCTGGTACTCGTAGAGATACCAGGATTGCTCATTTGTAGAGCTTTTCGCAGGGCAGCAGCACTCACAAACCGATCTGTTATCTTCTGGGCAAGGGCTTGGTGCAACACCAACGCAACAATAGGCGGCACAAAGGGATTGAGCTCTTGGGCAGAGCGGAGCGGGTCGGGGTATCCTTCTAGCACTGCCGCTACACGGGTGAGCGCATCGGGAGGAGCTTCGCCCGTGAAGAGGTGGTAGAGCGTGGCTGCCAGCGAGTAAATATCGCTGGATGGCTGCGTCCCAATACCCTGTATCTGCTCAAGCGGCGCATACTGTTCAGAATAGCCGCGAATACTCTGGACTACCGAGCGGCGCGTTTGGTCAGCGGCACTCTTTGCCATCCCAAAGTCGAGCAGCATAACCGTACCCTCTGGGGTAATCTTGAGGTTTTGCGGCTTGATGTCGCGGTGCAAAATAGGCGGGTCCTGAGTATGCAGATAGGTGAGGGCATCAAGCAGTTGGTCTGCCCACTGAAGCACCCAGGGAATGGCATGCTCGCGCAAAAAGCGATCCCGTTTTTTTTCCAGCAATGTGCCAAGATCATCGCCGGGGATATACTGCATCACGAGGAATTGTCCATAGTCATTGGTGAAACAATCGCTAACGATGGGGAGAGAGGGATGGCGGAGGCGGGTAAGAATACGAGCTTCGCGTTCAAAGGCTTTTGAGAGGGTTTTATCGGTAACAAGAGCTTGTTTTAGCGCAACGGTGGTGCCAGTTTGCTGATCCACAGCTTCATAGATAGCCCCCATACCACCTTGCCCAAGAAGACGGATAACCTTGTACCGTTTCTGAAGGATGGTCTCTGGTGCTAGTATCATATCCAACCGCCAGTCGGTTTATGTGCAGCATACCTGCATACGGAGGAGTCACATCGTGTATACCATCATAGCCTAGCCAAACTATCAAACAATGGTTTCCTGATACCTGATAGAGATTACAGATTAACACATCTATAGTATTAGGAAAATCTGGTTCTGGCGAACGTACCAACAACGTGGGATGCTGGTACGATCTCTTATCGTAATCATAGCGTATACTGGCTTGCATGTCAACCGTTTTTTAACGAGAGTATGGACACAAGCCAAGAAACGCAAAGCCCAAAACAGTGGTACAATCGCCATAGGATCAAAACCAATGCTACGGAGTAACCACGATGACAGATACAATACCACCCCAACAAGGCGACATGGCTATAGAGGATTTTCGGCAAAATGCCTACCGCATTGTCGACTGGATAGCCAACTACTTAGAACATCCAGAAACCTATCCCGTTTTTCCCCAATGCTCCCCTGGCGACATCCGTACCCAACTGCCGGCTGTCCCCCCACAGCAGGGCGAGCCAATGGATGCTATCATCAATGATGTAGAATCTATCTTGATACCCGGTATTACCCACTGGAACCATCCCGGCTTCTATGCCTACTTTGCCACCTCTGCCTCCGCCCCTGGCATCCTGGGCGAGATGTTCGCCGCAGGTCTCAACGTCAACGCTATGCTATGGCGTACATCCCCCGCTGCCACCGAGTTAGAAGAACACACCCTCGACTGGCTACGCCAAATGCTTGGCTTGGTTGCCGACTTTCGCGGCTGCATTATGGACACCGCATCAGCCTCAACGATGGTCTCCATAGCCGCCGCTCGTGAGCGTATGGGGCTTGATATTCGCAAGCGCGGCATGACCGGGCGTAGCGATATTCCCCGCTTGCGGCTCTACACCTCAGAGCAGGCGCACTCCTCGGTTGAAAAGGGGGCTATTGTGCTTGGCATAGGGCAGGAGGGGGTACGCAAGATACCCACCAACGCCGATTTCCAGATGGAGCCAGTAGCTCTTGCGGCAGCAGTTGATGAGGACAAAGCAAATGGATGGCAGCCTTTCTGTGTGGTCGCTACCGTTGGCACAACTTCTACCACCAGCATAGACCCCGTACCGGCTATTGCGGAGATATGCCGTAGCGACAACATCTGGCTCCACGTAGACGGGGCGTATGGCGGGAGCGCGGCGTTGGTGCCAGAAATGCGCCACATCCTCGCCGGCTGCGACCTCGCCGACTCCTTTGTGGTCAATCCGCACAAGTGGCTCTTTACCCCGCTAGACTGTAGCGTGCTGTATGTGCGTGATGTAGACACGCTGCGCCAAGCCTTTAGCCTTGTGCCAGAGTACCTGACGAGTAGTAGCAACAACGATGTGACCAACTTTATGGATTGGGGGGTGCAGTTAGGGCGGCGTTTCCGTGCGCTCAAGCTATGGATGATCATACGGACCTTTGGGGCAGAGGGTCTGGCATCACGGCTTCGTGAACATATCCACTTTGCCCAACAACTGGCTAGTTGGATAGATGCCCACCCAGATTTTGAGCGACTAGCCCCCACACCGCTGAGTACGATTTGCTTCCGTGCCTGCCCACGCAACATAGCAGAACAGTTACATCAAGCTAACACAACCAAAGCCAATGAGCTAGAAACCCAACTTGACAGGCTCAACGAAGCGATTATCAACCACATCAACGCGCAAGGGGAGGCGTTTCTGTCCCACACCCGCCTACATGGTCGCTACACTATCCGCGTGGCTATTGGTAACATACGCACAGAAGCAACGCATATCCAACGGCTTTGGGAGCAGGTGTGTGCTGCGGCAGCCCAACACGTCGGGTAGGGGGAGCGGGGGAGTCTGCCCGTTCCCCTTCTCCCGCGTAGTGGGGGAAGGGGATGGGGGCTGCCCGTCAACCCTCTCCCCCTGCCCCCTCTCCCAGAGGGCGAGGGGGAGCCGATCATTCCCCTTCTCCCCTCGTTGGGGGAAGGGGTTAGGGGATGGGGGAACACACGGACAAGGGGGAAACGGGCAAATTACCCGCTTGTGTAACATGGCGAGTTGCCACCTCACTAGCGTTGTGGTATAACAGTCGTGTAATGCAAAGCAAGCAGGCAAGAATGAACAGTTATGTTTAAACCCGTCCCGCCAGAACACGCAGCCGAGACCTTCCGCTACCTCGACTCATCCGGCGCACTGAGTGTAGACTACCTCGTCATGACCATCCTCAGTTGTGTGATAGCCAGTTTTGGGCTTATCCTCGATAGCGCGGCGGTCATCATCGGGGCAATGCTTATTGCCCCCCTGATGTTGCCCATCTTACGCTGCTCTGTCTCCCTGATGTACAACGACCTCAAGCGGACCGGGCGGGCGTTAGGGACGCTCTTTATTGGGGCTTTTCTCTCTATCATCCTCAGTGCCATACTTGGACAACTGGTCTCTATGGGTTCATACAACTTCTTAGCAAGTCTACCAGGCGAGGTATTGAGCCGCACACGCCCCAACCTGTTTGACATGATTGTCGCGCTTGGGGGTGGGGCTGCTGCTGCCTATGCCCTCTCCCGTCCAAAGCTCTCTGCTGCCATCGCCGGTGTTGCCATATCTACCGCACTGATGCCGCCACTCTGCACCGTGGGGATTGGGCTCTCCCAGGAGAGCTTGACCGTTAGTGGCGGGGCATTGTTGCTCTTTACCGTCAACCTGATAGCGATTGTTTTTGCCAGCAGCGTGACCTTTGCGATTGTGGGGATGCGTCCGCCCCTTCGCAAAGAGCATATCTGGCATTACTCAAGCACACTGCTGCTACAAATTGTGCTGGTCATCATCATTGGTTCCACGCTCATTGGTACGATGATAGGCATTATCAAAGAAACCCAGGAAACCAATACCATACGCACTATTCTTATAGACGAACTAGACGATATAGGCAGCAGTACGCTGGTCAGCTTTGATCGATACGAAAAAGAAGAGTTGCTCGAAATCAATGCGACCATCAGGACATCGCAAGAAATCACCACACGAGAAGCAGAGCGTATGCAGCGAACGCTTGGTCAGGAGTTGGGCAAGTCAGTAGCCCTTAACCTAGAGATTATCCAGATTACTAGTCCCAAACCTTTTGTTGCCCCCACCGACCCATTAGTTACCTCAACAGAACCTACGTCTACCGCCACGTCTACCGCCACGTCTACCGCTTCGCCTACCGTCTCGCCTTCCCCCACGTCTACCACCTCGCCTACCGTCTCGCCTTCCCCCACGCCAATTGCTACGCCCTCGCCTACCCCCACGTCACCTATTACCCCCTCGCCTACCGCTATGTCTACCGTTGTCGCCTCACCTACGACTAGCGATACATCCTACGCAATTATCGGGGCAACAGGTGGAAAAGGGACGCTCTTTACCCGACAGCCGGCAATGCCACCGGGTATAGCTGTCTTACCAGAGGGATTACTCGTTGAGCTAACCGACAAGCGGGTACGGGTAGGCAGTAGCTATTGGCACGAGATCGTGCTGCCAGACGGACGGATTGGATGGGTACAGGAAAACCACCTTGTCCCCTACCGTGAGTTTGAGGTGCCATACCGTTGAACCACCCGTTATCACGCCGCCACTTCCCCCCGCCCCTCGTCCTACACGCTGGTATGCATGATGCGGTTGTGCTTGCCGCACTGCTGGCTATTGGCATCATCCTATGGTGGATTGGTTATCAAGGGGTGTTCTCTACCTACATCCCGGTTGGGGGAAATGCCGCAACTCATAAGCGCGAGTATGATGCCCCCTTCTTGCATGGGGTCAATGCTTCGGAGCCAGAAAACCCTGACAATTACCGTTGGTGGACTCTGCCGCCCGGCTATGCCTACCGTTGGACAAAACAGGAGACCACACTGCACGTTGCCGGGGTGGGGGGGGGGCACTGGCTCGTAAGCATCCATGCGCTGAGTGGGAGACCTGCCAGCGAACCGACACAAACGACATGGCACACAGCCAAGCGACAATTGCCTACCTTCACGATGGCTGCCACACCACGTACCTACCACATCCTAGCAGAAGCAACAACCGCAGGCGACCTACATCTCACGATGCACACCCCTGCCTACCCCGCCCTAGATGACCCCCGCGAGCTAGGCTTTGTGCTGCGGGGAGTACGCATTGCCGCAGTAGATAGCGGCACACGCCTCCCCGCAATAGAACAGCTTGGCTGGCTCACGATTATCATGCTGCTGGTGTATGGCATAAGCCGCTGGCTCACCCTGCCCATACGCATGGCAACGCTGCTAGTCCTGGTATTGGAGCTAACCACAGCGATACTGCTAGGAACCCATCGGTTTACCCTAACGCTATTTACCCCCATACTGGCGGGGGTACTGCTGGCGGGTATCCCCCTGGCACTGCTGCTAACAGCCATTACCAAACAGATGCTGCGCTGGCAATGCTGGCAATATGCCGCCCACAAACTCACCAGTACACGCCCTATCGTTGCCTTAGTGCTACTTGCCTTTGTGCTGCGGCTCGGCGGGATGCTGCACCCCTATGCCATCTTTAGCGACCATCGCCTCCATGCCAACAACCTGCTTGATGTCATTGGTATGGGGACAGTCTACTTTACCGAGGGGCTACCAGCAGAGGCGGGCGGTGGCAAGTCTCCCTACCCACCGGGGGTCTATCTGGTAGCAGCACCTGCCCAGTTTATTGCCCCCGACACCATGATTGGACGGGTGTTGGTGATACAGAGCAGTGTTGCCTTGCTTGACAGTCTTGTACTATTGGGGCTATGGCTTGTCCTGCGACAGGCGGGTATGGGCAACAGAACCGCGTTATGGGGAGCAGCCCTCTACCTTGCCCCCATCCCAATGATGGTCTCCTTTTCCATCGGTGAATATGCCAACATTGGCGGGCAGGCATTGGCAATGGTGCCGCTCGTGCTGCTTGCCAGCGGGATGCTCCCATCCCACACCATCGGTTTTGCTGCGCTGTTGGCTATGGGCTTGCTTGTGCATATGGGGGTCACGCTCTCGCTGGTGCTCGTGCTGGCGGCGTGGGGGATGGGCGAGGTGGGGGTATTGCTCTATGCCCGTGCTCGTGGCATGAAACCTATTGCCCAACAACGCCAATCAGTATCAGTATCATTCAAGCGGCTAACCGGTTTTATTGGGGCGAGCGTGGCGGCGGGAGGCTTTGCTGCATTGGTCTACTACGCTGCTTCCCCCTTCCGGTACATCTACGCAGACCGTCTAGCAGACACTACACAAAATACTACCCAGAATGAGCCAGTGGCAGAAATACTTGGGGATATAGCCCGTAACTTGTTTCACCCTTCTAGCCAACTGGTGCCAGTGTTGGTCGCATGTGGACTTGTGGGGGGCGTGTTGCTCTGGTATAGGCATCATCGCCTATGCTCCTCCCAAGCACAAGCGGGACAACCAGCCGTATCACCACGAACACTCGGTAGCATGGTGCATATGATCGGGGCGTGGTGGCTAGGGACGTTGTTGTCGTTTGGGCTATTGCTGATTGCCCAGCGAGGGGTGCGCTGGCAACACTTTCTCTACCCGGTGCTATGCCTGAGTGCGGCTCCGTTGTTGGCAGCCTATGCCAAGCGTGGGCGCGTGGGGGTAGTAGTGGCGTGGGTGGGGGTTGTAGTGCCAGTGGGGTATGGTGTGGTGGCGTGGGTGGAGCATTTGCGGTGGTATTTGCACTAAGTGATGATTGGCAAATAAAGGCGGCTAACGCCCCCCTGTATCATACATTTCCTCTCGGCTAAACGAAAGATGTGTAGGAAACTTTCCAAAGTCGTGATCAATAGGGAAATCAATCAACGGAGGATCAAGGGAGACAGACTGAACTATCAAATGCTTACCAACAATAACTAATACTTCATTGTTGGTAAAGATACACACCACATAAAGGGGTAATAGGGGACTCCATTGTCCCCCACCCCCCAAACTCGCGGTGTTTACGTGCTGGCTATCTCCCGCACCAAATCGGTAATAGAGAGCACCCCTACCGGCTTCTTGCCGCCATCCTTATCCTCAATAACGACAACCCGATGAATACGCCGATCCATCATGATCTTACTGGCATAGCGCACCGTATCGCTAATCTTGACCGAAACTACATCAGTAATCATAATGTGACTCGCCGTTAAGTCACGCCAATTTTTCCAATACTGCTCATAGAGTCGGGCATTTACAAGGTCTGTCCGCGATATTAACCCTACCAAGTTACCATCCTCATTGACAACAACAAGAGCACTTATATCCTGTTCTGTCATCTGCCGTGCGACCTCCTGAATAGGGGTCGTATCTTGGCATGCCAGAACACCTTGATGCATAACATCTCCAACAGCACGCTCCATTGCTCACTCCTTTCAAAATATGCTGTAGGTTCTGTGAAAAAACGTGATAGGAAAAGGGTATACTTTTGCAATACCAAAGTGTACTATGAAATATGGTTCCCCGTCAAACTAAAATGGGCATAGAACAGAGAACGACTACCCCCCTGATGGGATGGCAAAAAGCGGGGAAGATATTGCCCCCCGCTCCTTGCCCACCGTCACACTACAACGATTTGAGCGTCTGTATTGTGCTCCCCACTGCCTCAGCAGATTTCTGGCACATCGCTTTTTCTTCATCATTAAGCGGTAGCTCAACAATGCGCTCCACGCCACCAGCACCAAGTACCACTGGTACGCCAAAATAGATGTCGTTCAAGCCATACTCGCCCTCAAGATAGGCGGCGCAGGGCAGCACCCGCTTCTTGTCGCGGAGAACCGCCTCAACCATCTGGACCGATGCCGAAGAGGGAGCATAGTAGGCACTGCCCGTTTGTAGCAGATTGACAATCTCACCACCACCCTTGCGGGTACGCTGCACAATCGCCTCCAGCCTATCCGCCGGGATAAACTCGCTCACGGGGATACCCCCAATAGTCGAGAAGCGCGGCAACGGCACCATCTCATCGCCATGCCCACCAAGCAACATCGCCTGGACATCTTCCACCGAAACGCCGGCTTCCATCGCAATAAAGGTGCGATACCGTGCCGTATCAAGCACCCCCGCCTGCCCAAACACCCGGTTTTTGGGGAACCCACTCACCTGACGAGCTAGGTAGGTCATCGTATCCAACGGATTGTTGACCATGATAATGATAGCATTGGGAGAATGTTTGGCGGCATTTTCAATACAACTTCGCGTAATGTTGGCATTGATCTTGATGAGGTCTTCGCGGCTCATACCGGGTTTGCGTGGAGCACCCGATGTCACCACAATCACATCAGAGTTTGCCGTATCCGCATAATCACTCGTCCCCGTCACCTGCACATCAAACCCTTCAATGGGTCCTGACTGCATCAAATCAAGAGCTTTGCCCTTTGCCATCCCCTCTTTATCGGGAATATCCAGCAAAATCACATCACCCAATTCTTTGGATGCAATCCAATGTGCCGCAGTTGAACCGACAAAACCAGCACCAATAATGGAAATTTTGTTCCTCATCGAACCCTCCTTAATTTTGCCTAATATCACGTAACCAGCATCTATTGTAACATAAACCTAGTAGGGAAGCGACTAGCGTTGTCCATTCCCCCCGTGGTGGGCGAGAAACGAGAAGGGCAGATAATGGCGTAGCTGACTCGCCACAATATCGCGGGTCATCGCCATCTGCGTTGCCCACGGCGCAGGTACCATCTGCTTGTGCATATAACTGTCAAATGTTAGCGTCTGCACCGCCGTATTGCTGCACATATCAGTAAAGACTTCCATCTGCCGCTCATTGCCATACCCCCATACCTCTAGGAAGCGCAAAAAGGCATACATACTCCCGTAGTCTTTCCACCATTGCCGCTCATACGCCCGGAGATTTTTCGCTGAGGGCGAGTCGAGGTGTTGGGCAAGCACCTGCGCCGCCATTTCACCGCTCTTCATTGCCCAGTAGATACCCTCGCCAGAAGTGCGAGCCACAAGTCGCGCCGCATCTCCTACCAGCATAGCACGATCAAACGCCATATGTCGATAGGGAGTCATTGGCAGGGCATGCGCTTCACGCAGCAGCACCGTGCCGCCAGCCAGCGCATCCCCCAAGCGTCCCTTCAAATTGGACAGGTAGTGCTTGGCAGATTTGGCATGCTTACGCCCTAGCCCCACCCCCACGGCAACATGGTCGTCTTTGGGAAAGACCCACCCGTAGAAATCAGGGCTAACATCCGTCCCCAGGTACATATCCGCTGTCGTTTCCCATTGCGCCATCTGGTCAGGCGGCAGGGCTATCCGCTCCTGCACCCCAACAGAATCGGGGAGCATCTGCAATCCGAGGAACTTTGCTGTCGTGGAATACGCCCCATCTGCGCCAATCACCGCAGCAGCCCGAACCATGCGCTCTTTGCCCGCAGCATCACGGTAGACCGCTTCTACGTGCTCTTGGGTAAAGTAAAGACGCAACACCGCTCCATGCACCAGCGTTGCGCCATGCTCCTCGGCACGCTGCCGCAGGAAACTATCCAGCACCTCACGGCGCACCATCGCCACATAGTCATTATCGCTTGGGGTTGTACCAGCAACGGGGAAAGAAATAGGACGACCAGAAGGAGAAATCACCCGACACGCGGTAATCTTGCGGTCTATTAACGAATGGGGAAGGTCAAACGCATCAAAAGCCGCCGGAGGAACAGCCCCACCACACGGCTTGGGACGGTGCATCTCGCGCTCAATGAGCCACGTATCCACCCCCAACGATGCCAACGTAGCGGCAGCTACTGCCCCACCTGGAGCACCGCCAATGACCAGTACACGCTGCGTCATAGCCGCCCAACTCCTTCCCTTAGTTCACCAGTCCAATAGCCGCAACGAGCATCCCCAACACCGAGAGCATAATAGCCGTTGTATTGAAAAAGACCGCATGGTGCTCAGGGTCAAGAATAAACCGCCGGAAGGGGAAAATCTGCGCCAACAACAGGAGCAACACGACTGACGCAGCTATGGGATTACCCCAGAGATAGAGCAGTCCAATCACCCCCACCTGGGCAACCGACATCTTAATTACCACAAGCCACGCAGCAACCTTCTTGCCATACATCACCGGAATGCTGCGGATGCCCATTTGGGAATCCCCTTCGATACTCTTAAAGTCATTGACCGTCATAATGCCATGAGCACTGATGGAATAGAGAAAGGCAAAGGTAAGGCTTTCCCAAGAAAGCGCAGCAAAAACGGCATGCCCCGCCAGCCACGCCAACCCCTCATAGGAGAAGGCAACCAGCGCATTGCCAACCCAGCCATTGCGCTTTGCCCGTATTGGCTTGAGACTATAGGAGAGGGCAAAGAGCAGTCCAATACCGACAAAGAGGGCAACCTCACGTCCCAGGTACAGCGCGACTATCGTACCCAACACTGTGAGGATAACAGAGATAGTTTGCACAGCACGGAGGGAAACCATGCCAGATGGGATAAGGCGATTTGGCTCATTGATAGCGTCTACGTCACGATCACAGTAATCATTGACGACTTGCGATAAGCCACACAATACCGGACCTGCCATAAAGATGCCAAGCAGGAGATGGGTAAGCGACCCAAGCGACCAAGCTAAAGCACCACTGGCAACTGCCCCACAGAGAAATGCCCAAGAGGGGGCAAACCACGTATGTGGCTTCATCAATATGAGAGTACGACGGAGCATCACGCTAACCGACCCATGTCCTTGATCGTGATCGGATATGGATTGTGCGGTCTCAGGCGAAGTACTTGCCGAAGACCGCACAGTGGGGTGCCCTTCAGGGGGCTTATGCACATGCATACCTTTCCGTTTACTGGACCTGCTGCCCTTGGATGGACGGCGGGAGTATAGTAATCGGTTGTCTGGATTCTTCCAACGTCTGGGTACTAATCACCGCTTTCGGGATACTGTTGCGTCCGTGGCATGTATAGCACCCTGGAACGTTATACCATTCCCCATTGATTTGCCGATAATGGACTTTCCCAATGAGATCACTTTCAGGTACTTCATCCCCGGTCTTGGCGATAGCCCCGTAAGTATCCCAGTTTTCCATGAGATAGGTCGTCATCAGCAACATACGCTGGGCTTTGAGCCTGGGGGCGATATGCTCACCATCAAGCGTTGGTATATCTCCCTGAAACGTTGGTGACTCAACGGTAATTTCATAGCTATAGAAGTTGCGGGCATTGTGGCAGTAGGTACAACCAACCCCAAGCGACCATGACAACAGGTTCATTGTGCCTTGCGTCACGTTCACCTGATCCTGGGTGCGCCCTTCCTCATAGGAAAGGGCTAACGTCCCACGTCCACTCGTCTCATCACGCGGGTCATACGGCTTCCAAACTTTGTAGTTATAGATATTCCAGAGAGTCGCCTCTTTCAGCGGAAGGGGCTGTTGGAGGACTTCTGGTTTCTGCATTGGGTCACGTACCGGTTTCCCCGTGTCATCAAGCGGTTCATAGATCACATTGATCGGCGGGGTACTCTTCAAAAACTGGTCGCTCACGGCTTCAAGCAATTGTGGCGACCCCTGACCATTGCCAACACCACTATGGCAGGTTGCACAGGTCACATAGTTCCCACGCCAATAGGGGAGATTGACAATAAAGTTTCCATTCAAATCATTGACTAACTGCAACATATTTCGGGCGGCAACTTTTTGGGGGAATTCATCAGAATCAAACTGGTAATTTCCATCGGCATCTGGCTGGACATTATGGCAATACTGGCACCCGACCCGAAGCGCACCAGAGACTTGCTGTTGCATAAATGACCAAATTTGCGCGGTATCCATATCCGTCAAAACTTGGACATTTTGCGGTTCTGGAAACTGTCCAATGTACTGATTCCCGGCTTGCACACCAGCACTGTAGAAATCCTGACTCAGCCAGGGTTCTCGTCCATCAGTTGGTTCATTTGGGGGCAACTGATTGACAATCTGAAGATTCTTTGCCGGGCTATAGGGGGCTTCAGCAGCTATTGCCATCCCACGGCGCTCAGGACCACCAGAGAGTTCATAGATAAGCCAGATACCTACAATAGCCCCACCAGACAACGTGACTGCTACACCAATTGATACAAGGACCACAATCCTACGGAATTGTCGTGGACTTAGCACCATGATACGGGTCTCCTATCCTACGATAGCGAAACGCCTAGCAACCAAACGACACAGTAGGTTTTGCTTTGCACAACCTGCACCCAAGCAAAAACCAGCTAGGCGTTAGGACAACACACAACCGCCAGCAGGAACTGCTGGCGGTCATGCGAAGTTCCTGCACACAATCAGCCTGCGATTAAATAAACGTAACCAGTGATGCGAAGCCAGCAATTGCACACTGCATAACGTCGTGGACGAGTGCAACTGGCTCAACTGGTACGGTCACGGTAAGCGGGTTCACCCAGTTGTAGCGTGGTGAACTGAGCACGATAAAGTGGACGAGTAATGCTACCACTATGCCTATCACAGCCACGACTACCGCATTCGTCCGAAATGGACTGCGTGGAGGTGCCATAACTTCTCTCCTGCTACTTTCTACGTACTCAAAAGTACGCGCTCTTGATTCCCATAGAAATTCCTGCTTCTGCCTTGCCTGCTCATGGGTAGGGCTTACCAGCAGTCCACAGGCGTGTTTTACGTCCCGACGTAGCCACTACCGGGGACGAATTTGTTCTGGACTAGCAGACGGAATAGGGGAATTGGTTGCCCTTGCCTACCCCGTACTCCTGCGTATTCCCTCTCGCATCCACCCGCCCCTAGGGGCTTTTTTACGCAATGGGTAGCGCAACCGGGAATCTTTCGAAGTCCATCATTGGCTCTTCAGTAGGCTTGGTTCTCGCTACTACTGACCCCTCCGGTGAAGATGGCATGTCTGCATCCTGTTCTTTTCTTTACTGTCGGCAGAACGGATACTCCTGCATACTTCTGTGTAGGGGTTGCCTACCTGTTTCTAGCTCTCCTTAGAACGTAACAACAGGTACATTGACAACCGGCGGTAAGCCCAACCACGGTCTCCAAATGAAGCACAGAAGATGGGCGAGAATGGCGATAATCATAAAGCCAAACATGGATTTGACATAGATGTCATGCATAATCCAGTCTTGATTATTAAAGAACATTCGCCATTTAGGTGGTACCAGATCATCAGCATCCATCATAAGTGACCTCCTCAGGTACTACTTTCCTACGAGATACTATTCCATTGACTACTCCGTATGCCTTGCTAGGTAACGGTTTTTTGGGGTTAGCCCCAAGCTGTGTAGCCTTACAGCCAGCAGTAAACCATGTTTTGGCTACTGCTCCATACAAAGTGTGAGACATTGTTCTGGTGTCTGTCCTGATACGCTTATCTGCTCACGAGCGAGCCAGTAACGTTCAAAAGTCCTTACACCATCGCCTCAGCTTGAAGTTCTTACATATTATATTAGAGGCTCTTGTATTTGTCAAACCTTTATGACGTATTTGTCAAACGCCAAAGGTTAGGTTGTCCATCTTGATCTTGATTGTCCTCAAACTAATTTGGTACCAAACCTGCAACAATGAAATGATTGGGTACGGTACAGTTCGTACGGTTTTGGTTTAAGCAAGGGTAACGTCTCACGATCAACAGAGGTATTGTCGCTTCTTTACTCCCCCCATCCCCTGCCCCTTCCCCCACCGAGGGGAGAAGGGGAAATCGGTTCCCCCCCATCCCC
>CAYPHM010000014.1:0-56679 GCA_964410555.1 uncultured Chloroflexaceae bacterium | reverse complement strand
CCCGTACCAGTGACGGGGCAGCCACCTGGAGCACGGATTATCCACCTTCCCCCAACGCCGCCAACACACCGGGCGCAGCACAACCCACGCCGCTAACCATTCTCATAAACGAAATCTCCCCCGCACCGTCAACCAACGGGCAGGAGTGGGTAGAACTGTACAACACGGGGGACAGTGCCATCACGCTAGACGGCTGGCAGATACAACGTACTGGTAACAGTGGCGCGGTGCAAACCAAGAGCCTCCAGACCGTGACGATAGCTGCCAGCGGGTATGCGCTGGTGTCCTTTGCCAGCGGTTTTCTCCCCAACGATGGTAGCACGGTGACGTTGCTAGACAATGGGGGCAATGCCATAGGGGACGCGATAACCTACCCCGCCCTCACCGAGGGACAGGTGTATGCCCGTACCAGTGATGGGGCAGCCACCTGGAGCACGGATTATCCACCTTCCCCCAATGCCGCTAACACACCGGGAACGGGACATAACAACCTCGTAATCAACGAACTTGCCCCCGCACCGTCAACCAACGGGCAGGAGTGGGTAGAACTGTACAACACGGGGGACAGTGCCGTCACGCTAGACGGCTGGCAGATACAACGTACTGGTAACAGTGGCACGGTGCAAACTAAGAGCCTCCAGACCGTAACGATAGCTGCCAGCGGGTATGCGCTGGTGTCCTTTGCCAGCGGCTTTCTCCCCAATGATGGTAGCGCGGTGACGTTGCTCGACAGTGGGGGCAATGCCATAGGGGACGCGATAACCTACCCCGCGTTGTCTACAGAGCAGGTGTATGCCCGTACCAGTGACGGGGCAGCCACCTGGAGCACGGATTACCCGCCTTCCCCCAACGCCGCCAACACACCGGGCGCAGCACAACCCACGCCGCTAACCATCCTCATAAACGAACTTGCCCCCGCACCGGCAACGAATGGGCAGGAGTGGGTAGAACTGTACAACACGGGGGACAGTGCCATCACGCTAGACGGCTGGCAGATACAACGTACTGGTAACAGTGGCACGGTGCAAACCAAGAGCCTCCAGACCGTGACGATAGCTGCCAGCGGGTATGCGCTGGTGTCCTTTGCCAGCGGCTTTCTCCCCAACGATGGTAGCACGGTGACGTTGCTAAACAGTGGGGGCAATGCCATAGGGGACGCGATAACCTACCCCGCCCTTACCGAGGGGCAGGTGTATGCCCGTACCAGTGATGGGGCAGCCACCTGGAGCACCGATTACCCACCTTCCCCTAACGCCGCCAACACACCGGGCGCAACACAACCCACGCCGCTAACCATCCTCATAAACGAAATCTCCCCCGCACCGTCAACGAATGGGCAGGAGTGGGTAGAACTGTACAACACGGGGGACAGTGCCATCACGCTAGACGGCTGGCAGATACAACGTACTGGTAACAGTGGCACGGTGCAAACCAAGAGCCTCCAGACCGTGACGATAGCTGCCAGCGGGTATGCGCTGGTGTCCTTTGCCAGCGGTTTCCTCCCCAACGATGGTGGCACGGTGACGTTGCTAGACAGTGGGGGCAATGCCATAGGGGACGCGATAACCTACCCTGCATTGTCTACAGAGCAGGTGTATGCCCGTACCAGTGACGGAGCAGCCACCTGGAGCACGGATTACCCGCCTTCCCCCAACGCCGCTAACATACCGGGAACGGGACAGGCTAACCCATTGACCATCCTCATAAACGAAATCTCCCCCGCACCGTCAACGAATGGGCAGGAGTGGGTAGAACTGTACAACACGGGGGACAGTGCCATCACGCTAGACGGCTGGCAGATACAACGTACTGGTAACAGTGGCACGGTGCAAACCAAGAGCCTCCAGACCGTGACGATAGCTGCCAGCGGGTATGCGCTGGTGTCCTTTGCCAGCGGCTTTCTCCCCAACGATGGTAGCACGGTGACGTTGCTAGACAGCGGGGGCAATGCCATAGGGGACGCGATAACCTACCCCGCCCTCACCGAGGGGCAGGTGTATGCCCGTACCAGTGATGGGGCAACCACCTGGAGCACGGATTACCCGCCTTCCCCTAACGCCGCCAACATACCGGGCGCAACACAACCCACGCCGCTAACCATCCTCATAAACGAAATCTCCCCCGCACCGTCAACGAATGGGCAGGAGTGGGTAGAACTGTACAACACGGGGGACAGTGCCATCACGCTAGACGGCTGGCAGATACAACGTACTGGTAACAGTGGCACGGTGCAAACCAAGAGCCTCCAGACCGTGACGATAGCTGCCAGCGGGTATGCGCTGGTGTCCTTTGCCAGCGGCTTTCTCCCCAACGATGGTAGCACGGTGACGTTGCTAGACAATGGGGGCAATGCCATAGGGGACGCGATAACCTACCCCGCCCTCACCGAGGGACAGGTGTATGCCCGTACCAGTGACGGGGCAGCCACCTGGAGCACGGATTACCCGCCTTCCCCCAATGCCGCTAACACACCGGGCGCAACACAATCCACGCCGCTAACCATCCTCATAAACGAAATCTCCCCCGCACCGTCAACGAATGGGCAGGAGTGGGTAGAACTGTACAACACGGGGGACAGTGCCATCACGCTAGACGGCTGGCAGATACAACGTACTGGTAACAGTGGCACGGTGCAAACCAAGAGCCTCCAGACCGTGACGATAGCTGCCAGCGGGTATGCGCTGGTGTCCTTTGCCAGCGGCTTTCTCCCCAACGATGGTAGCACGGTGACGTTGCTAGACAGTGGGGGCAATGCCATAGGGGACGCGATAACCTACCCCGCGTTGTCTACAGAGCAGGTGTATGCCCGTACCAGTGACGGGGCAACCACCTGGAGCACGGATTACCCGCCTTCCCCCAACGCCGCTAACATACCTAATACTGACCCAACGAATACACCAACGGATACACCAACCGATACTCCCACAGCACAACCCACGCCGACCATAGCACAACCCACGCCGACCACAGCACAACCCACAGCACAACCCGCTCCAATCACGGTAGGACAACCCACGCCGACCATAGCACAACCCACGCAGACCACAGCACAACCCACGCAGACCACAGCACAACCCACGCCGCTAACTATACTCATAAACGAACTCTCCCCTGCACCGTCAACCGGCGAGCAAGAATGGGTAGAACTCTACAATACGGGCAACAGTACTGTTACCCTCGATGGATGGAAAATTCGGCGCACCAGCGGCAGTGGCACGGTGCGAACCAAGAGCATCCAGACCGTGACGATAGCTGCCAGCGGGTATGCGCTGGTGTCCTTTGCCAGCGGTTTCCTCCCCAACAACGGCAGTACCCTAACGTTACTTGACAGTAAGGGCAATACCATAGGGGATGTGATAACCTATCCTGCATTATCTATGGGGCAGGTCTATGCCCGCACAGCAGACGGGGCAACCACCTGGAGCACCGATTACCCGCCTTCCCCCAACGCCGCTAATATGCCCAATAGGGATTTCATAATTAGCTCAACCAAGAATAGCACAACGACCCTACTTACGGCGGGTGCATCAATAAAAGAACCTGTCACAGCTTCTGACATAGTAGCAGTAGCCGTGGCGACTGATGCACAATCAACGCAACCATTCTCACAAGTATTGAAAACAATCTCCCCCTCTGAAATGACCCTAGTAGAAGCGAGCAAAGGTATAACCTCTGACATATCAGGCAAAGTTCCTGTTATTGTAGCAGGTATGGGACCGGGAAAACCCTATGAACCCAAACTAGGACAACTCTATCGTTACGAAAATCTCATCCAAAACCCTACAACACAAGTATGCACACCTACAACAAGCCTACCAATATCTTTGGCAAATATGACTACCTCTTCGCTTTTTGCATCGGTTCCCAATGAGCCTACATCCTTTTGGGCAGGTACTAGTATTTTGGTGATAGGTGTTTTATGCATAATGAGTGGAGCTAGTTTATTGATATGGTTATGGGTAACAGAAAATCGGGTATCTGATGATGACCTTGATGATGATGACCTTGATGATGATGACCTTGATGATGATGACCTCGATACGACAAAGGTAAGTCAACGTAACGTATCTTAAATGGGTATCTATGGATTCCTTTCTGCATGGAATCTTTGCTTCCCCTACCCCTTGACCGCTACTCCACCGTCACCCGCTCAACCGCCACCCCGCCTGCCCCCGCAGGCGTAAGGAGTAACCTCGTTCTTCCCACCGCCACATCAAGTTGTCTACAGATCAGGTGTATGCCCGTACCAGTGATGGGGCAGCCACATGGAGCACGGATTACCCACCTTCCCCCAACGCCGCCAACACACCGGGCGCAACACAACCCACGCCGCTAACCATCCTCATAAACGAACTTTCCCCCGCCCCCACCCACAAAGCGCGGGAGCGGTTTCAATCCCCCAAGAGGATTAACGACCCATCGAACAGAAGGAATAATAGCTAATTCTGGTGTTTGGGGCGGTTTCAATCCCCTAAGAGGATTAACGACCCATCGAACTGAAAAAGCGATAGGTTGTTATAGCTGAAATAAACGTTTCAATCCCCCAAGAGGATTAACGACCCATCGAACGTATGATGCTAACTAGAGTAAAAGAACTACGGATGTTGTTTCAATCCCCCAAGAGGATTAACGACCCATCGAACTGGAAGTGATAGTTTTGTTGCCACGCCTGGCATCCTGTTTCAATCCCCCAAGAGGATTAACGACCCATCGAACCGACTGCGCCAAAAGAAACGCAGCAGTAGTAGTTTGTTTCAATCCCCCAAGAGGATTAACGACCCATCGAAACTATGCGGGACATGGAGTTCAAGCCCGTGCAGTTTGTGTTTCAATCCCCCAAGAGGATTAACGACCCATCGAACTGTCTAATGTATCATTAAAAACATGCGAATTATTATAGTTTCAATCCCCCAAGAGGATTAACGACCCATCGAACTATGGACCGTCATATTGCGACTGCGTTACGGGCGTTTCAATCCCCCAAGAGGATTAACGACCCATCGAACTTGTTTGGCGAGTATTCTGAAAGGTGTATATGGGGAGTTTCAATCCCCCAAGAGGATTAACGACCCATCGAACCCCTTGCAGCCCCAACGTCTTGACCTGTGAGTCCTGGTTTCAATCCCCCAAGAGGATTAACGACCCATCGAACTCGTTAGCCCGTCAGAATGTGCCGGTCGTGGCTTTGTTTCAATCCCCCAAGAGGATTAACGACCCATCGAACTGTCTAATGTATCATTAAAAACATGCGAATTATTATAGTTTCAATCCCCCAAGAGGATTAACGACCCATCGAACTATGGACCGTCATATTGCGACTGCGTTACGGGCGTTTCAATCCCCCAAGAGGATTAACGACCCATCGAACTTGTTTGGCGAGTATTCTGAAAGGTGTATATGGGGAGTTTCAATCCCCCAAGAGGATTAACGACCCATCGAACCCCTTGCAGCCCCAACGTCTTGACCTGTGAGTCCTGGTTTCAATCCCCCAAGAGGATTAACGACCCATCGAACTCGTTAGCCCGTCAGAATGTGCCGGTCGTGGCTTTGTTTCAATCCCCCAAGAGGATTAACGACCCATCGAACACCCGCAATGTCCCGCGGTTATTGTGGGCTATGATGGTTTCAATCCCCCAAGAGGATTAACGACCCATCGAACAAACATGTACAGGACAATGGGAGGGGATTGGCAAAGTTTCAATCCCCCAAGAGGATTAACGACCCATCGAACCTGATGTATTGCTTGTAGTTAGTGGTACAGTACCATTGTTTCAATCCCCCAAGAGGATTAACGACCCATCGAACCGACACTCCATCCTAACTCTACCTATGATGACGTAGTGGTTTCAATCCCCCAAGAGGATTAACGACCCATCGAACGGGCAATGCCCCTCAATAGGAGGAAACGATAATGGAAGTTTCAATCCCCCAAGAGGATTAACGACCCATCGAACTTTTGGAATTGCTTCTGCAAAACTAACCTTTTATCTGTTTCAATCCCCCAAGAGGATTAACGACCCATCGAACGAAAGAGGCAGCCAAAGGGAAGGGTATTGACTTGGTTTCAATCCCCCAAGAGGATTAACGACCCATCGAACCTGTTGGCTTTGGGACAAAACCCGATACTTTCTTGCGTTTCAATCCCCCAAGAGGATTAACGACCCATCGAACACATTAGTAAATGCAGTATCATCTGCTGCTGCATTTGGTTTCAATCCCCCAAGAGGATTAACGACCCATCGAACAATGTATGTTGATCGTCTAAACGTTACTATCAGATGTTTCAATCCCCCAAGAGGATTAACGACCCATCGAACCCTCTCGAACCAGAAATCCCAATCTACAACCTCATGTTTCAATCCCCCAAGAGGATTAACGACCCATCGAACCTGGACGCGCTCCTCACGGAACGCCACAAGCGCATTATGGGTTTCAATCCCCCAAGAGGATTAACGACCCATCGAACAACACCGCTGGCAAGCGACTGGCGGATATTGGCGAAGTTTCAATCCCCCAAGAGGATTAACGACCCATCGAACTTAGATTGTTGGGGATTAGCTGTGGAGGGGGGAAGAGTAGTTTCAATCCCCCAAGAGGATTAACGACCCATCGAACACGTTGATAGAGGAGCAGATTGAGTGGGACGATTTTGTTTCAATCCCCCAAGAGGATTAACGACCCATCGAACCCGTTGAGGCTAATCTATCGAGAGGGTTAGCAAGTAGTTTCAATCCCCCAAGAGGATTAACGACCCATCGAACCAAATGTCCTTGATGGTGTGAAATTTCCCTTTGCGTTTCAATCCCCCAAGAGGATTAACGACCCATCGAACCCAATGCGAAGGATGCCGCTAGGAGCGCAAGCATCCTGGTTTCAATCCCCCAAGAGGATTAACGACCCATCGAACTTTTCTTCCCCTTTCCCTTCTCATTCTTCTAATGAAGTTTCAATCCCCCAAGAGGATTAACGACCCATCGAACCTGTTTGGTGTTCTTACAGGTAGTTTGCATAGTGGTTAGTTTCAATCCCCCAAGAGGATTAACGACCCATCGAACAACACTCGCGGAATGAATATCGCCACCCGAATAAAGTTTCAATCCCCCAAGAGGATTAACGACCCATCGAACCGGCTGTGCTATTCGAAAAGGGAAGACCCTACACGACAGTTTCAATCCCCCAAGAGGATTAACGACCCATCGAACTTTGCCGCCCTTATTGATGCTTTGACCGATGCATCATTGTTTCAATCCCCCAAGAGGATTAACGACCCATCGAACTACGTGTTGTTTGCTATTGCTAGTAAGTATATCTGAATGTTTCAATCCCCCAAGAGGATTAACGACCCATCGAACATACTATGTTAGCATACATTGCCTACAGTGTACCTAGTTTCAATCCCCCAAGAGGATTAACGACCCATCGAACAAGGGAGTACTTTGCAAATAGCCTAAACTGCTACTTGTTTCAATCCCCCAAGAGGATTAACGACCCATCGAACCCGGGAATTCTCCCATAATCCCGGTCTGGCACCAAGTTTCAATCCCCCAAGAGGATTAACGACCCATCGAACTAGGCTAGAGATTCGCCGTAGGCGCATACATGATATGGTTTCAATCCCCCAAGAGGATTAACGACCCATCGAACAACGTCCATACTGTCCTCGCTTTCTATTCCTCCGTCACAGTTTCAATCCCCCAAGAGGATTAACGACCCATCGAACTTGGCAAAATTTCACAAAAAAACACCTATTTTGGAAGTTTCAATCCCCCAAGAGGATTAACGACCCATCGAACGCCTTACAATGGGGCAAGGTGCTGATTAGCTAGTTGGGTTTCAATCCCCCAAGAGGATTAACGACCCATCGAACTCTGGTGTATGATAGGGAAGCACAACGCCAAAAGGAATACATCGTTTCAATCCCCCAAGAGGATTAACGACCCATCGAACCAACAGTTACCCTTAGTACAGATCAAGAAGATCAGTGGTTTCAATCCCCCAAGAGGATTAACGACCCATCGAACGTGTCATCGGGAACTTACGCGCATACTTTTCAATAAGTTTCAATCCCCCAAGAGGATTAACGACCCATCGAACTGCTTAATATATGACTCATCAGTAGTATGCTTTCGCAGTTTCAATCCCCCAAGAGGATTAACGACCCATCGAACTGTGGGACGAGGAACGCGAGAGCTATGTGCAGGGAACGTTTCAATCCCCCAAGAGGATTAACGACCCATCGAACCATCACCGCTATGCTTTTATAGCCATTTAGATGCCTTCTGTTTCAATCCCCCAAGAGGATTAACGACCCATCGAACTAGGAGTGAATGATGATAACGAGTCTTGTATCATGTTGTTTCAATCCCCCAAGAGGATTAACGACCCATCGAACTAATCGACTGGTTTTTGCAAGAACTTGAACGATCAGAGTTTCAATCCCCCAAGAGGATTAACGACCCATCGAACACCGCGCAGCACCATCGTTGCTGGGTCGTCAGGAAGTTTCAATCCCCCAAGAGGATTAACGACCCATCGAACGACTACTCCTGCTCCCGTTCGTGCGCGGGGCAATCCAGTTTCAATCCCCCAAGAGGATTAACGACCCATCGAACTCGGGAATATCTGTGCCAAAAATACCAAAAAGAGTAGTTTCAATCCCCCAAGAGGATTAACGACCCATCGAACATCTCGCTGTCCATCCACTGGCTTATAGGCTTCACAGTTTCAATCCCCCAAGAGGATTAACGACCCATCGAACAACATTGGGCTTGCCATTTCCCTTTTCCCTTTCGCGTTTCAATCCCCCAAGAGGATTAACGACCCATCGAACTCCAATAAGGAACGAGGCTCGTCAGGTCATTAAAGTGTTTCAATCCCCCAAGAGGATTAACGACCCATCGAACTGAATCAGATACCCCTGAACTGCCTCGTCTCCTTGTCGTTTCAATCCCCCAAGAGGATTAACGACCCATCGAACCAGGGGAATCTTGGCGCACAGCCTATCATGAGGTTGTTTCAATCCCCCAAGAGGATTAACGACCCATCGAACTAGCGAAGCTGATATTGCTTTGCTTGAACTGGAAATAGGTTTCAATCCCCCAAGAGGATTAACGACCCATCGAACGCGTTTAGAAGTAATCGTAGAACACAAACTGAAAAGTTTCAATCCCCCAAGAGGATTAACGACCCATCGAACTGCATCCTCTTCACATTCACAAGCCCATTTTTGGTAGTTTCAATCCCCCAAGAGGATTAACGACCCATCGAACCCGGTTTTGATTCGCTGTTTGTAACTGATTTTGAAGTTTCAATCCCCCAAGAGGATTAACGACCCATCGAACGCAGGTTCAACTTGCGCCCCCTTCGGATGAATCGATTGTTTCAATCCCCCAAGAGGATTAACGACCCATCGAACTTACGTGCATATGGATGACCGTGCAGATGGTGATGATGTTTCAATCCCCCAAGAGGATTAACGACCCATCGAACATCAGCAAGAGGCGGAAGATAGGTATAAAGAGCTTGGTTTCAATCCCCCAAGAGGATTAACGACCCATCGAACCAATGCCCGTCACGATTGCTGAAAAAAGCAATATGATGTTTCAATCCCCCAAGAGGATTAACGACCCATCGAACGCAGTGAAAAACTGCGATTGGGCGGGGGTAAAGGCGTTTCAATCCCCCAAGAGGATTAACGACCCATCGAACCATATACAGTCGTTGATGAAACACCTTAGAAACATGTTTCAATCCCCCAAGAGGATTAACGACCCATCGAACCCCTCTATGATCCAATTGATGTCCTTAAATTCCATTGTTTCAATCCCCCAAGAGGATTAACGACCCATCGAACGTAAGCAAGTGTACCTGGAAGGTCGGGTAGAGCTTGTTTCAATCCCCCAAGAGGATTAACGACCCATCGAACGAGTTGTTGGATACGCTCGCAACAGAGCGTGTAACAGTTTCAATCCCCCAAGAGGATTAACGACCCATCGAACCACTGTACGCTAATGATAGAAGGGTAAAGCAAGCAATGGTTTCAATCCCCCAAGAGGATTAACGACCCATCGAACCTTCAATGAGGTTGGTAGACATTACAGTAGTTTCAAGTTTCAATCCCCCAAGAGGATTAACGACCCATCGAACGCACCTAAGCCAAAGCTAGTTGTTATTAAAAAAATGTTTCAATCCCCCAAGAGGATTAACGACCCATCGAACCTCAAAGTTTACTTCAGGTTCTTTTTCTGTTTGGTATTCGTTTCAATCCCCCAAGAGGATTAACGACCCATCGAACCTATGCGTCCCTGTGGCTGTGGATGAGGTAACGTTAGTTTCAATCCCCCAAGAGGATTAACGACCCATCGAACAAAGAAATTAGTAGGGTGGGACAAGATGATGTTCGAGTTTCAATCCCCCAAGAGGATTAACGACCCATCGAACCCAACGCAAAGAACCGACAGCAACACCTGCCCCCCGTTTCAATCCCCCAAGAGGATTAACGACCCATCGAACGCGTGAGTGGGGGCGTGGGGGATCGGCGTGGGGTGCAGTTTCAATCCCCCAAGAGGATTAACGACCCATCGAACCTGCATTTTGCCACGGAGTCTGTCGCATATTTTTCTTTGTTTCAATCCCCCAAGAGGATTAACGACCCATCGAACTGATAGAAGAACCCCACACTCGCCGCGAACCAGCGGGGTTTCAATCCCCCAAGAGGATTAACGACCCATCGAACATACTCGAACTGGAGATACCATGTTCGATTCGCTCGTTTCAATCCCCCAAGAGGATTAACGACCCATCGAACCACCTTCACCCCCACCACAGATTACGGGCTTGACAGGGTTTCAATCCCCCAAGAGGATTAACGACCCATCGAACACAGCATACCAGATAGCCCCTGCCAGCAATGCCCAGGGTTTCAATCCCCCAAGAGGATTAACGACCCATCGAACCTGACTTTCGCATCACCAAAGCTGCTAAGGGATACGTTTCAATCCCCCAAGAGGATTAACGACCCATCGAACGGTAGCCGCCGAGACCATCCTGACCATAGAGGTAAAGGTTTCAATCCCCCAAGAGGATTAACGACCCATCGAACTTTCCTATGATGGAGGTTTGTCCTGGGTGGCGGAGGGTTTCAATCCCCCAAGAGGATTAACGACCCATCGAACACCGTAGCAAATTACCTTACCCTACGGGATATGATAGTTTCAATCCCCCAAGAGGATTAACGACCCATCGAACCCATTCTTAACGTGGGGTTAGATGGTAATGGGAAAGTTTCAATCCCCCAAGAGGATTAACGACCCATCGAACCGTAGGCAAACATACGTAACAATGCCAATAACTATTGTTTCAATCCCCCAAGAGGATTAACGACCCATCGAACGGCTGTTGGGGAGAGATGAACGATATTATCACCGAGTTTCAATCCCCCAAGAGGATTAACGACCCATCGAACAGGATGAGGGGGATGGGGAAGCTGCGCCGGCGCAGGGTTTCAATCCCCCAAGAGGATTAACGACCCATCGAACTCGCATAGCCTACGCCCGTCTGGACGCTTGTCTCAAGTTTCAATCCCCCAAGAGGATTAACGACCCATCGAACCCGCCCCCACCGCCGAAATAACCTGGAAGCAAGAGTGGGTTTCAATCCCCCAAGAGGATTAACGACCCATCGAACCTGTGGATACGGTATCTTCTGTGATAGCGCATGATGCGTTTCAATCCCCCAAGAGGATTAACGACCCATCGAACGAAGTGAAAACTACTTTCGACAACCAGAACAAGACGTTTCAATCCCCCAAGAGGATTAACGACCCATCGAACCCAACGCCACGACATTACCGGCGGGATCTTTCGCGTTTCAATCCCCCAAGAGGATTAACGACCCATCGAACGTTTTCTGCCAGTATCGGGCAGCCGGGGTCTGGAAAGTTTCAATCCCCCAAGAGGATTAACGACCCATCGAACAAAACCAAGCCATCATATGCGCTAAGTTGATACCCGTTTCAATCCCCCAAGAGGATTAACGACCCATCGAACACTATTACATATCTACTTAAATTGGTTATCTATCGGTTTCAATCCCCCAAGAGGATTAACGACCCATCGAACTGCTGATGTGTTTCTTTTAGTTAGTGGTACATTGCGTTTCAATCCCCCAAGAGGATTAACGACCCATCGAACAAAAGCAATACAGCAAGTATTGGTAGGTATCATCAAAGAGTTTCAATCCCCCAAGAGGATTAACGACCCATCGAACAAATAGATAAACTACGCAAAGTATTACCAGATAAAGGTTTCAATCCCCCAAGAGGATTAACGACCCATCGAACTGATAGGAAAAGCAAGTGAAGGCGAAAAGATTACTGTTTCAATCCCCCAAGAGGATTAACGACCCATCGAACAGAAGACAGTTGGAAGGTAGAAGTTGAAGTTGAAGTTTCAATCCCCCAAGAGGATTAACGACCCATCGAACCAACCATACGTTTTTCACGTTCACTAACCTTTCGTTATGTTTCAATCCCCCAAGAGGATTAACGACCCATCGAACTTTATGAGTTACCAATGTCCCTCGTAGATAAAAGCGTTTCAATCCCCCAAGAGGATTAACGACCCATCGAACAACATCAAGATATTCTTCAATTTCAACTAGATTTGTGTTTCAATCCCCCAAGAGGATTAACGACCCATCGAACTTGAGGGCTTAAACATAGGAGAGAGTATGAGTTTGGTTTCAATCCCCCAAGAGGATTAACGACCCATCGAACTTCATTAAGAACGAGAAGGGAAATGTCATTGTTGGGTTTCAATCCCCCAAGAGGATTAACGACCCATCGAACAAATTAAGGGAAAAACAAGGTGGGGATCGCGGTAAAAGTTTCAATCCCCCAAGAGGATTAACGACCCATCGAACATCGACAATGTCCCTACCAAATATCTCTTTGGAGAGTTTCAATCCCCCAAGAGGATTAACGACCCATCGAACGCATTGCGCTCATGTCTTGCGCTCGCTCTAATCCAGTTTCAATCCCCCAAGAGGATTAACGACCCATCGAACATAATGGTGAGAGGAAATCGGACATCAAGCAGCGTAGTTTCAATCCCCCAAGAGGATTAACGACCCATCGAACCTCCAGTAGCCTGGTGGGTGGACATGTGGGACGAAGAAGTTTCAATCCCCCAAGAGGATTAACGCCCCATCGAACTCCATAGTTCAAATCGGCGATGATCTGAACTATGTAAGTTTCAATCCCCCAAGAGGATTAACGCCCCATCGAACACCTCGCGCAGGTGGGACACCATAGAGTTTGCGGACGGGTTTCAATCCCCCAAGAGGATTAACGACCCATCGAACCCCTCTTGAGGATGAGGAGGCGTTGGCAGCATAGCCGTTTCAATCCCCCAAGAGGATTAACGACCCATCGAACCAGGGAAGAGGCGTATAAACTGGCAGCCCTCGATGGCAGTTTCAATCCCCCAAGAGGATTAACGACCCATCGAACTCGCAGGGACGAGGTACCTGCTCGTGGCATGGGGGGAGTTTCAATCCCCCAAGAGGATTAACGACCCATCGAACAATTGAGATACCACTGCGCCAACAGTGGACCGCAGTTTCAATCCCCCAAGAGGATTAACGACCCATCGAACTGTCGTCAAGCCTATTTTTTATCATGGCGATAGTATGTTCGGTTTCAATCCCCCAAGAGGATTAACGACCCATCGAACTTCCAAACGCGAATCTCCTAAAAATCAAGGTCAACAGTTTCAATCCCCCAAGAGGATTAACGACCCATCGAACTGACGTGAATTGTAAATAGGTCCCCATAAAGAATGAGTTTCAATCCCCCAAGAGGATTAACGACCCATCGAACTAAGCGGGTCGGGCAAGACCACGCTTGCCAAAAAAGTTTCAATCCCCCAAGAGGATTAACGACCCATCGAACATCATAAGTCTCAATGACAAGAGAAGCCTCATTAGGTTTCAATCCCCCAAGAGGATTAACGACCCATCGAACGTCCCGCGGGTTCATAGTGGGGGTCATAGCGTAGGAGAGTTTCAATCCCCCAAGAGGATTAACGACCCATCGAACATTCTCGAACGTCTCCCGTGCAAATAGTCCCTTGGAGTTTCAATCCCCCAAGAGGATTAACGACCCATCGAACCTATGGGAAAGACAACATGGGGAACAAGTTCTATGAGTTTCAATCCCCCAAGAGGATTAACGACCCATCGAACCCCGCAAATGGCATTACAAAGCCATAAAATTTGCGGGGTTTCAATCCCCCAAGAGGATTAACGACCCATCGAACCGCTTAGGGACGCTGAGAAGTCCCTCCGTAAGGGCTTGTTTCAATCCCCCAAGAGGATTAACGACCCATCGAACGCATGAGAACCTCAACCCCGTTATATGTAACGAGGTTTCAATCCCCCAAGAGGATTAACGACCCATCGAACGACTTCGGAATCGAATACACAAGCTGGGAATTTCTGAAGTTTCAATCCCCCAAGAGGATTAACGACCCATCGAACGATATAGTGTACAGTGGCTTAGAATGGCTTACAGGGTTTCAATCCCCCAAGAGGATTAACGACCCATCGAACCCTATTTTTTATCATGGCGATAGTATACCACAAAGTGGTTTCAATCCCCCAAGAGGATTAACGACCCATCGAACGATAGATAATTGCTTACTTATCGCCTATTGTATCCGTTTCAATCCCCCAAGAGGATTAACGACCCATCGAACATGAGCGCAATGCTTGTGGATAGGGGATTCCTACAGTTTCAATCCCCCAAGAGGATTAACGACCCATCGAACTTGTTGAAAGTTGGTTCAGATAATCCACTAAATCCTAGTTTCAATCCCCCAAGAGGATTAACGACCCATCGAACAAATGGATTATCGATGGATTGCTCCCAGAGGGTCTGTTTCAATCCCCCAAGAGGATTAACGACCCATCGAACCTATTTCATGCACTTTCCTACTTTTGCAGCCGTGTTGTTTCAATCCCCCAAGAGGATTAACGACCCATCGAACATCGCGGCGGGGTTGCTTCGGGGATGACAAAAAGGTTTCAATCCCCCAAGAGGATTAACGACCCATCGAACGTCCATCCCGTATTCCAGGCATATCCTCATCAGGATGTTTCAATCCCCCAAGAGGATTAACGACCCATCGAACTACTCCGTGCAGCTGCTCAAATGCGCGGTCATCTGCGGGGTTTCAATCCCCCAAGAGGATTAACGACCCATCGAACCATGCATCCCCGCACTTCTCCCTTGCGAAGCCAATAGGTTTCAATCCCCCAAGAGGATTAACGACCCATCGAACCCGAACCTGAAGTAAACTTTCAGGATGTTTCGGAAATGTTTCAATCCCCCAAGAGGATTAACGACCCATCGAACACCCAACACACCAATAGAGACATTCGGGCACCGTAGTTTCAATCCCCCAAGAGGATTAACGACCCATCGAACCACCGCCAAATCCAACGCACCAATAGAGACATTCGGGGTTTCAATCCCCCAAGAGGATTAACGACCCATCGAACTTGGGGGCTTGTGAGGGTGGCTTGTGGCGTTTCAAAGTTTCAATCCCCCAAGAGGATTAACGACCCATCGAACATAGCATAGCGTTTTGGATTAAGCGTGTATTTTTCTGGTTTCAATCCCCCAAGAGGATTAACGACCCATCGAACTCTTTTCTGGTTTAATGCAGTAGATTGTATTGTATCAGTTTCAATCCCCCAAGAGGATTAACGACCCATCGAACCGCTGGGGGGAATATTAAGGCACATGGAGACCTAAGTTTCAATCCCCCAAGAGGATTAACGACCCATCGAACTTTAGAAATTAGAGAGGATGAGTACTGTGAAAAAGAGTTTCAATCCCCCAAGAGGATTAACGACCCATCGAACCCATTGTGTCGGGTCGGGTCTACTCTGTAGGTTATGAGTTTCAATCCCCCAAGAGGATTAACGACCCATCGAACTCCGGGCACCTGTAATGACTTGAATGTTCTTAAGCAGTTTCAATCCCCCAAGAGGATTAACGACCCATCGAACCTGTCCGAGGGCTAGGTCAGTATCGCATGTCAAAAAGTTTCAATCCCCCAAGAGGATTAACGACCCATCGAACATGACCTACTCTGGTTACATCAAAAGTGCTCTGTTTGCAGTTTCAATCCCCCAAGAGGATTAACGACCCATCGAACTGAGAGCATCCTATTTTTTTAGCTATCTCCCTGTCTGTTTCAATCCCCCAAGAGGATTAACGACCCATCGAACTAGCGTATTCAAAAGCTTCATCCTTTGTGCCATTCAGGTTTCAATCCCCCAAGAGGATTAACGACCCATCGAACTGAGGAGCTTGAAGCGTTTTTGTTTTGTCAAGCCTACGTTTCAATCCCCCAAGAGGATTAACGACCCATCGAACGGGTAGCTCGCCCCGATAAACCACGGCGTTCAAAAGATGTTTCAATCCCCCAAGAGGATTAACGACCCATCGAACTTGCGGCGGGTCACGGGCGTGATGCGATTGAAGGCGTTTCAATCCCCCAAGAGGATTAACGACCCATCGAACTTTATCACAGAACACTATGTACGTTACGTTGAGAAGGTTTCAATCCCCCAAGAGGATTAACGACCCATCGAACCAAATACGTAGACCAGACTCCGACATTTCGTTAAGGTTTCAATCCCCCAAGAGGATTAACGACCCATCGAACTGCGGGCTTCACTAGCCAACGGGCAAGTCAACAAAAGTTTCAATCCCCCAAGAGGATTAACGACCCATCGAACACGTTATGCCATACCAGTCATTATCCGCTGCGCTACGTTTCAATCCCCCAAGAGGATTAACGACCCATCGAACCCTGTTGGGAAGGTGTCTACGCCCGTCCCGCCACGCCCGTTTCAATCCCCCAAGAGGATTAACGACCCATCGAACGAATGGCTTGACCCGAATAACCTCAAGGGCATTCAGTTTCAATCCCCCAAGAGGATTAACGACCCATCGAACGCAGATCGCCGCCTCGCTATGGTTGTGGAAGAGGTGTTTCAATCCCCCAAGAGGATTAACGACCCATCGAACCGAATGTACCAGCTTGTACTGACGTATAAGCTGAGTTTCAATCCCCCAAGAGGATTAACGACCCATCGAACTTCTTGTATTCTTGTATTATGCATTATTTAGATGCAGTTTCAATCCCCCAAGAGGATTAACGACCCATCGAACTGGTGATTTTTGAGAGCGAAGGTGTGGCGACTGTAAGGTTTCAATCCCCCAAGAGGATTAACGACCCATCGAACCCAGTGTTAGCGACGGCAACGAACATTCCATTGCCAGTTTCAATCCCCCAAGAGGATTAACGACCCATCGAACGAATTAACTAAGTAGAAAGGTGTAGTAATAATGCAAAGTTTCAATCCCCCAAGAGGATTAACGACCCATCGAACGCGATCCGCAAAGAGCAGATCGCCGGCAAAGACGAAAGTTTCAATCCCCCAAGAGGATTAACGACCCATCGAACTTCTGTGGGGAACAACCAGTTCATAGGGCTTCCACAGGTTTCAATCCCCCAAGAGGATTAACGACCCATCGAACTGGAGCTTCTTACCTGAGAATGTTGCCCACAAGACAGGGTTTCAATCCCCCAAGAGGATTAACGACCCATCGAACACGGGTGGGGTTGTTGGGCTTTCGGTGTCGTATCTCCAGTTTCAATCCCCCAAGAGGATTAACGACCCATCGAACCTAAACGCAGCGACCTTCTTCTTTGCGTATCTGAAAGTTTCAATCCCCCAAGAGGATTAACGACCCATCGAACTCCCATCGCTCCGCACCAAGCCTGTTGGGAAGGTGTCGTTTCAATCCCCCAAGAGGATTAACGACCCATCGAACTTCTCGACCACTCCCAATAATCCATTGCTTCCGATAGGTTTCAATCCCCCAAGAGGATTAACGACCCATCGAACGAATGGGGAGATTAGGGCTTTGAAGGGAAGGGATAGTTTCAATCCCCCAAGAGGATTAACGACCCATCGAACAACTTGCATATCAGACTTGAAAGCAGCGTATGCCAACGCGTTTCAATCCCCCAAGAGGATTAACGACCCATCGAACTCAAAGTTGCCATCACGCACAGACTGAAAAGCAATCTGTTTCAATCCCCCAAGAGGATTAACGACCCATCGAACTGCAAAGGAATATCGATGGCACGTCTATGAGGTAGGTTTCAATCCCCCAAGAGGATTAACGACCCATCGAACCAATGGCTTTGCTGCCGCTGCTTGACCAGTTGCCGTTTCAATCCCCCAAGAGGATTAACGACCCATCGAACATATTCCACTTCTTGGCTGCCAAAGCCATAGGTATTGTTTCAATCCCCCAAGAGGATTAACGACCCATCGAACGCATTTTGAAGTCGGTAATCCAGTCGGGAGGCTTCGTTTCAATCCCCCAAGAGGATTAACGACCCATCGAACCCTATGATGCTGCTGGTTGCTGCGGCTGGTGGTGATAGTTTCAATCCCCCAAGAGGATTAACGACCCATCGAACTAGAGCTACTGCGGCTTGGAAAAGAGATTGAAAGAGGTTTCAATCCCCCAAGAGGATTAACGACCCATCGAACCTGTGCTATGATAATCCTAGTGATGAAAGTAAGTAGCGGTTTCAATCCCCCAAGAGGATTAACGACCCATCGAACGAAGATAGCAGCATCTTTGGGGGTAACTGGTGAAGAGTTTCAATCCCCCAAGAGGATTAACGACCCATCGAACAAAAGGTAAGCGGAGTCATTACCTCAGCTGACAGTATGTTTCAATCCCCCAAGAGGATTAACGACCCATCGAACCTAGATAAAGTAAGCGATAATCCTATTGTTGCTACTTGTTTCAATCCCCCAAGAGGATTAACGACCCATCGAACGATATATTGGATAGGCATAGCTTCTTAAAGCGGGTTGTTTCAATCCCCCAAGAGGATTAACGACCCATCGAACGAAAGAAGAAAGGGGAAGTGATATAGCAAAGATAAAGTTTCAATCCCCCAAGAGGATTAACGACCCATCGAACCTGTCTCAATTCTTGATGATGACACACAAGATGATGGTTTCAATCCCCCAAGAGGATTAACGACCCATCGAACCAAGGAGCATGCGATAGGTGGGGGAAAGCCACGCGTTTCAATCCCCCAAGAGGATTAACGACCCATCGAACTATCGGTCTCCCCGACCCGGAACCAAACACATTGATAGTTGGTTTCAATCCCCCAAGAGGATTAACGACCCATCGAACCTTTGGTCTTTTGCCGTCGGCATATGCTCCCCAAACCGTTTCAATCCCCCAAGAGGATTAACGACCCATCGAACGGCAAATAACCCGCCCCGCCATTAGTTGTATAATGGTTTCAATCCCCCAAGAGGATTAACGACCCATCGAACAACAGATAATCGAGGAGATATATGGCGATTTACTGGTTTCAATCCCCCAAGAGGATTAACGACCCATCGAACCCCCATCGAGCGGCTCATAAGCCTGCTCCAGGACAAGTTTCAATCCCCCAAGAGGATTAACGACCCATCGAACTCCTCGCCACTATGGTGAAAAGACCGCCCGCCCTCAACGTTTCAATCCCCCAAGAGGATTAACGACCCATCGAACGACATATGTGGGATGCCCACCGTCACCCTTCGCAATGTTTCAATCCCCCAAGAGGATTAACGACCCATCGAACATGGTAGGGGAGACCGACGTAACGGCTCATGTCCTGTTTCAATCCCCCAAGAGGATTAACGACCCATCGAACCCTGCCACTTGTTGAGGAGCTCCTCCGCCTTGTCCACGTTTCAATCCCCCAAGAGGATTAACGACCCATCGAACCTGGGCTTTCCTCATCGTCCGCGTTGGGTGGCTAGTTTCAATCCCCCAAGAGGATTAACGACCCATCGAACCTTTGCCGCCGCGAATGATGGGACGGGAGAGATTGGTTTCAATCCCCCAAGAGGATTAACGACCCATCGAACTTGGTAACTTTCCCTATGGCTCTGGCACCTATTGAGGGTTTCAATCCCCCAAGAGGATTAACGACCCATCGAACTGCTACGATGTCGCTCGTGACGCTGGAGATGTAAGGACGAGTTTCAATCCCCCAAGAGGATTAACGACCCATCGAACGATTGAACCAACTGCAAATGCAATTAACAGGTTTTGTTTCAATCCCCCAAGAGGATTAACGACCCATCGAACGGAGCCGTCTTTCGCAACGTGCAGGCGTGTGTTGGGGTTTCAATCCCCCAAGAGGATTAACGACCCATCGAACCGGGATTGATGCGCTTCTCGGCACCATCGGGGCAAGTTTCAATCCCCCAAGAGGATTAACGACCCATCGAACTTAAACTATTGATTAACCAGCGTGACGCCACACCGTTTCAATCCCCCAAGAGGATTAACGACCCATCGAACCCTATCGCTACCAACTGAATGGCGGCTCCTGGTCAACGTTTCAATCCCCCAAGAGGATTAACGACCCATCGAACAAAACACTTCTTTCTAGTTGCTTTTTCTTTCCCTGTGTTTCAATCCCCCAAGAGGATTAACGACCCATCGAACCCAGGAGCCGCGCCCGTTAATCCTCTTGGGGGATGTCAGTTTCAATCCCCCAAGAGGATTAACGACCCATCGAACTTGGGGGATGTCACCAACGGGTGACTATAAATGGAAAGTTTCAATCCCCCAAGAGGATTAACGACCCATCGAACAGGGAAGAGCAAGCAGCCCCCCCATCCTACCGCTTTTGTTTCAATCCCCCAAGAGGATTAACGACCCATCGAACACGGGGACAGGGGAGCCTGGAGCTACCGTCACGATGTTTCAATCCCCCAAGAGGATTAACGACCCATCGAACAGTGCCAACGGCGACGGAGTCATCCACACCCTTACCGTTTCAATCCCCCAAGAGGATTAACGACCCATCGAACCCAGTTGCCGTCCGCGTCTACCGTCGTGGTGCAGATGTTTCAATCCCCCAAGAGGATTAACGACCCATCGAACAGCTCCCAAAATTCACCGCTTTCCTATCACCAATATTAGCACCGAATCGAGCAGGAGTCAAGTAATCACGAGAATCAAACTCTACATAAGTCATAAAACCCCCATATACCGCATCCCAATCACATCGAGCAGTTCCTGGGAAATCTCCCCATGCTCTACTGCTCGATCCCCCCAAACCCCCCACATCTTACACAAACAGTTCCCCTATATAACGAATCCCCAAGAGGATTATAGCAATCCTATTGGGGTTGTAAACCGTAAGGGAGCACGGTTCCGTGCGCCCCTCTACACATAGGACATCCTGCCCTGATGTGTCCCAACACGGTCTGCTGGTTGTCGTACCCGCTAATCGGTTTAGGATTGCTATATCAGGCAAAGTTCCTGTTATTGTAGCAGGTATGGAACCGGGAAAACCCTATGAACCCAAACTAGGACAACTCTATCGTTACGAAAATCTCATCCAAAACCCTACAACACAAGTATGCACACCTACAACAAGCCTACCAATATCTTTGGCAAATATGACTACCTCTTCGCTTTTTGCATCGGTTCCCAATGAGCCTACATCCTTTTGGGCAGGTACTAGTATTTTGGTGATAGGTGTTTTATGCATAATGAGTGGAGCTAGTTTATTGATATGGTTATGGGTAACAGAAAATCGGGTATCTGATGATGACCTTGATGATGATGACCTTGATGATGATGACCTTGATGATGATGACCTCGATACGACAAAGGTAAGTCAACGTAACGTATCTTAAATGGGTATCTATGGATTCCTTTCTGCATGGAATCTTTGCTTCCCCTACCCCTTGACCGCTACTCCACCGTCACCCGCTCAACCGCCACCCCGCCTGCCCCCGCAGGCGTAAGGAGTAACCTCGTTCTGCCCACCGCCACATCAAGCGGCACCTGAATGTGCTGCACACCCGGTACTAGCGTGTGCTCCCCTAACGGCTCGCCGTTTGCTGACAGGGAGAGGCTACCGTTTTGCTCGCAGTGGAGTCGTATATCTAGCGTAATGCTGGCAGGTTTGGCACTGTAGACAAGCACTTCCCCCGATTGTTGCACGATAGAACGCAATACAGCCCCATGCTCATAGTCCTGGGGCATACTCCACCCCTCCCCCACTCCCAAGAAGGGGAGAGGCTCTGCTGGCTCTTGTACACGAAAGAGCAAGAAGGAACGCCCCGGCATCTTCACATGCTGAGGATCAGCCCCGCCTGCCGCAGCACGAGCTACCTTTACTGTCGTGTTGTAGCGCAAAGCTCCTCCCTCGCTGTGCAGGATAAGGTAGCGGATACGGAAATAGGTAAAGAGGCTGCTCGCCGTCTTCTCCATATCCTGCCCAATAATATCACGGGCAGGGGCAGCATAAGCATACATCCTGACCATAGGGAATTGTTCCATCAACGGGTACACCTGGTGACGAGAGAGATTACCGCCAACTAGCGGCTTGCCATGCACCGCTTGGTAGAACATATACAAAACACTAGTTCGCTCGTAGAAGGGCATCTCCAATAGGGCAAAATCCCCTGGCTCATCGCGCAATTCAGCATAAACCGGTGGCACATAGATACCAATCATTGGGAAGGGGGGGACATAATTGTCTAGCACGACTAGCCCGATAAGCACCGCTAACAATACGCGCATAGCCAAGAGGGAACGTGCTGCTTGTTGTCCAATCTGGCACAGTAAGAACCTTGTCCCCCAACTTGCCAGTACCCCAAGCGTCAACATCACTACCACGACAAACCGTATCGGCACCCGTGAGATACGTACAAAAGGTAGGCGATAGAAAAGGTACGCTGGTAATGGTATACCCGTATTGGTTCCCCCAATCTGCAGCAATGGTCCTAGGGACATGAGCAAGAAGACGAGCATACTGAGTCCCCAAAACAGCGGACTGCGCCATACCCGCTCTGCACTTGTAGGATAAAGTTCCCCCTTGAAATTACCTTGAACATAGCCATCTTCTCTTGACCCTTGCCCCTTCGGGCAACCCCCAGCCCCGCGTCCTACCGAGGGGGGACGGGAATCGGCAGCAGTTTCCCCTTGTCCTTTTATGGGAGTGGGAACAGGGGAAGCGGGAGAATTGGGGACAGGGAAAGCGGAAGAGTGCTTCTGGCGCATATGCCCCCACAGTCCAAACACTGCCAATGCCAACGCTACACTCCCCAGGTATGCAGTCTTATTATGAATGATACTATCAGCCTTGTAGACCTGCGCCTGTGCCGATACCCCCCCCCACAATGGATGTAACTGGCTAGGGATGAGAAAATCGGTTAAGTCAGCAGATGTACCAATACGATAGGAATCGCCAGTATCGGCACGGGGAGTCTCACGGGCGAGGGCTGCCGTGGGGATGAGCACAGGTAACACGAGAATCAATGATACCCCTACTGCTGCAACCACCGGCATAACAGCTCGCAACGTGCGCCCATGCCAGAAAATCGCCAACGCATACCATCCGCCCCAGAGTAGGATAAACAGGTAGTATTGCCAATCGCAGGAAACATTGATTGCCATACACAGCCCGGCTATACCAATAGTCTTAATCGAGGGAGAAGTACTGGCATAGCGCAATGCCAACACTGCAAAAGGTATCCACTCGGCGGCAATCAGGTTAAGATGCCCCAATGCCTGCGCTAAGATATAGCTGCTACAGGAAAAAACCCCTCCCGCCAGCAGTGCGCTGCGGCTATCTTGCGTCACATCACGGGCAACCAGATATGCCCCATACCCCCCCGCTACCAGCGAGAAGATTAGGGCAGTATTGTACGCCACGACTAGACCAAAGAGGGCATGGACAGGTAGACTAATGATGAAGTTGAACGGATTGAGGGTATGCAGTAGCAAACTAGCCCCCTGGGGGTAGTAGATCATCGTGGTAGTGAAGGGATTATGCCCCTCAAGCAATGCCCGTTTGAGCCACCACATATTCCACATATTCTGCCAGCTATCTACCCCATCACCCGGCACCGCCGTTGTCCATTGGAGCACGAGCGGGTAGGTCATCAGCAATGCCAACAGAGTATAGAGCGCAATTGGTATGCCATGCTCTCTGGCAAGCGATGCTAATCGTCCACGTATCACTCTTCGCGCACCCCCACGGCAACCAGACCATTGCCAATTTGGGGAGGATATGGTACTGGCAACCGCATATTGAGCCGACGAGACGAAAGCCAAAACATCGGCTTGATACCGGAATGCCAACGTACCTGCTGAAAGCGGGCGGAAATCATATCACCCGTGAGGTGTTCTGGGTCTTGTAGGTTGATGTGGGTAGGGTCAGTATCGCCGCTCCAGGGTTTGCCTAGCATAGGTGCCAGTGTGCGCCGTATGTCACGCAGGTTGGGGGTGGTAATAATCACTGTCCCCCCAGGTCGCAACACCCGGTAGCACTCGAAGATCAGCGGACGACTATTGCGAAGATGCTCTATCAACTCACTGAGCAACACTATATCAAACGATTGGTCGGCAAAGGGCAAACTATAGGCAACATCAGCTTGCACCAAACCGGCTGCCCTGGTCAGCTTTTGTGCTTCTGTCAATGGATAGGCTACCAAGTCTACGCCAAATACATGGGGGGTGTATCGGGTGAGATAGCGTAGCCCTGGCCCTGCCCCACAACCAATGTCTAAGATACGCCCTGCGGGGGTGATACCTGCCAAGCTGAAGATGCGCCCATACTGGGTGTGTATCTTCAAATTCGATTTGCTTATCTGTGAGGCAAAGTATTCGTTGGTATAAGGTGAATGTCCATTCATGGTCGCTGCATCTTTCTTGCTCTTTTGCTCCTTCACAACTATAGTATGCCACACAAGCCAAGTGTGGCTCTGCCAGTGGTTCTTATACCCCAATTATAATGTACTTTGCGACATACGATGCAGGGATACTAGAGATAGGGGCAAATGGGATATTGCCCTTGACTTTGAGCCGCGAGTATTAACGAGCGGATGGTACGGGAACGGGGGCAGGGGAGGCTCACAGGGGTAGGTTAGGGGAGAGTAAACAAGGTCTCACCGGGCAGCCCGTTTAATCTACCTCTGTGAGGGGCAGAGGATAGGGGCAAACCGGACTTTGCCATCGCCCTGCGGTTTTGCCAAACAAACCGGCAAATATCCCCAACTTGTTGTACAATAGCAAAACAATGGCATAACCAGAATAAAGCAGGAGCGCAGGAAAGCATGAAAATTATCACCATTGCAAATGAAAAGGGGGGCGTGGGCAAGACAACCACCAGCGTTAATCTAGCCGCAGCATTAGGGCAGGCTGGCTACCGCGTCCTCGTGATAGACCTAGACTCGCAAGGACACACCACCCAGTGGTTTGGGGTGTCGCCGGGGGCTGTCACTATGGACCGTTCATCCTATGGGGTACTGATAGGACAAACGGACATCGTATCTACCCTGATACGTACAGCAGAAGAGGGCGTTATTCTCTGTGCTGCCCATCCGGGGCTTGCCAAAGCGGGGCAAGAATTAAGGAACAATATTGACGGTATCTTCCTCTTGCGTGATGCCATAGAACGGCTCAATAAGCTGGCATCATCCAAGAAGAACGGTTCACCTATTGCCTTTGATTATGTGTTGATAGACTGCCCCCCCGCCCGCAGCATGATTGTCTTCAACGCCTTGATTACTGCCAACCTAGTGATAGGTCCCGTATTGGCAGAATCCCTCAGCATGGAGGGTATGGGTGAACTGAACGAGACCGTGCGCCGTATCCAACAACGCCACTCACCCAACCTCCCATTGCCACGCATTCTCATCAACAACTACGATGGACGCTCAACTGTAGACCGCCAAATACATGATGATTTGCGCGATCAGATGGCAGCACAAATCCTGGAGACGGAGATAGGGCGTGATGCACCGCACTCGCCGCACGATAGACCAGTTTCGCGTTGACCTGCTCCAACAGGTAACAGATACCGAGGTTCGCGCTGCCATACGCCAAGAAGCCCATGAATTGCAACAGAGTTTGAATAATCTTTTAGCCGCATTGGAGTAGCTACATCTATGCCATTACAACCTATCACAGATACGACCTTCTTTCTACCTGGTGCCAATAATATTGGGGTTATCGCAACAGGTGATGGTGGGGCAATTGCCATTGACACTGGCTTGAGCAAAGATGCTGCCCGTACCCTTCGTAAAGGACTAGACGCAGCTGGCTTGACCTTGCGGACAATTATCTGTACCCATCATCACGCCGACCACATTGGCGGCAATGCCTACCTACTCCGTACCCATCCTGATGTGCTGGTCTATGCCCCGCCTGTTGAAGCGGCACTGATAGCCTATCCCTTATTGGAGCCAATCTATCTCCATCAGGGGGCATCCCCCCATGCTGCCCTACACAACCGCTGGCTCAAAGCACAACCTGCGCCAGTGCATCATGAGCTAGGCACCATTGAGCAGATAAACGCAGGTACATCGCTGGTTGTAGAGATAGCCGGGGTATCGTGTGAGATAGTGCCATTACCGGGACATAGCATTGCCCAGGTGGGGGTGGCGGTAGATGGAGTCTGCTTTGCCAGCGATGGCTATTTTGGTGATGCTGTGCTTGATAAGTATGGTGTTCCCTATGCCCACGATGTAGCGGCACAGCTTGCCAGCCTGGATCGGCTCGGCGAGCGCAGCGATGCATGGATATTGCCAAGTCACGGCGACCTCACCTCCCGCAACATGCTCGATGCTACACTGGACAAGAACCGCGCTATTATCTTGCGTTCTGCCGAGATGGTGCTAGATGCGATCCCCGGCGATGCTGCCACCGTGACGGCACGGGTATTGCAGCAGCTTGAAGCACAGGATAGCAGCGGCAGTCGCCCCGCAATGGGCATCCCACAATATGCCATTTTTGCCAGTGCCATAGCTGCTCACCTAACCTACCTAGAGCAACAAGGCAAAGCACAGGTTGCCTATGGTGAGCGGGGGTTGGTGTGGGAACGGTCTTGAAGAATAATCTTGTTGAAGCGTAAAAGAAAGTGAACCACTATGCTTGAACCCTACCTCCGCACCTTGCGGGCAAGCCACACCCACGGCACAAAAGAAACCGCTGGCTATGGTCCGCTGGCTAATTTGCTGAATACTATCGGTGGCGCCCTCACCCCCACGGTGCATTGCCTGTTGCACCCCTGTAGTCAAGGGGCAGGTATCCCCGATGGGGGGCTATTCTCCTATGACCAACTGCCAAGTGACGAAGATTCTAGCGACAACGATCTGCTCGCAAAACAAACGCTCCCTTCCCGTGGGGTGCTTGAGGTCAAGGACGCAGGGAGTGATGTCTACCAGGTCGCCGAGAGTGAGCAGGTGCAACGCTACTTTGCCCACTATGGACAGGTGCTTGTCACCAACTACCGCGATTTCCTGCTGCTCCTGCCCAACCCGCATGGGCAAGCATGTACCCAAGAAAGCTATCGCCTCGCCGAGAGCGAGCAAGCCTTTTGGACAACGCCTATCCCGGAACTGGTCGCCACGCATGCCGAGGGGCTAGAAGAATACCTCAAGCGGGTGATGCTGAGTCCCATCCCAATCAAGACCCCACAAGACCTCGCCTGGTTTATCGCCTCCTATGCCCGCGAAGCTCGCCGCCGCGTGGCACGTTCAGATATTCCCGCTCTTGCCCAAACTCGGATGGCATTGGAGCAGTCGCTTGGCATTACCTTCCAGGGCAAAGAGGGTGACACCTTCTTTCGTTCAACGCTGGTACAAACCCTCTTCTATGGGCTATTTGCCGCGTGGGTGCTCTGGCACAACGAGCAACCATCGCGGACGGATGAGTTTCGTTGGCGAGAAGCCGGCTACTACCTCCACGTCCCCATCTTGCAAGCGTTGTTTAGCCAGGTCTCGCTGCCGGGGCGGTTGCGTGAGTTGCACCTGATTGAAGTACTCGACTGGACTGGCGCAGCCCTCAATCGGGTAGACCGCGAAGCCTTCTTTGCCATTTTTGACACGGGGCAGGCGGTGCAGTATTTCTATGAGCCTTTCTTGGAGCGGTTTGATCCCCAGTTACGCAAGCAACTTGGCGTGTGGTATACGCCGCCAGAAATCGTGCAGTATATGGTAGCGCGAGTAGATATGGTGCTGCGTACTGATCTGGGCATAGCTGAGGGATTGGCGCACCCGGATGTCTACGTACTTGACCCATGCTGTGGCACCGGGGCATACCTGGTTGAGGTGGTACGCCACATCGCCGAGACATTGCGGCAGCGGGGGGAAGAGGCGATGCTCGGTGAACTGGTCAAGCGGGCGGTGCAGACGCGCATTTTTGGCTTTGAACTGCTCCCTGCGCCATTTGTCATTGCCCATCTGCAAGTAGGCATCGTGCTCCAAAACCTGGGGGTGGTGTTGGGGCAGGAGGAACGCGCCGGGGTCTACCTGACCAATGCGTTGAGCGGGTGGTTTGCCGCCGACCCGGAGAAAGAACGGATTATCCAACACACGCTGTCCGGGCTGCCAGAATTGCAAGAAGAGCGGGACGCAGCCAAGCAGGTGAAACAGGATACCCCCATATTGGTCATCTTGGGCAACCCGCCCTACAATGCCTATGCGGGGGTCAGCCCGGAGGAGGAAGAGGGGTTAGTAGAACCATACAAGGTGGGACTCATCTCGCAATGGGGCATCAAAAAGTTTAACTTGGATGATCTCTACATCCGCTTCTTTCGCTTGGCAGAGCGGCGTATAGCCGAAATGAGCGGCAAGGGCATTGTCTGCTACATCTCGAACTATTCTTACCTGGGCGATCCCTCATTTGTGGTGATGCGCCAGCATCTCTTGAACAACTTTGGCAAGATGTGGTTGGACTGTCTGAATGGGGATAGTCGTAAAACGGGTAAGCGCACGCCTGATGGCAAGGCTGACCCATCGGTGTTTTCTACGGAGTACAACCGCGCTGGTATTCGGGTGGGGACTGCTGTCTCCTTATTGGTCTGTAATCCAGCGAGCACCCAAGAACAGACGATAGCCTTTCGCCAATATTGGGGAACAACCAAGCGGCAAGAAGTACTGGACAGTCTCACCAAACCAGATTTTGATGCTTCCTATACGAATGTTACCCCAACGAGTGCTACCCGTTATTCTTTCTATCCATCGGATGTTTCCTTGCAATATAGGGAATGGGCAAAACTCACAGATTTGTGTGCTGTCCCCCCAATGAATGGACTCATGGAAAAACGAGGCGGGGCGTTGCTAGATATAGACCGTAACCTGCTAGAGCAACGTATCAAGCGATACTATGACCCGGCGGTGAGTTGGGAAGAGCTAGAACGGATGGGGATGGGATTAACAATCAATGCCGCACGATTTGATGCCAAAAAGAACCGGTCTAAAGTCTTGGCGGCAGAACTGTACCAACCCAACAATCTTATCCGTTATGCGATACGTCCGTTTGATACCTATTGGTGTTACTATAGTTCTGTGCGCTCATTGTGGAATGAATGTCGTCCTCCCCTTTGGGCGCAATGTTGGGAAGGCAATCGCTTTGTAATGAGCCGTCCTTTTGGGGCAGCAAGTCCAGAGGGGGTGCCAATGAGCTATACCAACCTGTTGGGGGATAATGGGTATTTGCGGGGACAAGCGTATTATTTCCCCCTCCAGCTACGCAGCACCCCCGCTACCCCCTTGCAAACAGCAACACAATCAGACCAGGCTATCATTACGGCGAACCTCTCCCCGCTTGCGCGTGAATATCTCGCCACGTTGGGCATTACCGACCCCGATGCAGACGCAGACACCGCTGCGCTGCTGTGGATGCATGCGCTTGCCATTGGCTATACGCCCCGCTACCTCAGCGACAATGCGGATGGTATTCGCCAAGATTGGTTGCGTATTCCCCTGCCACAAGACCGCGAAGTGCTGCTACATTCGGCGAGCTTGGGGCGACAAGTGGCAGCCTTGTTGGACACAGAGCAATCTGTAGCGGGGGTAACAACGGGGACAATCCGTCCTGAACTCCGCACCATTGGCACGGTAGCAAAGGTAGGGGGTGGCAGCATCAATGCCACCGCTGGCGACCTCGAACTGCGAGCGGGGTGGGGATATGCCGGGCGTAGCGGGGTGACGATGCCGGGCAAGGGGCGCGTTGAATACCGTCCCTACACTGCCGAGGAGCAGGCATTACTTGGGGATGCGGGAGTAGTGTTAGGGGAAAAGACCTGCGACCTGTATCTCAACGAGGTAGCCTACTGGCGCAATATCCCATTGCGCGTGTGGGAGTATACCATCGGTGGCTACCAGGTGATCAAGAAATGGCTGAGTTACCGTGAGCATGCGATCATCCAACGGGCATTGTCCCTCGAAGAGGTGCAAGCCGTGCGTGATATAGCCCGGCGGTTGGCGGCACTCGTGCTGTTGGAGCAGCAGCTTGACGCAAGCTATGCGGCGGCAAAGGATGCTATAATGGAACAGCTATCGGAGACTGCTTGATACTGGAGCCATACTGTTATGTCCAACGACACCCTGGAAACCTACCTCCGCACCTTGCGGGCGAGCCACACCCTCGGCACAAAAGAAACCACTGGCTATGGTCCGCTGGCTAATTTGCTGAATACCATCGGGGGCACCCTCACCCCCACGGTGCATTGCCTGTTGCACCCCCGTAGTCAAGGGGCAGGTATCCCCGATGGGGGGCTCTTCTCCTATGACCAACTGCCAAGTGACGAAGACCCTAGCGACAACGATCTGCTCGCAAAACAAACGCTCCCCTCGCGGGGGGTGCTTGAGGTCAAGGACGCAGGGAGTGATGTCTACCAGGTTGCCGAGAGTGAGCAGGTGCAACGCTACTTTGCCCACTATGGACAGGTGCTTGTCACCAACTACCGCGATTTCCTGCTGCTCCTGCCCAACCCGCATGGGCAAGCATGTACCCAAGAAAGCTATCGCCTCGCCGAGAGCGAGCAAGCCTTTTGGACAACGCCTATCCCGGAACTGGTCGCCACGCATGCCGAGGGGCTAGAAGAATACCTCAAGCGGGTGATGCTGAGTCCCATCCCAATCAAGACCCCACAAGACCTCGCCTGGTTTATCGCCTCCTATGCCCGCGAAGCTCGCCGCCGCGTGGCACGTTCAGATATTCCCGCTCTTGCCCAAACTCGGATGGCATTGGAGCAGTCGCTTGGCATTACCTTCCAGGGCAAAGAGGGTGACACCTTCTTTCGTTCAACGCTGGTACAAACCCTCTTCTATGGGCTATTTGCCGCGTGGGTGCTCTGGCACAACGAGCAACCATCGCGGACGGATGAGTTTCGTTGGCGAGAAGCCGGCTACTACCTCCACGTCCCCATCTTGCAAGCGTTGTTTAGCCAGGTCTCGCTGCCGGGGCGGTTGCGTGAGTTGCACCTGATTGAAGTACTCGACTGGACTGGCGCAGCCCTCAATCGGGTAGACCGCGAAGCCTTCTTTGCCATTTTTGACACGGGGCAGGCGGTGCAGTATTTCTATGAGCCTTTCTTGGAGCGGTTTGATCCCCAGTTACGCAAGCAACTTGGCGTGTGGTATACGCCGCCAGAAATCGTGCAGTATATGGTAGCGCGAGTAGATATGGTGCTGCGTACTGATCTGGGCATAGCTGAGGGATTGGCGCACCCGGATGTCTACGTACTTGACCCATGCTGTGGCACCGGGGCATACCTGGTTGAGGTGGTACGCCACATCGCCGAGACATTGCGGCAGCGGGGGGAAGAGGCGATGCTCGGTGAACTGGTCAAGCGGGCGGTGCAGACGCGCATTTTTGGCTTTGAACTGCTCCCTGCGCCATTTGTCATTGCCCATCTGCAAGTAGGCATCGTGCTCCAAAACCTGGGGGTGGTGTTGGGGCAGGAGGAACGCGCCGGGGTCTACCTGACCAATGCGTTGAGCGGGTGGTTTGCCGCCGACCCGGAGAAAGAACGGATTATCCAACACACGCTGTCCGGGCTGCCAGAATTGCAAGAAGAGCGGGACGCAGCCAAGCAGGTGAAACAGGATACCCCCATATTGGTCATCTTGGGCAACCCGCCCTACAATGCCTATGCGGGGGTCAGCCCGGAGGAGGAAGAGGGGTTAGTAGAACCATACAAGGTGGGACTCATCTCGCAATGGGGCATCAAAAAGTTTAACTTGGATGATCTCTACATCCGCTTCTTTCGCTTGGCAGAGCGGCGTATAGCCGAAATGAGCGGCAAGGGCATTGTCTGCTACATCTCGAACTACTCCTGGGTCAGTGAGCCATCGTTTGTTGTGGTACGCCAAAAACTGCTCCAATCGTTTGATCGTTTTTGGGTTGAAAACATGCATGGCAACCGCAAGATTTCCGAATATGCACCAGATGGGAGAAGCAGCGAAACTATCTTTGCCATCCGCGGATTTTCGCCGGGTATTCAACAAGGAGTTGTGCTCTCCCTTTGGATGAAAAATGGCATGCAGCATGACCCACAGGTATTGTACCGAAATGATCTCAATGCAGCAAAAGCTGAAGAACGGCGACAAGACCTGCTTGCTAGTCTGCAAGCCCCAGACTTTGATGCCCAGTATACATCGGTGTATCCAACAGAAACGACTCGCTATGCATTTCGCCCATCGAATATACCTACCCGCTACCATGAATGGGTCAGACTGATTGACTTGTGTGCTGAATCTCCAAGTTATGGACTCATGGAAAAACGAGGGGGGGCGTTGCTAGACATAGACCGTGAACGCTTGGAGTATCGCATCAAGCGGTACTATGACTCAACAGTGAGTTGGGAAGAGCTAGAACGTATGGGGATGGGATTAACCCGCAATGCCGCTCGGTTTGATGCAAAGAAGACCCGTGCTAAACTTTTGGCGGCAGAAACGTATCAATCAGACCATCTCGTCCGATATGCGCTACGTCCATTTGATACCCGCTGGTGCTACTATAGCTCTGTACGTTCACTATGGAATGAATGTCGTCCCACGCTTTGGTCGCAGTGTTGGGAAGGCAACCGCTTTCTTCTCACGCGCTTTAATGCAGCAAAAAGCCCTGAAGGACCACCAATAAGTTATACCCACCATTTAAGCGATGATCACTACTTGGCTCCTGATGCGGTGGCTATTCCCCTTCAACTTCGCAGCACCCCCGCTACCCCCTTGCAAACAGCGGGACAACCAGACCATGCCATCATCACCGCGAACCTCTCCCCGCTTGCGCGTGAGTACCTTGCTTCGTTGGGCATCACCGACCCCGATACGGACGCTGACACCGCTGCGCTGCTGTGGATGCATGCGCTTGCCATTGGCTACTCGCCACGCTACCTCAGCGACAATGCGGATGGTATTCGCCAAGATTGGCTGCGTATCCCGCTGCCACAAGACCGCGAAGTGCTGCTACATTCGGCGAGCTTAGGGCGACAAGTGGCAGCCTTGTTGGACACAGAGCAACCTGTAACGGGGGTAACAACCGGGACAATCCGTCCTGAACTCCGCACCATTGGCACGGTAGCAAAGGTAGGGGGTGGCAGCATCAATGCCACCGCTGGCGACCTCGAACTGCGAGCGGGGTGGGGATATGCCGGGCGTAGCGGGGTGACGATGCCGGGCAAGGGGCGCGTTGAATACCGTCCCTACACTGCCGAGGAGCAGGCATTACTTGGGGATGCGGGAGTAGTGTTAGGGGAAAAGACCTGCGACCTGTATCTCAACGAGGTAGCCTACTGGCGCAATATCCCATTGCGCGTGTGGGAGTATACCATCGGTGGCTACCAGGTGATCAAGAAATGGCTCAGTTACCGCGAGCATGCGATCATCCAACGAGCTTTGTCCCCCGAAGAGGTGCAAGCCGTGCGTGATATAGCCCGGCGGTTGGCGGCACTGGTGTTGTTGGAGCAGCAGCTTGACGCAAGCTATGCGGCGGCGACATAACAATGCGAATTTATTAGACAAAAGTGCTATTTTGATGTATAATAAGCCATGAAAACCCCTTGCATAAAGGGCGTTTTTATGCAGAGCTATGATCAATGAAATGGGACTTGTAATGACCATAACTTGCCTCAGAAAAGGAGCCAACAGAGGGGAAATCGCCTAACGACTATTTTCCCAATAACAATCATTATGGAAATAGGAACTATTCATCCAGCAGATATAGTCACAGAGGTACGATCATCCTACCTCGACTATGCGATGAGCGTCATTGTTTCACGGGCGCTCCCAGATGTGCGTGACGGTCTCAAACCGGTACAACGGCGTATCCTCTACGCTATGCTGCGTGAGGGGCTACGCCACAACCAACGGTTTTCTAAGTGTGCTGGTATCGTTGGTGAAGTGCTCAAACACTACCACCCCCACGGGGACTCCTCGGTCTATGATGCCCTGGTGCGTTTAGCGCAACCCTGGAATATGCGCTACCCATTGGTAGATGGGCAAGGCAACTTTGGCTCAATAGACGGCGACCCACCAGCAGCCTACCGCTACACAGAAGCCAAACTGACCAAGATAGCCGAAGAGTTACTGGTAGACATTGACAAAAATACTGTTGACTACCGTCCCAACTTTGACGGTGAGCACCAGGAACCCAAAGTACTGCCAGCCTTGTTGCCTAACCTGCTGCTTAATGGCGCATCCGGTATTGCTGTCGGTATGGCAACCAATATTCCCCCCCACAACCTCACAGAAATCTGTGATGCTGCGGTTGCGCTTGTGGATAATCCAGAGATAACCATAGACGAATTGATACGCATTGTCCCCGGTCCAGATTTCCCCACAGGGGGGATTATCTTGGGGACGGACGGTATCACCAATGCCTATAGCACGGGCAAAGGGCGCATCCTGCTACGTGCCAAAGCCCACATTGAAGAGGGCAACCGTAATGCCTTTCTCATTGTCGTGACAGAACTGCCCTACCAAGTCAACAAAGCCCGCCTCCAAGAGCGCATAGCTGAGATGGTCAAAGATCGCAAGATAGAGGGTATCCGTGATGTCCAAGACCACTCAGACCGCAGCGGTATGCGGCTCGTTATTTCGCTCAAGCAAGATGCCCAACCCAAAAAGGTCTTAAACGCGCTTTACAAGCATAGCCAAATGCAAACGACCTTTGGGGTCAATATGCTGGCTCTGACGGAAGAGGGTACACAACCCCGTGTACTTACCCTTAAGCGTGTGTTGCGCGAGTATATCAACCACCGCCAAGAGGTCATCCGGCGGCGCACAGCATTTGAGCTAGAAAAAGCCCGTGCTCGCGCTCACATCCTTGAAGGGTTGAAAATTGCCATTGACAACTTGGACGAGGTTATCCAAACCATTCGCCAGTCAACCACGGCAGAAGTAGCCCGGAACAACCTGATAGAACGGTTTGGGTTATCGGAACTCCAGGCACAGGCAATCTTGGATTTGCAACTGCGAAGGCTTGCTGCCCTAGAGCGGCAGAAAATTGAGGATGAATACCATGAAGTGCTCAAAACTATCGCCGAACTTGAGGATATTCTCGCCAACCCCCAACGAGTGTTGGACATTATCAAAGAGGGGCTAATCTACCTCAAGAGTGAATATGGCGATGAGCGGCGAACGCGCATTATCCCCGATGTAGACGGCGAAGTGAGTGACGAAGACCTCATCCCTGATATGCGTGTCCTCATTACGTTGACGAACCGCGGCTATATCAAGCGACAGGCTACAGAAACCTACCGCACCCAGCGGCGCGGCGGACGGGGTACCCGCGGTATGCAAACTCGTGAGCAAGACCTTGTGCGCCATCTGGTGACGTGCAGCACATTGGAAAGTATCCTATTCTTTACAGACCGTGGGCGGGTTTTCCAAATCAAAGCGCATGAAATACCAGATGCCAGTCGCACAGCAAAAGGGCTGCCTCTCATAAACCTTGTCTCGCTTGAGCCAGGCGAACAGGTGACATCGGTGCTTTCTGTGCCAAGTTTTAACGATGGCGAATACCTCGTTATGGCAACGGTGCGGGGCAAAATCAAGCGAACCCTGCTCAAAGAGTATAGCCAAGTCCGCTCCAATGGCTTAATTGCCATTCGGTTAGAAGAAGGTGACGAGTTGGGTTGGGTCAGTATGAGCCAGGGATATGAGGATATTCTCATCACCACCGCAAATGCCCAAACCATACGGTTTCAGCAGCAACATGTACGGGCTACCGGCAGAGCAACCAGCGGCGTTATCGGAATTAACCTAAGCGATACTGATCATGTCGTGAGTATGGAATTAGCCCTGGAAAACTCCGACCTGCTCATTGTTACCAAGAAGGGCATTGGCAAACGGACTTCTGTTAGTGAGTTTCCTGCCAAAGGTCGCGCTACGCAGGGGGTACGGGGTATTCGGCTACGCTCGGATGATAAGGTAGCAGTTGCCAAAGTGATTAGCAATACCTCATTGTTGACCTTCATCACACATAACGGCGTGGTTAATCGGCAGTGGGCAGATGGTATCTCCCGCATAGGCCGGCTCACCCAGGGAGTGCGGGTTGTAGACCTTGACCCAGGAGATCAGATTGCTGCTATGTCCTTTGAAGAACCAGATGAAGATGATGCCCCGCTTGATGACCATGGGAATAGGCTTGGTGATGGGCTTGATAACGAGAATGGGAATGGAAGTGGTGAAGGCGGGACCTTCTTTGGGTTGATAGAGTTAGGGACAGAATGATCAAACGGATACCCCCAGGTCCCGGACAGGAATCTGTCTGGGACTACCCCCGTCCACCACGATTGGAGGATGTTGTCCTACCAATACGGGTTATCTTCAATGGTATGGTTATAGCTGATACGCAACAGGCAAAGCGTATCTTGGAGACAAGCCATCCTCCTACCTACTACATCCCCCCACCTGATGTCTGTATGGAGTATCTCCACCTTGAGCGTGGTACGACCTTTTGCGAGTGGAAGGGGCAGGCAACCTACTACACGATTCAAGTGCAAGACCAACGGGCAGAGCGGGCAGCTTGGAGCTACCCTGCTCCCCCCGCTGTTTATGCTGCTATCAAGGACTACCTTTGCTTTTACCCTGCGCCAATGGACGCATGCTATGTGGGGGATGAGCAGGTGCAAGCCCAAGCGGGTAGCTACTATGGTGGTTGGATTACCCGTTCTATCGTTGGTCCATTCAAGGGTGAAGCGGGGACGTGGGGTTGGTAGAATTTGGTGAAGTGTTAGGGCATATCCCACGGTGGGACGCGGGGCAGGGGATGGGGGGTTGCACGGCGAGGCAGGGGTCTATTTTCAAAGAAGCAATAGCATATGCAATATACCATTACTGGCGAGATAGCCCAATACGTGCGGCTTGACTTCCAAGACGGCGAGTGGTTTTGGTCAAGCAAAGGCTCACTCATGGCATACTCCAGCGGCATAGACTGGCAACTGCGTGTGCCGGGCGGTGTTGGGGGAGCTATCAACCGCTCGCTCTCTGGTGAGGGGGTCTCGTTGACCTACGTGCAGGCGACCCAAGCAGCACAACACGTCTTGCTTACAGCTAATCAACCGGGACACATTACGACATGGGACTTGGAAACCCAGGGACCGGTTATTACCACCCGCGGCGCATTTTTGGCAGCATGGGGGGAAAAGCTAGATATATCTGTCTCCATAGCGCGGCGTGGGTGTGCTGCGGTGTTTGGTGGCGCAGGCTTGTTTTTGCAGCGTATCGCTGGCAAGGGTACGGTGCTTGTGCATGGCAGCGGCGACTTCACCGAGCAGCAGCTTGCAGCCAATGAAAGCATCCTCGTGAGCACTGGCAATCTCGCCGCCTTCTCTGACCAAGTAGACTATGATATACGTACCGTTGGCGGCGTGGTCAAAACGTTGTTTGGTGGCGAGGGACTCTTTATTACCCACCTAACGGGACCGGGGCGGGTGTTGTTGCAAACCCTCAAGCGACAAAGTGGAACCACCTCATCCGTTGTCAACGCCAGTTCATAACCACGTTAAGGATGTAAATTTTTCCCCATGCCAAACCTGCTGCAAGTTCAGGTTGCGCTCAAGCGTCCTATCAAAGGCAACCCTGATGCAACCTTGAGCTATACCGTCCCTGCCCACCTGCATAGTCAGGTGCAGACGGGGCAGATGGTTTGGGTGCCATTGCAAAACCAGTTTGTACAAGGGGTAATCCTCTCGCTTTCCCCCTACCCTACCAATGCTGACTACCGGTTGCGTGATATAGCCGATATAGCTGACCCTGAAGCAATTATCCCCCCGATTGGACTCGAGTTAGCGCGAGCAGTAGCAGACCATATCCTTGTCTCGTTGTATGATGTGCTTACCCTGATGCTGCCGCCTGGCACAGCCCAAACTGCCGCTTGGACATGGCGTGTTACCCCGGCGGGTTTGGATGCAGACCTAGCCAGTTTGCCTGAGCAGGAGCGTGGTATGCTCTACTACCTGCGTAAGCAGGGCGAAACAACCGAACAGGAATTACAGCGGGTGTTGCACGGCAGCAAACAGAAACTCCGCGAAATATGGGAACACCTCGAAGAGCGTGGGTTCATTGCCCAGGGGATACAGCGCAGCAAACCAAAGGTCAAGCCACGGATGCAACGCACCGCACGCCTGCTCACCACACCCGAAGAGACCCCCGCTATTCTTGACAAAATTGCCCGCTCACCCAAGCAACAGGCAGTGGTAGACTGGATGGCAGATCAGACAATCGGCGAATTAGCCCCCCCCCTAACTATCCCTGTAGGCGAAATCTACCAAGCAACCGGGGGGAATTTGTCGGTTTTACGTTCCCTAGAAACCAAGCATATTCTGGTGTTGGAGACCCGCGAGGTTTGGCGCAGCCCGTTGGTCAATGAGTATGTTCTGCCTGACTCTGCCCCCCCCCTCACCACGGGACAACGCCATGTGTGGGAGCAGGTAGCACAAGCCCTTGATAGCCTTTTCCCTAGCCCCTCTCCCCCTAGCCCCTCTTCCCCTAGCCCCTCTCCCCCTGCCCCCTCTCCCATACAGGGCGAGGGGGAGCCGTCACAGTCTTTCCGATTCCCTTCTCCCGCTTGCGGGGGAAGGGCTAGGGATGGGGGAGATGCCCGGAGAGACGTTGCATGCAATGTCTCTCCAACAAGAGCTACCTCTGAAAGTAGTCCCTCTCCCCCTGCCCCCTCTCCCATACAGGGCGAGGGGGAGCCGCAATATTCCCATCATGCCGTGGTGAGGGAAAAACAAGGGCGTATCTTTCTGCTGCATGGTGTGACGGGCAGCGGCAAGACGGAGATATATATGCGAGCCGTAGCGCGAGTGTTGCGGCGTGGCTTGCAAGCCCTCATCCTCGTGCCAGAAATTGCCCTCACCGCCCAACTGGTACGCCGGTTTGCTGCCCGCTTCCCAGAGCAACTTGCCGTGCTGCATAGCCAACTTTCTGCTGGCGAACGCTACGATGAGTGGCGGCGTGTGCGGCAAGGCAAAGCGCAGGTCGTTATTGGCAGCCGCTCGGCTATCTTTGCCCCACTAGCAAGACCAGGGGTCATCATTGTCGATGAGGAGCACGAACCAAGCTACAAACAGGATGACCACCCCCGCTACCATGCGCGTGATGTGGCGTTGATGCTTGGGACACTGGCAAAGTGTGTCGTCATCTTGGGCAGTGCTACACCATCGGTAGAGAGCTACTATGCTGCCAACCATGCAGACTACACCTTGTTGTCCATGCCAGAACGGGTGGGGACGATAGACCGTGGGGATGGGTTGATACGCTCACAACCACTCCCGCTGCCGCATGTATCTTTGATAGATATGCGGCGCGAACTTGAGCAAGACAACCGCTCCATTTTCAGCCGCCCATTGCAAACAGCACTGGCAGAGGTGCTCGAACGGGGAGAGCAGGCGATGCTCTTTCTCAACCGTCGGGGGGCAGCGGCGTTTGTCATGTGCCGTGATTGCGGCTATGTTGCCACCTGTCCCGCTTGTGGTACATCATTGGTGATGCACTATGACGAGCACCAAGCATCCCCAAACACTACCCCCACATTGGCATGCCATGCATGTAGCCATCGGGAGATTGTCCCTGCTTTCTGTCCCCAATGTCTTAGCCCCAATATCAAGTCGTTTGGGGTAGGGACGCAGCGGGTTGAACAAGAGGTGGTGCGGTTGTTTCCCCATGCTCGCCCGCTCCGCTGGGACCGTGATACTGCCACAGGTAAGGGAGCACATAGCCGCTTGCTTGACCAGTTTTTGCGCCACGAGGCAGACGTACTCGTTGGTACGCAGATGATCGCCAGGGGGCTAGACCTGCCGCGGGTGTCGCTGGTGGGGGTTGTCGCCGCTGATACCGGTCTCTTCTTGCCAGACTTTCGCAGCGGCGAGCGCACCTTCCAACTGCTCACCCAGGTAGCGGGGCGAGCGGGGAGACGGTCTAGCGGGGCAAAGGTTATCATCCAAACCTACAACCCTGAACACTATGCCCTACAAGCTGCCCGTGAGCATGATTATTTGCACTTCTACCAGCAGGAAATAGGCTTTCGTTGGCAAGCTCAATACCCCCCCTACGGGCGACTAGTGCGTTTTCTGAAGATACACAAGAGCCTTGCGACAGCAGAACATGCTGCCGAGACCCTCGCTGGCAACCTGATTGCGGCTATCAAGCGCAACAAACTCAACGGTTGGCGGGTGATAGGACCTGCCCCGGCGACGATTCAGCGGATACGGGGGCGATGGCGATGGCATCTGTTGTTATGGATTCCCAGTGACATACCCGATACCACAAACACCCTTGCCAGATTACTTGACGAATTTTCCCCAATGCATGGATGGACAATAGATGTAGACCCGGTGCATGTGCTATAATCTAGGTAAAGGTTTTTTAAAAAGGAACAGCGTATATGGCACAACTTCACATCCTACAGATAGAAAATCCCGAAGAAAAGAAGGTTCTCAAAACGCCTTGTCGTCCTATCAAGCTGCCTGACAAGCGGCTCAAACAACTGATTGCTGATATGCTGGAGACGATGCATGCCAGTGAGGGGGTTGGGCTGGCGGCACCACAAATAGGGTTGTCGATACGGGTACTGGTGATTGGACTGCCCCCCGTTGTTGAGAAGTATGAAGATGGGACAGAGGTAGAGGTAGAACCGGCAAAAGACTTCTACTTTATTAACCCGCGCATTGTGAAAATGAGCAAAGAGACGATCAATCGCACTGAAGCATGCCTCAGTCTGCCCGGCTGGACTGGCGATGTCCCACGGTCTACGTGGATTACCATAGAGTATCAGGAGCCAAACGGCAAGCAAAAGCGGCTCCGCAAGGTAGATGGTGCGCTTGGGTGGGTGTTGCAACACGAAATAGATCACCTAGACGGTATCCTTTACACAGAGCGCATTGTTGATCTGTCTACCCTGAAACAAACCACTAACGAGGACGAGCAAAAAGAACAGCAGGTAGAAGAATTGGCAGTGGCGTAATTCCGTTTTTTTCTGTCCCCTCTGCCATAGCAGGGGACGGGGGCAGCCCCCATCCCCTGCCCTTCCCCCGCAAGCGGGAGAAGGGAGTCAGAATACCCCTTGCCCTCTGGGAGAGGGGGCAGGGGGGAGAGGGGAATAAAAAGAAAAAGGTAGCCTTTGTCAGCAGGGGTTGGGGGTAGGGGGTAGGTTAGCTTGTAGAGACGTTGCATGCAACGTCTCACCGGGGGCAGCCCCCATCCCCTGCCCTTCCCCCGCAAGCGGGAGAAGGGAGACAGAATACCCCTTGCCCTAGACGAACCGCGAGTGTCAACGAGCGGATGTTGCCCTAGACGAACCGCGAGTATCAACGAGCGGATGGTGTCCTAGACGAACCGCGAGTGTCAACGAGCGGATGTTGCCCTAGACGAACCGCGAGTGTCAACGAGCGGATGGTGTCCTAGACGAACCGCGAGTGTCAACGAGCGGATGTGTGGGTGAGGGAGCAGGGGGGAGCGGGTCGGGAAACAGACAACGAGAGCCTAGTAATTGGATAGTTATGTCATTACCCATTACTCATGAGCAAGAGTCGCTCAGTCTTGCCTATATCAGTGCCATTGCTAGTCGTGTAGCAGTGCAATGCACAGTAACCGGAAAAATAGAATATGGGGTTGATGTGTATATGCAAACGCTGACACAGTTTCCTGAACTCCTAGTCCCCAATAACCCACCTGTATGTGTTCAGGTCAAAGCGACAAAAAATTGGCAAGAGACCAATGGCTACATTGTCTACGATATGCAAGTTGACGCTTACCAAAAGCTGTATTACAGTTCAGCCCATTCTCGATTGTTTCTCCTTTGCTTACCAGAAGCATATGATGATTGGGTTGATGTCTCTGCTGAAAGACTAATTGTTCGAAAATGTTGTTATTGGTATAAGGTAACAGAGCCAACGGAAAACAAGGCAACACAACGCATATTCATACCATCTGACCAAAGAGTAACTATAGAGAACCTACAAGAAATTATTGACCAAGCCAGGTTGGAGAAGCAATAATGATAACGTTTATTCCCAAAGAGATGACACTATTTCATATGGTACGGTATGAAGATGTAGTAAGCTATCTCCAAGCGGCAGGGTGGATACAACAGACGACTAATAATCAAAACTGGTATGCTTTTACTCGTGATGTACCTGGAACATCACAGCAACTAGAGATAATTCTGCCAAGTAACAACCATGTACCTGATATGCATAGGTACCTGACAGGAGCTATCAATACGCTTGCTGCTATACACAATGAAACTGTAGAAAAAACCATTGAATATGTCATCTTTTATAAAAAAGATGTCTGGATTATCCGTGATAAAGAGATAGAATATGGTTATTCACGAACACTGTCTAGGAGTGTAAACCAGATAACGAACATCAATACTCTAATAAAAACGGCTGGATCATCGGAAGAGCAACCCCTGCCCTACTTCACCGCATATCTTTGTAGTGGAGAAAGCATGGCAGATCGGTTTGGTGTGAGGCATACATTGGGTTTGGGACTAACTATTGAGGCAGATGTCCAACATTTGGAGAGAACACACGAGCAAGGTGCTATGTTACCTAAGCCTACGAAAAAGAATAATGATGGACAACAGATATATATGATCGAAAGACGGGTGATGGAACGGATAGCTCGTGGGTTACGCTTAACACAACAGGCAATAGCAACAGGGGATATTGCCCCGTTAGTCAACAACTATGACCGCGGTTTTGCTGCTAATGCTTGTCTAGCACTAGCTGAAATGAGCGACTCACCAATGGAGCATATGATACGATGGTCGCCAACGCTTATGCCATCTGAAGATGTACAGGATATACCATCTATACCAATGGATGAGACCAGTAGGTACATTCTACGCGCAGCAGCAGAACAACTCCGTTTGATGCACCCTGAAAGCTATACCATACGAGGGAATGGCACCTCGGTTACTTCTTGACAAAATAGAGATAAACACGAAACCGAAGATACAACCTATGATTCGCATATTGATTGCTGAAGACAACGAGCTCGTCTCGCTCACGCTAGAAGAACAACTCAAAAGTTTGGGCTACAACGTTGTAGGGATTGCCCGTTCTGGCAAAGAAGCGGTATCGCTTGCCAGCCGCATCCGCCCAGACCTCATCATAATGGACTTTCGCATGCCAGAAATGGATGGGGCAGAGGCGGCTCGCCGTATCCAGCAGGATGTCCCCACGCCGGTTATTATGCTGACTGCCTACGCCGACCAAAATACCGTCCACAAGGCAGAGACCGCTGGTGTCCTCTCCTATATGGTCAAGCCGGTGAGCGAAAACGAACTGTCACCAGCGATCAACATTGCGCTGGCACGGTTTCGGGAGATGCAAGCCCTAAACTCACGGGTCACAGAGCTAGAAGAATCGCTGGAAGCACGCAAACTGGTAGAACGGGCTAAGGGTATCCTGATGCAGCGGCTCCACCTGAACGAGCGCGATGCATACGAACGTCTCCGTCAACGGGCGCGGGAAAAGCGTACCAAAATGAAAGACATAGCCCAAGCTATCATCGAAGCAGAAGAACTACTCGGTTCATAAAGGGACTAGAGATGGGGGGGCTATGATACACCTCAATGAGTTGTTGGCACTTGGCGGGCGCGTCTATGGCGACACCTACTGCCAAGCGTTTACCGATTTCTCCTACGACTCGCGCTTGACCACCGCCGGCGAGCTATTCCTAGCCCTGCATACCTCCCGTGCTGATGGGCATGACTATATCCCCGCTGCCCTAGCCGCCGGTGCTACCGGGGTGCTCTGCTCGTGGCTGCCTCGCCATACCGAGCACACGACAATTATTCTCGCAGACGAACCCGAAAAGCTCATCCAACGTTGGGCATCCCAACGCTTGCAGCAGGTAGGGGCGCAGGTTATCGCCGTGTCTGGTAGCGTTGGTAAAACCTCAACCAAGCAGACTATCGCTACCCTGCTCGAACTGCTCGGTTCCACCTTTGCCAGTCGGCAGAGCTTCAACTCGTTACTTGGACTGCCGGTTGCATTAGCACGGCTCCAACCACAGCATCAGTTTGCGGTGCTAGAGTTTGGCACAGATAGCTTTGGCGAGATCGCGCAACTCGCCGAGCTTTTCCCCCCACGCATTGGGGTGATTACGTCTATTGGCAACGTCTATCTGCAAGCCTTTGGCTCCTTAGAGGGCATAGCCCAGGAAAAGGGCAAACTGATTGAATCCCTCCCAACAGACGGTTGGGCAGTGCTGAATGGCAATGACCCCTATGTGATGAGCATGCAAGCGCAAACTCAAGCCCAGGTTATCACCTTTGGCAAGACCGAAGGCTGTACCCTGCAAGCCTCCCATATCCAGCTTACCCCCACTACCACCCACTTTGTGCTCCATTGGCAAGGTCACGAAGCCCTTTCCCTCTCCCCCGCAACTATCCCCATCACCTTGCCGCTCATTGGAGAGCCAGCAGTGAATATTGCGCTGGCAGCAGCAGCAGTAGCAATTATCTGCGGCATGTCGTTGGAGCATATCCAACAGCGGTTTCTCCAGGTTGTGCCAATCCGTGGGCGGCTACGTCCGCTCCATACCGCCAGCGGTGCTATGCTGATTGACGATACTGCCAGTGCCGCGTTGCCCTCTGTGCTGAGTGCGCTAGATACGCTGGCGCAACTCCCGGCACGGCGGCGCGTAGTCGTGCTTGGCGACCCTGGCGACCAGGGGTATACCGCGGTTGATTACCAGCAAATTGGAATGATGGCAGGGACGGTTGCAGATACGCTTATTTGCAAAGGCGACTGGGGGATGGCGGCTATTCAGGCGGCACGGCAAAAGAACCCATCACTGGAAGCCAGTATGGTGTATACAGCTATCTCAACCCTGCAAGCATTGCCTACAGACTTGGGCAAGGATGATCTCATCCTGGTGAAGGGCAGCACAGAATCGCGTATGGAGCGCATTACCGCTGGCTTACTCAGTCCAGACCAGGACCCTCACGAGGTGCTCGTTCGCCAAGAACCGGTTTGGCGTACCGTTCGGATTGGCACCCCAGACCGCCCAACATCCATACGGGTTGACCTGGACGCTATCGCGCATAATATCCGCCGCTTACGCGCAATTGCGGGGGTGCCGCTCATGGCAGTGGTCAAAGCCGATGCCTATGGGCATGGTGCGGTGCGGGTGGCACGGGCTGCGCTTGCCAGTGATGCCAATGCATTAGCTGTAGCAACGCTAGGCGAGGCGCAATTGTTGCGCGAAGCAGATATTACCGCGCCGGTGTTGGTGCTTGGCTATACCCCCCCCTGGCAGGCGCGTGAGGCGGTGCGGCTCGGTGTAACATGCGCTATCTTCGAGGCAGACGTAGCACGGGCATTTTCTGCTGCTGCGGGGGCATTACAACGCGAGGCAGTTGTGCATGTCAAGGTAGATACCGGTATGGGGCGGCTCGGCATCCAGCCGGAGCAGGCGGGCGACCTGCTGCATCTGTTGCAAGAGCTGCCCCATTTGCGCGTTGAGGGTCTCTACTCGCACTTCGCCACCGCCGACAGTGACGAAGAGACCTTTGCCCGTATGCAACTTGAACGGTTTACCAACGTGGTAGCAGAGATAACCGCCGCCGGATTGCGTCCGCCGCTGGTGCATATGGCAAATAGTGCCGCGTTGTTGCGCTTCCCTGAAGCACGGTTTGATATAGTGCGCCCCGGCATTGCCTGCTATGGGCTAAGTCCATCCAATGAGACCCCGCTCCCCCCAGATTTCTTGTCGGTGCTGTCGTTTCATACGGAAATGGCGCAGGTTAAGCCAATGCCGCAGGGAGCCTCGCTCTCCTATGGTTGTACGTTTGTCACGCAGCGTCAATCCTTCATTGGCACCATCCCCGTTGGCTATGCAGATGGCTTTCGCCGCTCTCCCCCGTGGCGTGAGGTGCTGGTACGGGGGCAGCGTGTGCCGGTGGTGGGGCGCGTTTGTATGGACTATGCGCTGCTCGATGTCACCGAGGTTGAGGGGGTCAAGCGGGGCGATCCCGTGGTCATCATTGGCAAGCAGGGGCAGGATGAGATTACCGCGGATGAGGTGGCAGGGTGGCTTAACACGATCAACTATGAGGTGGTGTCGGCTATCCTGCCACGGGTGCCGCGTGAGGTGGGGGAGTAGGGTAAAGGAATGGGGGAAACCGGACGTTGCCATTGCGCTAGTTTTTTGTAATATCAAACTCAAACTCAAATTCAAATTGACATAAAAATTTAGGTAGATTAGGTATCCGTCTCGTTACAAGTTAGCAAAAAAATGTAGGGAAAAACCAAATGACTTTATGGAGATTCGACCAAGGTCGTCTTGATTACTTCCAATTTGACGAGGTTAGACGAATTGCAATGGCTTTGGCTAAAATTGATGGCATACCAAAACCAACCGCAGACAATGATCTTCTGCGACAGATTCTTTCACATTATTCCACTCGTCGATTTGCACCAAGCAATTATACTGTATGGAGAAATTACAAACGAGTCTTTGGTTGTTTATTGCTTGCCATAGATATTGCAGACAGGATTGTTTGTACTGATTTGTGCAAAATATTAGCAAGTGATGATCATTACGAAATTGATATTGATGATTACCTAAGACACTTTTCTGTCAATTTTTCCTATCCTTCACCTGTATTTGAAGGCTACAACAATAGTGAACAACAAATATTTCCCGTTGTCGCTATAATAAAATTTTTAGTAGCAAGATTCTTATTGCAAGGGGATGTAAGCATAACAACTGACGAAGTTGCTCATTATCTGATAGCAAATGAGACTACTGGGCTTGAACCAATTGAGTTTTATACAATATTACCTCTAAGACAATTTAAAGGGGATTTGAGACAACCCCGTGAACTAATACAATTTATAAGTCAATTTTCATTTCTCAAATGGAATAATCCCTATCTTTATTTAGAAGTCACAAGCAAAGAGGAATCTCTCCAGATTTTAGAACTTCTTGAACCCCAGATAACTGTTCGACAGCCTGTTGCAAGGGAAGAAGTGCTTAGACTAGGGGCTAATTTTCAAGGCAATACTTTGGGAAACTTGACTATCAGTCAAGTACATGGGATTGATACAGAATTCACAGAAGGTAGTAAGATTCGTGTAACCCATCTACGCACAGAGCGCAGTAAGAAACTGAAAGAGTTCTATTTTACTCATACTGATAAGCCTTATCTATGTGATATGTGCAATATGGATACAGCACAAAGATACCCCTGGGCAGACCGGATTATTGAGTTACATCATGTACTTCCATTATCATCTCCTGTAAGAGTTGAGACTGGAAAAACATCTATTCAGGATATTAAGGGGGTTTGCCCAACATGTCATCGGGCAATACATAAATATTATAGTAGGTGGCTCAAAAGAAAAGGTCTCAAAGATTTTCAAAACTACGATGAAGCCCGGTATGTCTATGAATCGGCTAAACAGGAGATTGTACTTTTATGAAAAGGTTGTATAAAAAAAATAGCGAACCTATATCATTGAGCCTTTTCGATGAGGTGAGTTTTTGGGATAAACAAGTTAAGCTCCAAATTGACCTTATTAATGAATCCATTCAATCAGGAAGATTTCTTTTTGATGTATTAAAAACAGCGGGAATGTCATATGATGATCTTGTCTATGTAAATAACTACAAACTGCCTCTTCAAGATAATCGTTATTTTACCCTTGATGATTTTACAGCACAGAACAATGGTGTTCCAGTCGTTAGTTTTTTTGCAGGGGCAGGGGGGCTTGATTTAGGCTTAGAAGCAGCAGGATTCCATCATATGTTGTTGGTTGAGTCTAATCCTCTCTTTTGTGAAACAATACAACGGAATAGACCACAATGGAATGTAAAAGTCGGTGATGTTTCTCATACTGAAAAGATGATCGAGTTGGTTGGAGCACACATTAATACAAAAGGTACTTTTACTGGTCTTTTCGTTGGGGGCCCACCCTGTCAGCCATTTTCAATAGCTGCTAATCAGCGATTTAGCAAAAATGGTAAGAACTTCAAACGTATTGGTTTTGCCCATCAAAAAGATGGCAATCTTCTCTTCGACTATATCGAACTCATTAAACATTTTAAGCCACATGCTTTCTTGATAGAAAATGTACCGGGGTTAATTGATGTTGATGGCGGAGAGCAACTCAAAAAAGCCTATCGTGATTTAGCCTATTGTGGGTATACCATTCACCAACCTTTGATCTTAAAAGCTGATGCTTATGCTATTCCACAACAAAGAATGAGACTCTTTATTGTTGGCAACCGGGTTAATCGAGAATTTACCCCACCAAGACCAAATAATTATTCATTGACTGTTGGTCCAGTGTTTGACATCCCGATTGAAGGGATAGAAAATCACGTTACCCGCAAACATGCTGCTGAATCAATTTTACGATATATGATGCTTAATTATGGAAGCAGAGACAAACGAGGACGTGTTGATCGTCTTGATCCCTTACTTCCATCAAAAACAGTTATTGCGGGTGGTAGTGCTGGTGGTGGTCGCTCCCATTTGCATCCCTACATTCCGAGAACCCTATCTGTCAGAGAATGTGCCCGCATCCAGACATTTCCAGATGATTATGTATTTCAAGGTCCTGTAGCTCGCCAGTTTACCCAAGTGGGAAATGCTGTTCCCCCAATCCTAGGTTCACAGCTTGGGGTATCCATATACAAAAGTATTTTCAACTGATGAAAAATACTACGTGTGCTGCACTGAGGTGTAGGCGATAGCTGCGCCAACGTGATAGCGGTAACTTCCATCCTCTCCTCCCCAAAATAGACAATCTATGTGATAATAGAAAAGAGGATAAACCGTTTGTATTATGCAGGGGAGGGGACCATTGGGAGAACTTCATGTTGTTACCGGGGCATTTGGCTATTCAGGCAAGTATATTGCTGCTAAGCTCTTGCAAGCCGGATACCGCGTCCGCACACTAACCAATTCCATCAATCGGGCTCATCCATTTCAAGATCGTATTGAGACCTACCCACTTGCTTTTGACCAAACAGATCAGCTGGTAGAAGCCTTGCGGGGGGCAAACGTCCTCTACAATACCTACTGGGTGCGGTTTAATCACACAGAATTTCAGCACACCAGAGCCGTAGAAAATACGCTCAACTTGTTTGAAGCGGCTATCAAGGCAGGAGTGCAGCGTATTGTCCATGTCAGTATCACCAACCCTAACGAAGATTCCCACCTAGAATATTTTAGCGGGAAAGCCCGGCTAGAACGGGCGTTGTTAGAAACCGGTATCTCCTATGCCATCCTGCGCCCGGCGGTTATCTTTGGGCGCGAGGATATTCTCATCAACAATATTGCATGGATATTACGAAAGTTTCCCGTGTTTGGGGTGTTTGGGGATGGTCTCTACCGGTTGCAGCCTATCTACGTGGGCGATTTAGCCCAGTTGGCAGTAGAGCAGGGCAATAGCAGCACACGGCGCGTCATAGATGCGATTGGTCCTGAGACTTTTACCTACCGGGAATTAGTCCGTACCATTGGGCTAAGTATTGGCAAAAACCGTCCCATTATTTCTATCTCTCCCTTGCTAGGCTATCGGGTCGCGCAAATGGTCGGCTCGCTTGTGGGGGATGTCTTTGTTACCCGTGAAGAGATAGAAGGGTTGATGCAAGACTTGCTCTATACCAAATCCGCTCCTGTGGGCAGTACCAAACTTTCCGATTGGGCAAGGCAGCATGGCGAGGTGTTGGGGGTGCGCTATGCCAGTGAGCTTGCCCGTCGGCAGAATCTTCATCAGGCATATGAGCGACTCTAACGGGCGAGGGGGGGAGGCGTTGCTTGTAACGTCTCTCTGGGCTACCATATCTCCCACTGTGGCACACGGGGTCAGGGGGGGAGCAACCACCCGCTCCACCCTGCTTACACGGGTAGGTCAGTTTGTAGAGCCGTTACCATGCAACGGCTCGCTGTTCTGGAAATCTGAACTTGCTCCCATACCTCTTGCTTGCTACGCCAGTATACTACCAGGCGGCACTACTGCGCGTGTTGTTAGCTGTGCTTCCCCACCGCTACCTACAATAGTCCCACGCCGACACAACGTTTCTTGAGTAAGGAGACCACCTGTTTGTGCTATGGGGGGGATGTCTGCAAAATGTTGGGAGAGCAGTTGCACATCCGAAGGGGTCACGACCCCTTCATCAAGCAGGCTATACTCCATCGTGCTGCCGTTTCCTAGCACACTGCCACGAGAGAGCACCGCGTGGTCAACACGACACCCGCTCCCAATGGCTGCGGTGGCTTCTACTACCGAGTGTTCTATGATGCTGCCTGCCCCAATAATAGCTCCTGCCCCAAGAAGTGATGGGCCTACAATACGGCACCCTGCCCCAAGTTGTACTCCGGGGGCAATCTGCACAGCACCAATGACCTCACATCCGCCGAGGTCAACATCAGGGGCAATAGACGGGCGAAGAGATGCTTGTTGCTCCAGGATAAACATACTAGCTATGATGACATCCCAGGGAGTACCAACCGGTATCCAGTGTCCTTGACATGCGGCATACCCTACCCGATACTGCTGCGCCAATACGGCAATGAGATCGGTAAGCTCATACTCGCCTCGTGATGAGGGGCGTATGGTACGCACCGCGGGGAATACTACCCCATCAAAATGGTAGATACCAGGATTGACCAGCGAATCGGGGGGAGCAGAGGGGGGTTTCTCAATAATGCGCTCAACCCGACCATCTGCAATGTCCAATACCCCAAATGCAGTTGGGTCTGTCACTCGTAGCCCTGCCATACAATAGCGTTCTTGGCATACCGCAACCACATCCGCATGGCTAATGAGATTGTCGCCATAGAGCAGGAAAAATGGCTTATCAAGCGGAGGAACGCCTGCTTCACTGGCTTGGTCTTCAACCGTAAGCAGTGCGCCAGCGGTGCCATTGACGATGTATTGATGGACGTAGTGAAGAGCGATATTTTGGTAGGAGGAGCCAAACGTGGTTTGGATGTCCTCAGCACGATAGCCCACAACGAGGGTAACATCATCTACTAGCCCAATAAGCGCATCAAGAATGTGGGCAAGTAAGGGCTTGCCCGCAAGGGAGATAAGCGGTTTTGGGCGCGTATAGGTCAGTGGGCGTGTACGGGTAGACTCGCCTGCCGCCAATATGATGGCGTGGCGGGTGGTACATATTAGTGATGGTTGTGTAGTTGCCATGCTGCTATGCTACGCTATTCTGGGGAAAAAGGCAAGCTATGCATAGTTTCGTCTGCGTTGACGGGCAAAGAGCATAATTTGCTGATAGGTTTGTTGGGTTAAACCACTATTTGACATAGTAATGTTGCGCCTTTCGCTTTCTAGGTATCTTTATCGTATTGTAGCATGGTAGCATGGTTGGCAAAAGCTATCCTACCGCAACGTGCCGCGTATCTCACGGGAACTCTGCACAAACCAGCGGGAGATATTCCGGTAGCGATCTTCACGTCCAATCAACAGCAAACTGCGAGCAGTACCGCTAGTAGCAAACCCCATCCCCCCGGTCTCCTCACTGACCACAAAGGTATAGAGTGGCTGATACAACGTAATCCCCGGCACCTGCTCAACCCAACGTTGCTGAAAATCTGCGTAGTGCTTGTTGCGTATCACAAAGTCGCGCTCTAGCCGCCCCTGTATCAACGCTTCGTCTATCGTATCATCACGCAGCCCGGCGTAGTTGTTGCCATCTGTCGCCTGACTAGAATGCCAAAGCTCAAACACATCTGGGTCTGGACCTAACCGCGCCCATCCGTGAATTGCCAGCGTAAAATCATGCGAACGCAACCGCAATCGCAGCTCGGCACTTTCTATCTGTTCAATCTCTATCCGTATGCCAATCTCCCCCCATTGGCGGGCAACCTCCTGCGCCGCCAGCAACCGACTAGGATCGCTGTCTGTGATAAGCGTCATCTCTAGCGGTTCACCATCGCGCTCACGCACCCCCGCCGAGGTGAGCGCATAGCCGCGGTCTTCCAGCATTTGGCTGGCAAGCCCTTTGTTGTAGGCATACCACTGGATAGTTGGGGCATAAGCCCACCAACCCGGCAAAATAGGGGTATCTAGCCGTATCCCGGTAGACTCCAGTACACCCGTAATCAGCGCATCCTTATCAAACCCATGGGCTAAAGCACGGCGAATATCGGTATTGTCTAACGGTGCTTCACGCATATTGAAGGTCAGGATAGTATACTCATCCATCGGCACCTGTACCCTTCGGTAGGTGTAGGGAAAAGCGACTTGGTTTGTTTCCTGTGTTGCTATCATCCCCATAGCGTGGGCTTCCTGGCGCAGCAGCAGGGCAAGTGCCGTTTCGCGTGATTCTATAAATTTGAGCTCGATCTGGTCAATAAAGGGGGAACCAGCAAAATACCTCTCGTTTGCCTCTAAGACCGCGTGTTCAGCGTTCAACTCTGCCAGGGTGTAGGGACCAGTCCCCACAGGGTTTTGAGCAAAAGCAGAATCTGCCCATTTGGTTATATCGGTGTCTGCCAACAGATGGGCAGGCAATATTGGCACTCGTGCCGCGCTGAGAAACGGGGCATAGGGGGCATTGAGCGTACAACGTATCGTGTAGTCATCCATCCGTTCCACCAGCACATTGCGCCAAACGACTGCCAGTGAAGGGTCGCCAGTGAAGTTGTTGTGCTGAATGGATTGGAGCGTGAAGAGGACATCATCGGCGGTAAAGGGGGTACCATCATGCCAGGAAACATTACGGCGCAGGTGAAAGGTGTAGATCAACCCATCCTCGCCTATCTCCCAACGTGCTGCTAACCCTTCTTTTGGGAAGCCATCTACCCCAATACTGGTTAGCCCATCAAACACCAGGGTACCTATATCGCGCCCGGTGGGGTCTGCCAATGGGTTGTTGATAAGCGGGAGCAGTTGTTGGGGTTTCTTGACCACAGCCTCAACGTAGTTCCCGCCGGTGAGAGGGCGGGCTACGGTGGTATTGGAAAGAGCCAGCGTTGTGAGCAAGACAAGGATAAGCAAGGTACTTGTCACAGCAATGACAATCTGCCAGCGGATACGACGTGCCATATAGTGTGCTTAGGGTAGCTAGAAGCTATGCGCCAGAGATTTGATGACGCATGCCTTACCTTAGTTGATAATCGGTAGGCTCGTGATCAATGCCAAGACCAGGAAAATAACTGCCAGCACAATAGTTGTCTGGTGCATCGTCTTTTCCAACCCCCGGCGGGTATGCTGTACGGTGCTTGAGTCCTGGTTTGCCATGCCGGGCGTACGTGCCTGCAAAATAACCAGCACGACAAGCATAATACTCACGATAACCTGTGCAATATAAAAAGCGGTAGCCATAGTAAAGATAGGTCTCCTCAACGTCTTAAAAATTCATTATCATTATCATTCAACCATTGCCTAATGGCAAAAGCAGCGTTAATTAGCGATAGGGAGTATGATAGCAGAAAGGGAGCATGATAGCAAGAAGCACAGGGGAAAAAGGAAAAAAGAAATCTTGCATCAAAATAGCCTGATTGATCGTCCTACCTTGCAGAGAGAAATAGAGAGACGATACAGACCAACTGGAGGCACCCTATGAGAACCTATCCTATTGTTGTCTTGGCACTGCTTGCTACCCTGTTTTGCCTGCCGCTCCCCACCAACGCCCAACAGGATACCAATATTCATATAAGCCAGATAGACACTACTAACTACCCGGAAGTGAGGCTCTACCTATCCGTCACTGACGGCAACGGGAACCCTATCACCCGTCTGACCCAAGACGATTTTAGCATTACCGAAGATGGTACCGCTGTTGCTATTCAGTCGTTCCAGGGGGGAGGACAGCATCACATTGCAACAGCACTCGTCATAGACCATTCTGGCAGTATGCGTGATCGCCAGAAAATGCCAGGGGCAAAAAATGCTGCCCATAGCTTTGTTGACCAGATGCATACCGGCGACCAGACAACAATCATTGGATTTAGCGAGGATTCTACCACACTCCAACCCCTGACGGATGATACCGTTGCCTTAGACCAGGCGATAGACCGTCTCTCCCCTAGTGGGGGGACAGCTCTGTATGATAGTGTTTTCGCGGGGGTAGATGCCATTAAAGATACGAGCAATCGCAAGGTCTTACTTTTGCTTACTGACGGAAAAGATTGTCGAGAGCCAAACAAGTGTCCAAAAGAAGCCGGTAGTAGCCACACGCTTGAAGAGGCAATCGCTTATGCGAATGACTATGAGCAACCCATCTATGTTGTTGGGCTAGGGGAGAAAAATAGAGGGAAAGATGATGATGAAGGGATAGATGAAACGGTTTTGCGCCGTATGGCAGATGAGACCGGCGGACGGTATTTCTATGCCCCTGATGCCAGCGAACTTGCCGCTCTCTATGATAGCTTGGCGGGGGCTATTCACGAAGAGTACATGATGACCTACCATAGCCCGCGCCCCTTCTACGATGGTACCCGTCGTGACATCCAGGTAAACGTAGGTGGTACCTCTTCATCCAGTACCTACACGGAGCAACACCTAATCAATGTCAACTCAAATCTCCTCGTTGGGGTATTGATGCTGCTGCCCCTGCTGCTCCTGCTGGCTATGCCAACGGTAGTACAACGTGTCCGCAAACAACCAGGCAATACATCCCCCGTATCTCCCCACAATGTACCAGTGGATGACGAAGATGTAGCAGAGGATGAGCCATCATCACCTACCTATACCACAGCATCACAGACTACATCATCTACGCATACGAATGTGGGCAATAGCAGTACCTATACCGCAACGCCACCTACGCCACCAGAGCAAGCTGCCCCAACACTCGTGGCGTGTGTTTCCTGTGGCAAGCCTATTCGTGCCAATGCCAAGTTCTGTGGGGCATGTGGCACACGTCAACCAGAGAGAAACGAGTAACCAAACGCTGTTCTCTTCCTGCAAAAATGCAACATAAGGAGCAATATTACTATGACCAAACACCTCCAAGTTTACTACCATGCCATTTTTGGAGCACTCGGCGGACTCCTCGGCTGGTGGGCTATGGGCAGTCTGCCGTCCCAAACATGGAATATCTGGGTTGCCTCGCTTGTCGTTGGTACCGGCATTGGGCTATGCATAGGGGGGCTTATTGCCGCCACTGATGGCGCAATGATTAAACGAGTATCCTCACGGGCTATCCATGACGGCATCATCGGGGCAATAGCCGGAGCAAGTGCTGGTTTTGTCGGCTTACTATTGGCACAGGTCGTCTGGGGCTTTCTTGAAGGGGGGTTCTTTGCCCGTGCGCTTGTTTGGAGTATCCTCGGCTTGCTCATTGGCATAGGCGATTTTGCCGTGAGCCGACAAGTACAGCGGGCAACCTATGCTGCACTTGGTGGGCTAACCGGGGGTTTGCTTGGGGGCTTGCTCTATGAAGGGCTAACCCAACTGTTTCTCGAATACAGTGATACGGTACAGGTTATCACCAGTGGCATTGGCTTAATTACCGTAGGGGCATGTATTGGCGCACTCATCCCGCTTGCCCGTCAGGTTTTCTCGCATGGCGAGCTGCATGTACTCAAGGGGGAGCAAACGGGGCTTGTGCGTGAGGTAACAGATAGCGCGAGCATTGGTCGCTATGATGGAAACGACCTTTACCTACCCGATACGGGTATCTGTTGGCGACATGCCAAAGTGTACCGCACGGATGGGGGGTTTATGCTTGAAGTCGTGGCAGAGGCAGACCAGCCGGTTGCTGTTGGCACAAGTCAGGTTGTGCCGGGGCAACGGGTAGCTATTAAGCATGGCGACACGTTCCAGATAGGTGAGGCGTTGGTAAAGTTTATGGTGCGGTAACGAGCCGCGAGGGGCACCGAGCGGAGGTGTCCCCCCATCCCCTAGCCCCTTCCCCCACCTCGGGGAGAAGGGGAACCGAGCAGGTGGCAGCTCCCCCTCGTCCTTTTATGGGAGCGGGGGCAGGGGGAGAGGGTTGTTTTGCTCCCCCCCATCCCCTAGCCCCTTCCCCCACCGCGGGGAGAAGGGGAACCGCAGCAGCTGCTCCTCCCCCTCGCCCTATGGGAGCGGGGGCAGGGGGAGAGGGTTGTTTTGCCCCCCCATCCCCTAGCCCCTTCCTCCACCGCGGGGAGAAGGGGAACCGGGCAGGTGCTCCTCCCCCCTCGCCCTCTGTTCCGGGCAAGCCCCCATCCCCTGCCCTTCCCCCGCAAGCAGGAGAAGGGAGACCGCAGCAGGTGCTCCTCCCCCTCGCCCTCTGTTCCGGGCAAGCCCCCATCCCCTGCCCTTCCCCCGC
>CAYPHM010000013.1:35669-59726 GCA_964410555.1 uncultured Chloroflexaceae bacterium | reverse complement strand
TGGATAGAAAGCAACACAAGATAGTACCCGTGAGTTATGATGAAGAGGAGCTACAACTTGCTACTCGTGAACGGCTTGAGGTGCGGTGATGACCAAAGCCAAAAACGTGTTGCTGGTTGAGGGAAACGAAGATTACCATGTGCTTTATCACTTGCTACAACACCACAACATTACCCTATGGAAAGACTCCTATGATGATGACCATATCTTGGCAGATAACGACATATTGGTCATTGCTAGTGATGGTATAGACAAGCTACTCAAAAACTCACGGTACATCACCAACATACTGAAGCGCAGCGGGCTAGAACGGCTTGGCATTGTCATAGACGCGGACACCGACCTGATGGGACGATGGCAGTCGCTCTCTCACCGGCTGACAATGGCAGGGTATACGGATATTCCCCCGCGCCCCGCTGCTGACGGCACCATCATCACCCAACAGCACAAGCCCCCGGTTGGGGTTTGGCTGATGCCCAACAACCAACTCACCGGTATGTTGGAAGATTTCGTTGGGTTGTTGGTGCCGGGCGGCGAGCACAATGTGCTGTGGAAGCATGCCCACACCTGCCTTGACCAGTTGCCTGCCCAACACGACCTGCCTGCCAATGAGGAGCGGTTTGCTGCGACCCACTATGCCAAAGCCCACATCCATACCTGGCTCGCGTGGCAGAAGGAGCCGGGGAGACCGCTCGGTGTGGCAATCAAAGCCCGCTACTTGGATACCCAAGCAACCGGGGCATCATCCTTTGTGGCGTGGCTGCAACGGTTGTTTGATTGGTCAATGAAATTGGGATGAGGATTGTCCATCGAAACGGTGCATGCATCGTTTCTATAAACGTGCCCCCCGTTTTCCCGTAGGGCGCACCGCCGTGTGCTCCTACAACCTCAACATAGGGAAAGGAGAAGGGGGGAGAGGATCGCTCTTACAAGGGTAGGTCTGGTCTACCGGGCAAAATCCACCACGTTATGACCCTCTCCCCCCTGCCCCCTCTCCCATCCTATGTCGAGGGGGATTTCGACTCTCTTCTCCCGTGTAGTGGGGAAAGGGCAGAGGATGGGGGAGACAAAAAAGCTACACCCACCCGGTTTTTTGACATGTTTTCCAAAACCATATACTATGGCATAAGATAGGCGATAGCATCGATAAAGATACCATACAACAAGTAACTGAGGAGATTAGAGAATCTATGACCACACCATATACCGTACCGGATGGTACACCGATAACGATAGCCAATGGGCAATTGCAAGTCCCCAACACCCCCATCATCCCCTTTGTAGAGGGGGATGGCACAGGACCAGATATATGGCGAGCGAGTGTGCGCGTCTTTGATGCAGCCGTGCAAAAAGCCTTTGGCGGCACACGCAAGATTACATGGATGGAAGTCCTTGCCGGCGAAAAGGCGTTTAATCAGACAGGCGAATGGTTGCCTGATGCCACAGTAGAAGCCTTCAAAAACTACCTCATTGGCATCAAAGGTCCGCTGACGACACCAGTAGGAGGAGGCATACGTAGCCTCAACGTAGCACTGCGACAACTCCTAGACCTCTACGTCTGCATGCGTCCCGTACGTCATTTCAAAGGGGTACCATCACCAGTGCGCCAACCAGAACTGGTAGATATGGTCATCTTTCGAGAGAATACCGAAGACATCTATGCAGGTGTAGAGTATCGCGGGGGCACCCCTGAAGCTCAAAAAGTGCTTGGCTTTCTCCAGGAGACCTTCCCGAAAGATTTTGCCAAAGTGCGCTTTGGTACCAAAGATCAGGTCAATGCATTTCTCCACAACATTGACCCCGCATTGCACGGTGAAGTAGAAGTAGGTATTGGTATCAAACCAGTGAGCCGAGTGGGAACAGAACGGCTCGTAGGGGCAGCTATCCAGTATGCCATAGCCCATGACCGAAAAAGCATAACGCTAGTCCACAAGGGCAACATTATGAAGTTTACCGAGGGAGCTTTCCGCGATTGGGGCTATGAAGTAGCCGAGCGTGCCTATGGCGATAAGGTCTATACATGGGCACAGTGGGAGCGCACAAAGACTGCTCGTGGTGAGGCGGAAGCTAACGCCGAGCAGCAAGCCGCACTGGATGATGGCAAAATTTTGGTCAAAGATGCCATCGCCGACATTGCGCTTCAACAGGTACTCACCCGCCCAACAGACTTTGATGTGATAGCCACGCTCAACCTGAACGGCGACTATTTGAGTGATGCCCTGGCAGCACAGGTAGGCGGTATTGGTATAGCCCCCGGCGGCAATATCAACTATATCACCGGTCACGCCATCTTTGAGGCAACTCACGGCACTGCCCCCAAGTATGCTAACCTAGATCGGGTCAACCCCTGTAGCGTTATCCTCAGCGGCGATATGATGTTACGGTATATGGGTTGGGATGAGGCGGCAGATTTGATTATCAATGGGCTAGAAAAGACCATAGGCAACAAGATTGTTACCTATGACTTTGCCCGTCAGATGACCAATGCCCAAGAGGTCAAGACCTCAGAATTTGCCAGCGCAATGATTGACAATATGTGACCACATTTGACGAGAACTACAATGTTATGTCAAATTTCACTTTACAATAATAGCCCGTAAAGTCCACCAGCTTTAGCGGTGGGATATACGGGCTTCACTTGCTTCAGCCGCTTTAGCCGAAGAGCTTGCGTTCTCATGAGATTTAGTCCATAATAGCAGCTATGAGCAAGGTGCTTAAAGAAGAGCGGCAGGAACCATTGGGACTGTACGACACGAACAGGCTGCTCCCGCAATGGAAGCAAGCCTACCCTGACCTGAAGCGGGTCCATTCGCAGGTCTTGCAAAATGTTCAGGTACGGGTTGATCTCGCGTTCAAGGCGTTCTTTCGCCGCGTTCAGGCGGGAGAAAACCCAGCAGGCTACCCGCGATTTACGGGCAAAGGTCGCTACGATAGCCTCACCTATCCCGAATATGGAAACGGGGTGCGGGTAGAGGGGAATACCCTCACGCTCTCGAAGATGGGAACAGTGCGATTTGAGCACCACCGCCCCATCGAAGGCTCTATCAAAACCATCACGCTGCGCCGTACCAACACCGGCAAGTGGTTTGTCTGCTTCTCGGTTGAGCAGGAACCCCCCCCAACCATCCGCCGCTCCCGATGCGGTAGTGGGGGTTGATGTGGGGGCGCGAGCGCAACGGAAATTGAGCAACGCGGAAAAGAGAACGCCTGAACGGGCGAAACGCCGCAAGGTGGTGGCGCGTATCCACGAACGCATCGCCCATCGACGCAAGCATTTCGCGCATCAGGTGAGCCGTCATCTGGTCAATCGGTTGGGGGGCGTTGTTTTTGAGGACCTGAATAATCACCCGAATGATCAAAAATCACTGCTTGGCGAAAAGCATTGCGGATGCCGCGTGGAATCAACTCGCCATCTCTACGCGCTACAAAGCGGAAGAAGCTGGTTGCCCGTCTATCGAGATTGACCCACGCGGAACCTCGCAACGCTGTAGCCGTTGTCTGACGGTGGTCAAGAAGGATTTGTCCGTTCGTACCCATCAGTGTTCGTCCTGTGGTTTTGAGATCGAGATCGACAGGGACATCAACGCTGCGATAACCATTCTGGCTGTGGGGCTACACAGCCTGGGTTTCGACCCGAGAAGCCCAACCCTTCAGGGTTGGGAGTAGTCACCACTAGCACACGCTGATCTATAATACACAACACAACCGCAAGCTATGGGAGAACTACCACCATTTGACTATGGCACACTTTACGTATATTAAAACACAAATCAAAGAACGAGAATTGCTCTTAAAAGCCATAAGAGATTTGGGATTTTCGTATACGCAACCAAAAGAGACCAGTATCCTATATGTCTATGGCAGTGGAGGTCGCCGTACTCACGTAGAAATCAAGGTCTTTACCCGATCTGCTGACTATGACATAGGCTTTCGGAAACGAGATGGCGTGTATGAACTTGTTGCTGACTGGTGGGGTATCCGTTCTATCACCCGACAGGAGTTTCTCAAACGGCTGGCGCAACGCTATGCCTACCATGCCATGTGTACCCGTATCACGCAGCAAGGGTACACCATTCTGGCAGAAGAACTGCGTATGGAGGGAGAAGTCCAGCTCGTTCTTCAAAAGACGAGCTAGTAAGGACACCTATGGGTACACAGCAAGACATATCCATACGTCTCTCTGCTTTTCTGACTAGAAGCCGAGCTACCGGTCCTGGTTGTCGTGCTGCGCTTTGGTTGCAAGGGGACTTTGCAGAGCAACCAGACAAGGTCGATACCCCAATCGTGCCACACCACTGCCGACAACTGTTCTTGGTAGACTACCTCTTTCGCCATATTGTGGCTATTGGACATGCTATAGAGGGCATTACCATCACTGGCGGCGAACCGTTTGATCAATATGCGGCAGTGTTGCATCTCACCCAGTGCATCAAAGCAGAAACGTCTCTCTCTGTCATGCTCTTCACCAACTTGACGCTGGCAGAGGTCTATGATCAGCAGCAGGGGTATGCCCCCCTACTCGCCACCATAGACGTACTCGTTACCAAGCAATCGCCAGATAATCCATCAGACCAGCACCCCTTGCCGCTTGTGCTTCCAACGATACCCGACAAACACCTCCTTTTGCTCACCAATCGCTATACATTGGCAGAACTTCAGGCTGTCCCGGATGCCGAGGTAATCATTACCCGTGATGGGCATGTCATCATTAGTGGAAATACCCCGGTGCAATGGTGACAACCCAAACAATGCAACCTATCAGCCTAACGGTAGCAGATGTCGCTGCCAGCTATGGAGCGCGGGTGGTGATGCAAGACATCACGCTTACGCTCCATCAAGGGGAAATTCTCGTGGTCTCTGGACACAACGGCAGCGGCAAAAGTACCTTGTTGCGGTTGCTCTGTGGGCTACAGAAGCCAACAAGTGGGACGATCTACTATACCTGGCACGACCAGCAACTCCCCCCCCAAGCTGCATCCCATCTGATTGGCTGGATTTCGCCCGACCTAGCCCTCTACCGAGCCCTCACCGCCTACGAAAACCTGCGTTTTTTTGCTGCGGTGCGGGGGCTACCTGTTAGCCAAGCCTATCTTGACACCTTGCTAGATACAGTAGGATTACAAGGACGAGGGGAAGACTGCATAGCATGCTACTCATCGGGGATGACGCACCGTTTGCGCTATGCCTATGCCCTCTTGCACCAGCCCCCTATTCTGCTGCTAGATGAGCCTACTGTCACGCTGGATGAGCAGGGGGCAGAGCGGGTGGAGCACATTGTGCAAGAGCAGCGCAAGCAGGGGTTGACGATTATCGCCACCAACGACCCACGGGAGTACCGGTTTGCCGACTATATCTTAACCCTGGGGGCAGCGTGAAAGCTATCTTGTTGGCAAGTTTAGCCGTCTTGGGTAAAGACGTACGCAGTGAGCTTCGCACCCGCTATGCCATCAATGCGTTATTGCTCTTCGCCGTCAGCACTGCCGTTGCGGTGAGTTTGGGGGTCGGCCCCATTGGGGTACAGAACGATGACCAGGGGGTGCTTATCCAAGCAGCGTTGCTTTGGATTGCGCTGCTCTTTGCGGCACTCAGTGGCTTGGCATACAGCTTTGTGCGCGAGGAGGAGACCCGCACCTCGCTGGCATTGCGATTAGCTGCCCAACCCCATGCAATCTATCTTGGCAAGCTCTTGTTTAACCTGCTTTTGCTGCTGGTACTCGACACGGTAACAACGTTGCTCTTTGTGCTCTTTGTGCATGTGGAGATAGGCAATGTAGGGTTGTTTGTGGCATTACTGACAGCCGGTAGCTTGAGCCTCGCCACGGCGACCACGCTATTGGCAGCTATCATAGCACGGGCGCATTTTCAAGGGGCATTGTTCGCGGTGTTAGCATTTCCCTTGCTTGTACCGCCACTTATTGTCTCCATCCAGGGAACAGCGTTGGCGATGAGCGGGGCGGCGTGGGGAGCAGGGGCAGCTTCGCTCCAGATGTTGCTTGCCTATGCGGTAGCGACCTTTGTAGCTTCCCTGTTTCTGTTCCCGTTTGTGTGGGATGCGGGGTAGGATAGCCGGGCAAAATCTACCCCCTTATCACCCGCTCCCCATGCCCCCACTTGGTCACTTTGAGGTAACTACCTTCACCGGCGAAATAGTCCGATAACCATCCGCAGTATTACCGCAACTAAGCCCCCCAAAATACCCATGAAGACCCCAAGCACCGTGCCGACGATAGCAACGATAATGAGCAAAGTCCCTATCTCTGATGGGACCATGGAGGTCGCTGAACTGAGGGTCCACGCATGGGCAAAGAAGCTGGCACCAAAGCCTAGTAAGCCCCCAAACACCCCATAGGGCAACACCCGGTCTACCACATCTTTTGTGCGGCTAGGTTGCGGTAAGCGCAGGGCATCAAGGATACCCATCAGCACTGCCCCAACTAACGCGAAAACCCCCCCATAGGCACCAGTGTAGAGGGTCGCAAAGCCGATATACCAGCCTCCTCCCCCCCCAAGCAGCATCAACGGGATAGCGCGAAACAGGCTCCATTTTTGGTTACTGGCTACGGTAAGATGATGTTTCAGGGTGCGCCAGGGAGAGATTTTTGTTTGCACCCCCACCTGCAACAACCCATGTGTCCCATCGTGTAGCAGCAGCTTATCTTGATGTCTCCCCCACCCCATCGTTTGGGCAAGTTTGACCGTGAGGGGAAATGCCTGCTCCTTCCCTGGCGGCAGCGGGAGCGTAGTATATCGCGTGTGCAGCCAATCGGGGAGTTCCTCTGCTTGAACACGCAAGAACCGTCGACCAGTATTTTTCAGCATCAACGCGGCAGTTGGTTCATCCTGGCGGGCTACCTTGCCAAAGTCTACCAGCGCTGCATCAACTGCAAGCGTGGGTTGGGCTGTGCCAAACCCTTGCGGGTCAAGCATAGCAAGTGCCGCATCTAGCCCGGCATTGCGGTTGCGATGGGCGCGAACAACATCGCGCAAGTGTTGTGCTATCTCTGGCTGAAACCACAGATGTTCAACCATATCAGGGAGCGACTGATAAAGCCAACGGGCTGCCTGTTCCCAGTGGCTCTCACACCACTGGACCAACTCTGGTACACGGGTTATCTCTGTCCCATCTGGAGCCTGGATAGGACGCGCCGGTGTGAGCAACGTTTCTAACTGGTGGCGTAGCTGTGTAGCCGTGGGTCGCTTGCAAACCTCGCGGTCTAGGGCAACTTGCAACACCTCACCAAATGCCCCTAGTTGGGTAAGCTGTGGGAAGGAAAAGGGGTGCAAGCCGGGGTCATCATCCACAGCGAGATGGTAGAGGGTAGCGGCTAGAGCATAGACATCACTCCGCGGCTCACTCTCACCGCGGTACTGTTCGGGCGGGGCATACCCCTGGGTGCCAAAGATGCTAGACTTTTGCAATCCCACATTTCCCCCGCCTGCCTGCACCATCAGGCGGGCTTTTGCCGTACCAAAGTCTACCAAGCGAATCTCGTTGCTATTGCTGTCTAGGAGGATATTTGCTGGCTTGATGTCATGATGCACGACGGGATGCGGTTTACGGCTTGCGAGATACTCCAGTACTTTGCACAGTGCCACCCCCCATCGGATGACCTCCTGCTGAGGATAGGGGGAGCCTTTGCTGATCTTGCCAGTAGCTTCATCGGTGTGCGTCAACCCTTGCTCAAGATTGCGCCCCTCAATATATTCCATCACAATGTAGTTGTAGGAGGTCTCTTGAAAGTGGGTGTATATCTGGGGTATGGCAGAGTGGCGTAGCTCTGCCAACGTTCGTGCTTCGTGCTCAAAGTGGTTACGAGCAGCCTGTACCTCTTGGGGGTTTGATGGGTCAAAGTAATCTAGCATGGCTTTGATTACTACCGTGCGCTCAAACGTTTCGTGGTCGGTTGCTAGATAGATTGCCCCCATCCCCCCCCTAGAGAGCGGGTGTTGAATGGTGTAGCGTCCGTTTGCCAGCTTCTGCCCCGCAGAAGGCGGGTGATAGGGCACAAACGTTGGGTTGCCACACATCACGCAATACTTGGCACCAGCCGGTAAGACCTGCCCACAGGAAGAGCAAGCAGCATAGTGTCGCACCGATTGCTGCTTGTGTTGTGGCGGTTTTTTCCGCTTTGCTGATGGGGAAGCAGATCGTTGGTTCGCTTGGCTCCCAAAGATAAAGCCACAAGTTGGGCAGGAGGTCTCCGTGGCAGGGTATGGGGCATGACAAACGGGGCATGTGGGTTGATTCATGGGCTTGGCACCTGTGGGATATGTCCATTGAAGAGGACATACTGCCAGTAGTCCAGACTGGCTTGTATAATGGCGAGTGCCGGGGGAGCTACGTTGGGTAGCGGCGAGCCATAGGCTTGTAGCCCCAGGTCGTGGCTCATCTTCAGCGTGGTGAGCATAGCTTCTGGGTTATCTACCAGCACAACGCTATGGATATGCTGTTGGGCGGCATAATGGGCAATGTGGACCATATCTTGTTGTCGTTTCCCCGTTGTCTGCATAAAGAAGGTCTGCTTTTGAAGCATGTCGTTTTGAGCAAATGCTTGTTGTATGGGCTGTGGGTCTTCCCCGACAATGAGGATACGCGGCGCAAGTCCTACCCGGTAGAGGGCGAGGGTGTGGGCAAGATGAGCTTTGGGGGAGTTTGGGCAGAACACGAGGATAGCGTCTGCGTTGTGGGCTTCATCTCGCTGTCCCTGCATCACCACCAAGATAGCCACGAGCACCAAAGCTGCCACCATTGGCAGAATTACTCTTGCTACTTTTGCTCCATTGTCTACAAGACGATAGAGCATACCTTGTTGTCTCATACCTCTATTATACGAGAATTTGGTGGGTTGTGGGGAATGACTAATGTCCAATTTGCCCCCATCCCCCACACCGCGTCCCACCGTGGGGAGAAGAGGTTGTGACGGAGAGAGGGGGCAAGCACCGTCTCTCCTTTGACAAGACCCTGTATTATAATAAGAAGTGAACGAGCAATAGAGTAAGGGCAACCTTCATATAGAGTTATTTGGTTGGAAATACCTTTCTCGCTAAAATTACGAAACGAGGACTTCATGCACCCTTTCACCCCACCCGAATGGGTAAAACACGCGGTCTTTTATCAGATATTTCCCGAACGCTTCTGTAATGGCGACCCATCCAATGACCCGGAAAATGTCCAACCGTGGGGAACAATCCCCTCCCCACAAAATTACATGGGCGGCGACCTGCGGGGAATCATCTCCAAACTCGACTATCTCCAAGACCTCGGCATCACTGCTATCTATCTCAACCCCATCTTTCATGCCTTCTCCAACCACAAGTACAATACTTACAACTACTTTGAGATAGACCCACACTTTGGCGACCTTGCTATATTCCAAGAGCTTGTTCAACAAGTGCATCAACGGGGTATGTACCTCATCTTAGACGGCGTATTTAACCACTGTGGACGGGGATTCTTTGCCTTTCAAAGTATCCTAGAGCAAACCACTGCATCACCCTATACCAACTGGTTTCATCTTCTCCAGTTTCCTCTGCACCCCTATCCACCTGCTGATAGCACAAGCCAAGACCACAAGGCAAACTACAAATGCTGGTGGAATATCCCATCACTGCCCAAATTCAACACAGACCACAAACCAACTCGCCGCTACCTGCTCAATATTGCCCGCTACTGGCTAGAGCAAGGCATAGATGGCTGGCGACTCGATGTCCCCAATGAAATCAACGACCACAATTTCTGGCGCGAATTTCGCCAAGTGGTAAAAGATGTCAACCCTGATGCCTACATCGTGGGGGAAATATGGAAAGATGCGAACCCCTGGCTAGACGGTACGCAGTTTGATGCTGTGATGAATTACCTGTTCCGTGACCTCTGCTGTGATTTTTTTGCCAGCGAGACGCTCCGTGCAGACCAGTTTGCTGCTGGTATAGATGACCTGTTGGCACACTACCCACCGCCAGCAACCGCGGTTCAACTGAACCTCTTGGGGAGCCACGATACCAAACGGTTTAGCACGAAAGCAGGGGGGGATATATCGCGGCTTTATGCGGCTATCCTCTTCCAGATGACCTACCCCGGCGCACCCTGTATCTACTATGGTGACGAGGTGGGTATGCAAGGGGCAGAAGACCCGCTGTGTCGGGGATGTTTCCCATGGGAATCCGCTCACCAAAATAGCCACCTATATGACTGGACTCGCCTATGTATCAGGCTACGCCATGCTTACCCTGTTTTACGAACAGGGAGCTATACCACACTTGTTGCCTCCAAAGTTGCGGATTCCCCTGTCTATGGGTTTGCCCGCAGTAATGCCGAGGAAACGCTTATTGTAATGCTCAACCCTTCGTCACAGCCTATCATCTGCGACATTCCTCCACAACCAGACCTGTTGCCCTATCATGGCAACGTAACCAATATCTTGGGCAACAATGGGGAGCGATGGGACATACACGAGCATGCTATTGGGCGGATACAGGTACCATCACGGGGAGGTATGGTGTTAGCTGTCACAGCAGCATAGAAGTGGGGCAAGAGGATGGGGGAATGAATAGACGCTGGTTTATCCCTACCCCCATCCCCGTTGTCCATGTTAGTCATCCTTTTGTGGGATAACGTACAATGTGGGACCATCGCGGTTTTCCTCGGTGGGATCCCATTCCCAACCCGGCGAGGGGGGCATGCGCGTATCGCGGAGACGGCTCCGCAACACCGAATTGTCCCAATCGCCAGGAATGACAATCGGCACGCCGGGGGGGGATGAGAGGACATCTGCGCCTGCCATTATCCCCTCGTAGCTGGACATATCCATTTCGTGGTCGGAGTCCTCGCTCTGCTCAAAGTGGCAGTCTATACAGGCGGCGGAGTCGGTGTACCATGCGCCGGGTTCGGTAAAGAGCGGCAGAATGTCCGCATCAAACGTGGCGGCATAGGTTTCGCCGTCGAGACTGGTAAAGGTGAAGCTGCCCTCTTCGGCACCCTGGTCTACCCACTCACCAACCAGGTCTACTGCCCGTACTTCTCCCCCATCAACGGTCAAGGTGGGACCATCGCGGTTTTCCTCGGTGGGGTCCCATTCCCAACCGGGGTCGGGGGGCATACGGGTATTGCGGAGACGGCTTCGCAACACGGAGTTTTCCCAGTCGCCAGGAATGACAATCGGCACACCGGGCGGGGAGGAGAGGACATCCGCGCCTGCCATGATCCCTTCGTAGCTACCCATATCCATCTCGTGGTCGGAGTCCTCGCTCTGTTCATAGTGGCAGTTGATGCATGCCTCAGATTCTGCATACCACGCCCCGGTTTCGGTGAAGAGCGGGAGAATATCGGCATCAAACGAGGCGATATAGGTCTCGCCATCGAGAGCTTCAAAGGGAAATTCCCCTTGTTCTGCCCCAGCATCTACCCACGCCCCAACGAAGTCTACTGCCCGCACTGGTACACTGCCTTCTGGTACTTCTGGCTCCGTTTCCTCGGCAACTTCATCAGCCAATTCTAACGGTATGATGTTGAGCGTGGGACCATCGCGGTTTTCCTCGGTGGGATCCCATTCCCAACCCGGCGAGGGGGGCATGCGCGTATCGCGGAGACGGCTCCGCAACACCGAATTGTCCCAATCGCCAGGAATGACAATCGGCACGCCGGGGGGGGATGAGAGGACATCTGCGCCTGCCATTATCCCCTCGTAGCTGGACATATCCATTTCGTGGTCGGAGTCCTCGCTCTGCTCAAAGTGGCAGTCTATACAGGCGGCGGAGTCGGTGTACCATGCGCCGGGTTCGGTAAAGAGCGGCAGAATGTCCGCATCAAACGTGGCGGCATAGGTTTCGCCGTCGAGACTGGTAAAGGTGAAGCTGCCCTCTTCGGCACCCTGGTCTACCCACTCACCAACCAGGTCTACTGCCCGTACTTCTCCCCCATCAACGGTCAAGGTGGGACCATCGCGGTTTTCCTCGGTGGGGTCCCATTCCCAACCGGGGTCGGGGGGCATACGGGTATTGCGGAGACGGCTTCGCAACACGGAGTTTTCCCAGTCGCCAGGAATGACAATCGGCACACCGGGCGGGGAGGAGAGGACATCCGCGCCTGCCATGATCCCTTCGTAGCTACCCATATCCATCTCGTGGTCGGAGTCCTCGCTCTGTTCATAGTGGCAGTTGATGCATGCCTCAGATTCTGCATACCAAATGCCGGGGGTAACAAACAGTGGCAGAATATGCTCATCAAAGGTGGCAGTGTAGGTATTCCCATCCTCGGCAGTAAAGGGGAATGCCCCTTCAACTGCCCCTTCATTCACCCAATCTTCAAGCAAGTTGACAGCCCGAACATCAACCCCATGTTCTTCAGATGCTCCAGACTCGCTAGACTCGCTTTGAGACTCATTTTGACGGGCAATCTGTTGGGCTTCTTCTTCCTCTTCCCCACTATCGGGGGGAAGGCTCAAGAGGAAATTGACCAATGTATCTAAATCCTCTTCTGCAATCTTCTCATGGTAGTTCTTGACCATGACATCAACACAAGGACCACGTGGACATTCCTCTACCATAAACGCCCCCGGATCGAGAATAGATTGACGTACATAGTCCTCGGCACTCATGCCTGGGATACGGCTTTCTGCCCGTTCATTCAATCCATTGAGGCTAGGTCCAGGACCATTTTTATTTCCCCGTTCACTGATGAAATGGCAGGCAAAGCAGCGGGGGGTAATTTCGTCAATGATGGCAAAGGCTTCAGCCTCCATTGCTAGATGCATCGGGTCATCATCATCATCAGTATGGTCTTCTTGTTCTAGGGCAACTTGAGGCAAGGTTTCACCCGCATTGATAAATCGGAGATAGGCGACAATGTTGGAGAGTTCATCATCCGTTAAGTAGGGTTGCCCACCGTAGGGCAACATCTCAATACCGGTTTCGTTTAAGGGGTCATCATTGGATCGTCCCTGTTTAAGAAACTCTGCTAGGTTTTTGTCGCTCAAGTCGCTGATAAACTGATTTTGACGGAGAGCCCGACCTAGCGTCTCTACCCCTTCACCATTAGGCCCATGACAGACGGCACAAAAGCGCAGGTAGGTCGTTTGCCCGTCAAGAGCCGCGCCGGACAATCCTTCATTACCTACTTGTGGCATTGCCTCTATGTCTTGAATTTCGCCACTCTCTAACAATTCTAAGTAGGTGCTAATGCGCTCTTCTCCAGAGGGTTCAACAACCGCATCGTTTTTGTTTTGGAGATAGGCTGCGATGTTCAGCATTTCTTGGTCGGTAAATTCATCGTGTCCGCCTCTGGGTGGCATCCGAATACCAGAAACATTGAAGGGACTGTTGATGCTCATACCGCGAATGAGAAAATCAGCAAGCTGTTCTGTCTCCAATCCTGCGACAAATTGGCTTTCCGTCAGGTCTACGCCAATACCGTCAATACCAGTGGCATTGAGTCCATGACAGGGAGCACAGATTTGGGCATAGCCATCTCGTCCAGACTGAAGATCAATAGCTTCTACCGACATGGGTTGCGATTCTTCTTCTGTGCTAATCGCTACTATCTCCGCATCACTTGTTGCAGGAGACTCTCCTGTTTGAGTGGTGGCTTCTGTTCCCGATTCCTCTGCGGTGGTATCTGTGGTGGGAAGTTCTGTGGGGACAGAAGTTCTAGCCGGTTGGATGGATTGTTGGCTTCCACATGAGGAAAGCACAACCAAGATCGCTAGGGACAGCAATCCAATAAACAATCTTCCGTAGTGTCTTACCATCATCTTTGACTCCTTCTAACTAACATCTGCGTTATGTTACCGGGACGACAGCGAACGGGTCTTTTCCGTTTTTTGGCATGGGGACTCCACGCCCATGCTTTCTAGCAATGAGCTAACCGTTTGGGTTGACAGGTTCCAAAGCTAATTCCTCTTGGGTATTGATTATATCGCTAAGACACCTAAATTGCAATAGAATAATACGGCAGAAAACTGCAAATCTGATAAAAAATAGATAATTACTTAAAAAAGTAGGTACTATCATAATAGGGAGTAGGGGCTTATTGGACTTACCCTAGAGAATGGGGGCTGCCTGGACGTTGCTATTGCCCTGGTTCAAATTGGTATGACAATTGACGCGGATCGCTATTCCTACGATAATATCATACGATAACCCATAGAAACCGTGAGGGTTTGATGTGCAGGGACACAACAACCAGAAAGGAACAGTCTAAATGTCTGCCCACCCACTTGATGGAAGCCGTCAGCCGGTCCACCTAAATGAACGGATAACTTTTCAGCCTACCGTGCCGCTCCGTGGTCTTGCCCACATCCATACCGAGCAATCAGGCGCGGTGGCGTTTGGTCTCTCCAACAGTAGTGCTGCCCCAGATCCGCCATCTCCCACCGCTCCCCTTAGCAGCTTTATCCCGGCTGAATTGCCGATTACCCTAGAAATGGAACCCCCACCTGCCATGCCGAGCTTTGGCATAGGCGATAGCAGCATGCGGGATGACGTGGCTACCATTGCCTATCAGCCATCCCCCGATGACCAGCAGGCAATCTATGCGTTGTTGCACGAGATACACACCCCTGATGGCACCATCTACGATATAACGCTGCCGCATGTGCCTGCCCCTGATGATGCAGCAGTGGCGTTTGGGGTAGGGAGCGCACAAGAACCGGTGCTCCTGTTTCCCTTGAATAACGTCATAACTACCCCGCCAGAAATCTCCCCCGGTGAGGTAGCGTTTGGGCTTGGTGATATGGTGTCTGGACTAGCAGACAAGTTCAATATGCAGCATGTGTTGCATGTCATCAAAGCCCCCCCACACGAAACGTTGCTCAATACCATAGCCAAACAAGAACCCGTCCCGTGTATTATGCAGGTCGCCCGTGATGGTGAGCCAAGCGAGCCGCTGCTTGGGGCTGAATCGTGGCGAACAGTCTTTCCTCCCTCGCGTACCCATCGGGTATTGCTCTTTATCCATGGATTTACCAGCAGTGTAGATGTATCCTTACCACGAAATTGGATGCGGGCGTTTGCCCCTAGGTATGATCGGGTGCTCGCCTATGATCACCCGACCATCACTCGTGACCCGTTACAGAATGCTGCCGAATTATTGGAGTTTGTCCCTGATGATGTGCAGTTGCAGGTAGATGTGCTAGTGCATAGCCGAGGTGGTCTGGTCGCTCGTAGTCTGGTTGAGCTTCTTCCCCAGAAACCTGCATTTCAGGTGCAGCGTATCATTACCTGTGGTTCCCCCCACGGCGGCACAGCCCTAGCCCATCGTGCCAAATGGGATAGGCTTGTCTCCATTGCGCTCACTGCCGAGAGTATGCTATCTACGACAGCGGGGGCGCGAGCGGCGATGACCTTTGCCCCAAGCATGTTGGAGTCTATCTTGCGTGCCGCAAGTGAGGTTATCTTTACCCTACCGGGCTTGCAGGCAATGGACCCAGACAGCGATTTCTTGAAAAAGCTCAATGCTCCAAGCGATGTAGCCCGTGCCCAAGGAGTTCAGTATGCGGCGGTCTGTTCTGCCTTTGATGCTGATCTTATCCCAACAAAAGGGTTTCAAGATGCGTTGCTCCGTATGTCAACCCAAGCGTTTATTGGGGTACCAAATGATCTTGTCGTCCCCACCGCAAGTATGCGCTCTATAGACCCTGGCACAGCCTTATTGTCGCCAGATCGTATCTATCAAACGTATGTAAGCCACTTTGAGTACTTCGATCAGGCTGATGTACAAGAGTTTGTGGGGCGAATACTTGGGGGGTAATGCATTCCCACAAGGGCGAGACCCCTACTTTCGCAAACATCACACGGGGGTAGGGGTCTCGCCCTCTCCTTGCAGGGGTAGGTTAGGGTAAATTAGACCTACCCCTGTAAGACAACCCGCTCCCCCCCCGCCCCAACTCTCATACATCCATCCGCTCCGCTCGTTGACCCTCGCGGCTCATATAGGGCGAGGGGTTGGGGATGAACACCTAGTTGGTGCGCTGGATGAGCGGCAGGTAGATAATCCCTTCCGTGCTGGCTGTCGGGACCGTCTGTGCTACCCGGTCTGCCTCTGCCACCACATCACTTGCCACTTGCTCTGCTGTCGTTCCCTCCTCATAAAGCGTCACCAATTGCGTGTTGCTCCTGAGGAGATTATCAAAGCTGGTTGAGCCATAGCGCACATACCACTCCGGCTGTCCTCCGTCTCCCGTATAGTCTAGCTGTGAAGCAATGACATATTTGTAGGCATCACAAGCCCTATCTTCAGAGGTGCTCTTGAGCAGCACCCACTCGACCACATCTGTCCCGATTGTCCCCGTTTGGGTACCAGTCATTTGTCAAACAGCGTACACCAGTTGACCCAGGAGCCTTCCCAGATACGCCCAGGCTGTGGCACCATAAACTGGGCTATATCGCCAGCCCATCCCTGGAACTCATCGGCAAAATAAGTGGCATTAGCACGGGCATCATACATAATAATAAAGTAAGGACGTTTTTATCTTTCATATACCTGATAACACAATAGGCTAGTCCTGTATGCTATGATTTGCAAAAAATCAAGGTATACCATAAAATATAGCCAGGAATGTTTAAGGCATACCAAAATACGGGTACTTGAAAATACAGGAGTGGAACTATGAGCCAAAGTGCTATGCCATTATCTAGCCTAACGATAGGAAAACAGGCAACCATTGTGCGTGTAGGGGGGGAAAAAGCTATTCGCCGTCGCTTGGTGGATATGGGGCTTACGACTGGTGAAATCATTACGATGAAAGCCGTAGCCCCGCTTGGCGACCCCCTAGAATTTCTTGTTAAGGGATACCTTCTCTCACTACGAAAACATGAAGCCAATCAGATACTTGTGGAGGAACTCGCATGAAACCCTATGCATATCGCCCGCTCCCAACAATTGCGCCGGGACAATGGGTTAAGGTGGTGACGATTGCTGCTGGACAGCGGGCTAGTCGTCGCCTCAAGGATATGGGGATAATTCCCGGTGCTGAGTTGCGCGTTGTGCGATCCGGGGGCAATGGGGCAATGATACTGGGCATCGGTGATAGCCGCCTTGCCATTGAGCGCGGTATTGCCCACAAAGTCTTAGTCCAACCGACCCCCCAACCAGCAGCATCACCGGAACAAGAGACGGAATCTGACCCATCATCATATGGGCATACCCAGGAGGTAACATCATGGCTCATCGCTTGATTGCCCTTGCGGGTAATCCCAACGCCGGCAAGAGCACCATCTTTAATGCCTTGACTGGCTCACGCCAACACGTTGGCAATTGGCCCGGTAAGACCGTAGAGCGCAAAGAAGGTACGCTCAAATACCAAGAGCAAGAGATACAAATTGTCGATCTCCCCGGTACCTATAGCCTCTCTGCCTATTCGCTGGAAGAGCAGATAGCCCGTGACTTTATTGTTGAGCAACGTCCCGATGCGGTGATCAACGTGGTAGATGCTGCCAATCTGGAGCGCAACTTGTATCTCACTGCCCAACTGCTGGAAACCGGCACTCCTGTCATTGTGGTGCTCAACATGATGGACATTGCCGAATCGCGCCAAATCACCATTGATGTAAAGCACATGTCTGCCAAACTGCATGACATTCCCATTATCCCAATGGTCGCTAGTCGGGGTACTGGCTTGGATGTGCTCAAGGAAACCCTCGTAGCCCTGCCAAAGGTCAAGCAGGCAGAAGATACCCCAACACATGTATTGGACAATGAAGAAGGAGGTCGTTTATGAGTATCGCCGGTATGTGTCCCATCTATATCACCTACAAACCGGATATTGAGCAAGAGATAAGCACGTTGGCAGCGGTTATTGACCAAACGCCTGCACTGTACCGCTACAATTCGCGTTGGTTGGCGGTACAGTTGCTTGAAGATGACGAAACACTGCTGGAGCGGGTACGTCATACTGATGGGGGAAAGATGGTACTTGATGTGCTGAATCAAGTACAGTCACGCCTGCAACGGGTCTATGGGGAAGATGCAGACATAGCCCTGACTGACCAGCGGTATAGCTTCATCAATGAACTTGTGCGGACAACCGTTCGCCGCCCGGCGCAGACTGAAGCAACCATGTCTGACAAGATAGATGCTATCGTAACCCATCGTATACTTGGCATCCCGATTTTCCTAGCGATGATGTGGGTCGTTTTCAAACTCACGACAGATGTCGCTGGTCCCTTCATTGATTGGGTAGATGGGGTCATCACGGGACCTTTGACCAATTGGCTTGTTGCTTTGATAGGTGTGGTAGGTCTCAGTGGGACGTGGGTTGAAAGTCTGCTGGTTGATGGTATCATTGCCGGGGTCGGGGGGGTGTTGGTTTTTGTACCGGTGCTGATGTCCCTCTACCTTGCATTGGCAGTGTTAGAAGATTCTGGCTATATGGCGAGGGCTGCTTTCGTAATGGATCGCTTAATGCACACGCTAGGGTTGCATGGAAAAAGTTTTATGCCAATGATTATTGGCTTTGGCTGCACCGTACCCGCTTTTTATGCAACCCGCACCCTGGAAAACCAGAAAGACCGTATCTTGACAGGCTTACTGGTACCATTTATGAGTTGTGGCGCACGGTTGCCTGTCTATGTGCTGCTGGCAGCTATCTTTTTCCCTGCGTCGAGCGGTCTCGTCATTTGGAGCATGTATATGCTTGGTATTGTGGTGGCTATCGTCTTGGGGATTATCCTCAAGCATACGCTCTTTACCGGCAAGGAGCAGTCACCATTCATTATGGAACTTCCCCCCTATCGTATGCCAACGTTCAAAACCATTTGGTTTTTGATGTGGGAACGGACTTCAGCCTTTCTCAAAAAGGCATGGACAGTTATTATGGCAACAAGTGTGGTCGTTTGGCTGCTGCTTGCCATACCCACTGGTGGGAGCGGGTCGTTCGCGGATACAGAACTTAACCAGAGCGGTTTTGCTAGTCTATCGCAGGTGGCAGCACCATTGTTTGCCCCGCTTGGTTTTGGCAGTTGGGAAGCCAGCGGTGCCCTTGTGACGGGTTTTGTTGCCAAAGAGGTCGTTGTTGGTACGATGGCGCAAATCTACGTTGGGGAAGAGCCAGAAGAAGCAGCCGAACCGACAACGTTTACTGAGGAGGTGACAGGCATCTTTACCAGTTTGGGAAACACCATCATGGACGCATTGAAGGCGATACCGAGCATCATTGGTATTGACCTCGCTGGCGGTGAGGAAGAAGGACAATCTACTGATCTTATGACTGCCATTCGTCAGGGCTTTGAGCGGAGCAGCAATGGACATGGTGCGTTGGCTGCATTGGCGTTTATGGTGTTTGTGCTGCTGTATACGCCCTGTATGGTAGCAATTGCGGCGGAGTGGCAAGAACTTGGGGCAAAGTGGACATGGGTCAGCATTATTGGGCAATTGGTGCTGGCGTGGATTGTCGCACTGGTTGTGTTCCAGGGTGGGTTGCTGCTTGGTCTAGGATAGTAGACAGTATGCTAGAGCAGATACTAGAAACCTTCAAGAAGCACGAGGGACCGCTCTCCCTGCCCCTGTTGAGCTATATGGTGCAGATTGAATCCTCTGCGCTTGAGGGGATGCTTGTACAGCTAGAGCGCAAAGGGCATATTGTGACGGTTGAGCCGAATATGGGCATGATGTCATGTAGCTCATGCCCTATTCAGGCGGCATGCTCAACGGATCAGAAGTGGTATCAATTGGCAGAGGGGAATTAGGGCTACCACGGGTGAGTAATATCGGGTGGGTAATATCCTCTTGTAGAGCCGTTGTATGCACCGTATTTTTTGCCGATCAGCCCCCATCCCCTAGCCCCTTCCCCCACCGAGGGGAGAAGGGGAACCGGGCAGGGGTTTTCCCCCTCGCCCTAGAATGGGAGAGGGGGCAGGAGGGAGCGGGGATTAGGGCTACCTTTTCCCCCTTGTAGCGTAAGCTATGCAGCAATTTCATCTAACACATCATCACTATCATCATCATCTGCTGGCATTTCACTCGATGATTCAATAACCGTCTTGCCCATTGCTTTTTCAATCAGTTTTATCAATTGCTGTTTGCGGTATTCATAGAAGCCATAGAAATCGTTACGGTGGAGATAGTCGGTTTCTATCATATGGGAGCGCAGTATTTCGTTCTGTTCATCAATCGTAATCTGTACCTGTTTATGATTACGGAGTTTTTCCAAGTATGCTGAGGGTGCTTCACCGCCAATAATACGATTTGCTTTGTACGATATAGGAGTCTTATTAACAATGGAATTGAAGACATTAGGTGGTATCCCTTGCGTACCGCACCATGCTTTTGGGAAAATATGGTGGATGTCAATAGCGTATTCGTAATGATTCAATTCTTCAATTTTCGAGCTCCAGAAAAAGTCTTTGGCACCCTCACGCAGTAATAGCGTATAGAGTCCTCTGTACGCAGCACTCGTCCGAGTGCGTAGAGTATCAAGGCGTGATGGTTGAAAACCAGCAGATCGAACAGTGTCCGGCTCATCTGCATCATCTTGGAATATCCAAGCCAGCAAACCTTGTACATCTAATGCCATCCGTGTTTCAACAGCTCCTCCATACAGTTCCCCGAAAACCCCACTCCAGAACCAGCATTTCAGCTTTTTTTGGATAACTGGCTCTAACCAACGTTCACCAAGATGGACCATTACGACAGCCAATGGGATAATCTGGCTTTGGTAGGGCAAAAACTCGATTTTACGGAACCCTTCTTGATGCAGAAACTTCTCAGCATTGAGGAAACCCTCTGTCAGCTTGTCCGCCCAAGTTTGATAGGCACTCAGTGGCATAGTCAAAACTTGCTCACGTTTTGCACTGACAGCAGTTACCTTTTTTCCGGTACGCCCTGCTTGCAAATCCTGCGTATGTCGATCATACGTATACAGAAGCGATATGCCTTGCAGAAAATCAGTCGGTTCACTGCGCTCAAGCAAAGGCTTTTGAATGATTTTATTCTTCCGACTCGCAGTGTTTCGTTCCTTAGAACCATACCAATCATCACGCAGATTAAATCCATCTGCTGCATAGGATGCTGTTACCAATTCAAATACAGAAAGGGGAACCCCACCAGTATTTACCTTCTCAAAGACTAGACAAATTGCCTCCTTACTATTCTCTTTCAAGAGTTCAATAACTGGTACATCATAGCTACGAAAATTGTTTAAAACCTTGTTACGAAACTCCATATATCGGGGAAAACGATTTACATCACACGCCATTAATCCTTGTTCCCACTCGTCCGAGTTAAGGATTTGATTACAGGGAAAGTAGAATGCTTCAAATTCCTTCTCCTTTGTGCTTAAATCAAGTACGACTTCACGACCAAAATTCCTTCTAATTTGCCGTTTCTCATCAAGACTAATAATCGCATCTTCGATATTTCCTCCTAGTGCTTCCTCAATATTAATATAGTAATATCGTTCAACCGGACGTTTTTTTGTGTCTCTCGTTTTGACAGCTTGTGGCAATTTTAGTACCTGGACGAGTGAGGTAAGTCGTTGTTGTCCATCAAGAATAAGGTGTTCTGCTTGGACATTGGATGAAGACAAATCCACACCTTCAACTGGGCGAATTTGAAAATTGGTTTCACCGCCGGTTTGAAGCAGCATGATGCTCCCAATTGGAAATGCTCTCCCGATACTTACCAGTAATGACCTGATGTGCTCATCATCCCATACCCACCCACGCTGGAAATCAGGCAATTGGATTTTTCCTTGAACAACTTGCTCCAAGATACCTTTTAAAGCAAGTTTGGTAGAATTAAAATTCGACATGGTACCTCCTGCATATCCTAAAATGTTCAGATTTTTCTCAGAAATTGATGAAAAGCACATCTCCCTAAACGAGAGAATGACAAGTGCTTCACAGTTCAAAGGTATTTTATCATACAATTGAAACTATGTAAAGACATCTTTATGTTGATAAAATAGGCAGATAGTGCATATTGCTGGCAGTCCGTGATAGAGTACAATCTTTAGTTATCCCTAGCCCCTTCCCCCACCGAGGGGAGAAGGGAGTTTTGTTGCCCCCCATCCTCTAGCCCCTTCCCCTTCGGTCAGCCCCCATCCCCTAGCCCCTTCCCCCACCGAGGGGAGAAGGGGAAATCGGTTCCCCCCATCCCCTAGCCCCGCGTCCCACCGAGGGGAGAAGGGGAACCGGGCGGCTCCCACCACCGGGCAGCCCCCATCCCCTAGCCCCTTCCCCCACCGCGGGGAGAAGGGAAACCGGGCGGCTCCCACCACCGGGCAGCCCCCCATCCCCTAGCCCCGCGTCCCACCGCGGGGAGAAGAGGAATGAATGGCTCCCCCTCGCCCGGTATGGGAGCGGGGGCAAGGGGGAGGAGAGCAAGGGATGGGGAGCTATGTTCAAGCGAGCTATAATAAGAAGTGGCACTTGTTTGAAGCAACATTAGAAATGAACCAAAGAGAGGAGTATATGAACACACCCACAGTCCCCCACTACAGCTACTTTCTAGCAGGCAAATGGCAACGGGGAGAAGACCAATACGAACTCTACAACCCCTACACCCATAATCTGATTGCTACCGTTGGGCGGGCAGGGCAAGCGGAGCTAGAACAAGCCCTAGCTGCTGCGACTACTGCCTTTGCTACCACCCGTGCTATGCCAACCCATCAACGCGCAAGCATCCTCAACGGTATTGCCAAAATGCTCTATGAATCAACTGAAGAGATGGCATTGACCATTGCTCAAGAAGCTGCCAAGCCTATGAAGCAGGCACGCAGTGAGGTACAGCGGGCGATCTTCACCTTTGCCAAAGCAGCCGAAGAATCTAGTCATATCAATGGCGAGGTGCTTACCCTAGACGGAACCGCGGTAGGCGAAGGGCGGCATGGCATAGTTCGCCGGTTCCCGATTGGACCAGTTGCTGCTATTACCCCCTTCAACTTCCCGCTCAATCTTGTGGCACACAAACTGGCTCCCGCCATAGCCACCGGCTGTCCTATTATCCTCAAGCCAGCGACACAAACGCCGGTAAGTGCGCTCAAGTTGGCTGGCATTATTGCCGAAGCCGGGCTACCAGAGGGGGCTTTGAGCGTGTTACCTATGTATAACAGGGATGCCACACCGTTAGTAGAAGATAATCGCATTAAGCTGTTGACCTTCACGGGTAGCCCTGCGGTGGGGTGGGATATGAAGCGACGAGCAGGGCAAAAGCGGGTCACGCTTGAGCTTGGCGGCAATGCTGGTGTGATCGTCCATGAAGATGCTGACCTCTCCTTTGCCGCACCACGCATCGCCGCTGGTGGTTTTGCCTATGCAGGCCAGTCGTGTATCAGTGTGCAGCGCGTGTTTGTTCATCACCAGATATACAAGAAGTTTATGAGCCTGTTTGTTCCGGCGGTACAAGCCCTCAAGTGTGGCGACCCGCTGAGTGAGGAGACCGATCTGTCCGTTGTTATTTCCCCTGCGGATGGAGAACACATTGCTGCATTGTTAGCTGAGGCAAAAGCCGCTGGTGCTGAGGTAGTAACGGGCGGCACAGTAGAAGGAAGTATGGTCTACCCAACGGTGTTGACAAACGTAGACCCTGCCCTCTCCATAAGCTGCCAAGAGGTATTTGCGCCAGTGGTAATAGTGCAATCCTATCAGCAGTTTGATAAAGCCCTAGATGCCGTCAACGCCAGCGAATATGGACTCCAAGCGGGGGTCTTTACCAACAATCTTCGGTTTGCTTGGCAGGCGTATGAAACGCTCGATGTAGGGGGGGTTATCATAAACGATGTTCCTACTTGGCGGGTAGATCATATGCCGTATGGAGGGGTCAAACAGAGCGGCTTTGGGCGCGAGGGTATTCGCTACGCAATGAAGGAGATGACCGAACAGCGGTTGCTGGTGCTCAATATGCAACCCAATGGGTGATGCGGCTGTTCTCGCTTTCCCCTACCCCCGTTCCCATCCCAGGGCGATGGGGGATATGCGGTTCCCTTTCTCCCGCGTAGTGGGGGAAGGGGTTAGGGGATGGGGGGGGAAACCCCCTGCGCGGTTCCCCTTCTCCCCTCGGTGGGGGAAGGGGCTAGGGGATGGGGGGGGAAACCCCCTGCGCGGTTCCCCTTCTCCCCTCGGTGGGGG
>CAYPHM010000013.1:0-35569 GCA_964410555.1 uncultured Chloroflexaceae bacterium | reverse complement strand
GCGCGGTTCCCCTTCTCCCCTCGGTGGGGGAAGGGGCTAGGGGATGGGGGGGAAAACAACCCTCTCCCCCTGCCCCCTCTCCCATCCCAGGGCGAGGGGGATGGTGCTCGTCCCCCTTTCTCCCCGCGGTGGGGGAGAGAGTTAGGGATAGGGGAGGTTGCAAAATTTGCCTATCTCATGTATAGTTTTTATATGGGGCTGTAGCTCAGTTGGATAGAGCAGCAACCTTCTAAGTTGAAGGTCGGGGGTTCGAGTCCCTCCAGCCCTGCCAGTCAGTAATACCAAGTGAGGTATGCCTTCCTGCCATTAGGCTCCCTTCGGGCAGCCTCTGCTCCCCCTGCCCCTTTCAGGGGTAGGGGGGGGTAGGAGAGCCGTTGCATGCAACAGCTCTCCTACCCTATCCAACCATTCCAGCCAGCCATGCATAAACTGCTTACCTACATCAACCGCCATGCACCAGTATTCTTGCTCCTTATGACTGCTGCTTATGCGCTTATCTTCTCTGTTGCTGCCCTCTATAAATTCCATTCGCTGTGGATGGGATTTGATCTTGGCGTACATGAGCAGGTGTTGTGGAATACCATACACGGACGCATAGCTGAAATCTCCCCCAAAGGGGCAACCCAGAGCTATCTGGGGGTAGATATTATCCTGGTAGAAATCATGCTGGCTCCCCTCTATGCGCTCCTGCCCCGCACCGAAACAATGCTTGTCCTTCAAGTTGTTCTCGCATCGTTGGGTACCATCCCCCTCTATCGCATAGCCTGCGACAAGTCTGGTCTGCCCCTGTTTGGCTTGTTGGCTGCAGGTATCTACCTTGCTGCATTGCCTGTACAATATGCCATCTTGTATGAGTTTCAGATACGCACCATTGGGACAGTGCTTTTTCTATGGGCATTTCTCTTCTTTGAGCGTAGACAGTTTTGGCTCTTCCTGCTCGCCGGTATTTTGGCAATCTGGACCCGTTCTGATGGTAGCTTTGCCCTGATAGCCATGGGGGGGTATGCGCTTGTCCACCGGCGTGCGTGGTATTGGGGGGTTGCTCCCGTTGTGATAGGGGGCGGGTGGTTGGTGCTCTGTATGCAGGTGTTCATCCCCGCGTTTCGTGAGGATCATGGCTTTCTGTATGGGTTTGTCTACGCTTGGCTAGGTCAGAGTGTTGGTGAGGTACTGCATACCCTGACCACCCAACCCGGCTATGTGCTGGCAACGATGCTGACCGCCGAGAAATTGCGCTACTTGGTTGAACTCTTTGCGCCATTGATCTTTTTGCCGCTGTTGCGTCCAGATATTCTGCTCATTGCCCTGCCATCCCTTATGCTCAATCTGCTATCACAGGAGCATATTCATTGGAGCATTCGCTACCACTACCAAGCGTTTGTTATCCCGTTCCTCATTATAGCAACGATCTATGCCATCATAGACTACAACAAGCAGATCCCCCAAGCCACGCTACCACCGGACTCTGCCCCACCGCTGCCGCCCCACTGCTCCACTACTTCCCCGATGTTCTCCCGTCTTGCCCTTTCGCTTGCCCTTTTGCTCGTGATTGTTACCCTCTTTTCCCAACTTGTGTTGCGGTCTCCTTTGATTCATTTGGTGACACGGGAGCGTGATAGTGAGCGCATTGCGTTTGCCCATACGTTGGTAGCACACCTACCAGATGATGCCGCTGTGACAGTGACCAGTGCGTTTGGTTCACAGCTTGCCCGCCGCCGTGAACTCTACTTTTTCCCAGGTAATATCATCTATCCCCCAGCATTTGTCGAACGGGGCGATTATCTATTGATAGATAGGCACGAGGTGCCAGCAGAGGATGTCCCACGACTGCGCCAAATACAACAGAGTAGCGATTGGCGTACCCTCGTTGAGGAAATGGATTTTGTTTTGCTAGAGCGGGTAAATCGGTAGGATAGCCCAGCTATGGTGCTACAATCCGTTGTCCATCGCTGACAAAGGTTATCGTCCCATCGAGCTTTTGGTGGTAGATACGTGGTAGGGTACCCTTTGGCGACATCCCAAGCCAACGACGTTCTGCATAGGAAAGCAACACTGGCTCGTCTTGCTCTGCGCCAGTGGTAAAAACTATCGCTTCTGGTTGGTAGTAGTTGAGCAATGGTGATGACATGGGACATACCCAAGGATACGCCAGCACAGTGATTGGCGCAGGAATGTTCTCTTGCAAAGCTAGGATTTCACTTTCTCTAGCACAATGGAGCAGAAAGAGGAACCTTGTCGTGCCGTAGCTAAGATGAAGCGTAGTGTTGGTATTGCTGTCTGCTGCTGTGGTCAGGATAGTCAGACGTATATTGTCGAGCGGTATCTGGTTGCCATGCTGGGCGCGTATGATGGGCGTGTGCTGCGTGGTGAGGATATGGAGCCACTGCTGCATATTGGGGGTAGGCACCGATACTGACGGGGCTAATGCATAGGAGGCTTGGTAGCGTTGCAAGGCAGCCATCTGCCCTAGCAGGCGAGAATCATCGTTATGCGTCAGGATAGCCAGTTCTATGGTACGTTGCCAGAAGGGGAGGTGATTTCCTAGCGCAAGAGCTAATTCAGCCGGTGCTTCGCCGCCATCCACCAAGAGGTATTTTCCCTTGGGAGTCTGTATCAAGATGGCATCGCCGGGGGTGTCTAGGAAGGTGATATGGAGTAAGCCGCTACGGGGACTGTCATACCACGCCATCCCTGCCATAAGGAGGCAAAAGCTCCCTACGAGGATGAGCCATCGCAGGATGTGGTTATTGGGCGAGGGAGTACGAGGGGTATGCATAGGTTTGGTAGTTGACTATGGTTGACTATGGCTATTGAGGAATAATCCACATGCTATCCTGAATATATCGCCTGTATTGTACCATAATTTCAGGGCTACGAGCGTTCCGTGGGGGAAGGGCAGGGGATAGGGGGCTGCCGAGGTTCCCTTGCTCCCCCAGGGGGAAAGGGTTAGGGATAGGGGGCTGCCGAGGTTCCCCTGCTCCCCCAGGGGGAAAGGGTTAGGGATAGGGGGCTGCCGAGGTTCCCCTGCTCCCCCAGGGGGAAAGGGTTAGGGATAGGGGGCTGCCGAGGTTCCCTTTCTCCCCCAGGAGGAAAGGGTTAGGGATAGGGGGCTGCCGAGGTTCCCCTGCTCCCGCGTAGCGGGGGAACAAATTCCTTACCCCCGCTGCCGTAACCGATGCCCACTATCTGCCAGCAACACCCCCCAAGCGCAATAGTCATCCACCCCCACCACGCTGGTATGGGGCGCTGTTGGGGAATAGCCCGCAACGTTCGCCCATTCGGTATACTATGACTATAGACCATAGGGCTAGAAGGCAGGGGGAGATTCGGCAGAGATTGTGGTGATGCCATTGTCCCACTGCCAACACCACCACTGGCATCAGTTCCCCCGCTTGTCCCCACTTGGCACCGGGTTTCGCTGTCCCTGTAGCCATCGTACTCTTCGCTCAACAACCCAAGATGCACCCGTTGTAACAGGTCTGGATGGTGTTGTGCGCCCACCACCCGCTCAAACCTCGCCCGCTCAAAATACTGCACCGTCTTTTTCTCACTGCTCTGCGAGTCCTCTTCCAAAATAATGGGGCTAATAGGATACCCAAAGATTGCCAAACCCCCGTATTGTTCAAAAAACGCCCGGAAGTCGTCATCAAGGATGATAGGCGAACCGTCAAGGTGACGATAGCGGCGCAGATTTTCCATCCCATAGCGTTGTTTGTAGACTGCTGTACCAAGCTGTGTACCAACTACCCGACTACCCCAGTTATCCGATGGATAATACTCTAGCCGTTGACGTTGCGTATACAGCACCGGGACAGTCCAGCGACAATCTGCACTTTGCTCATACCCAACACCACCCATTGGGTAGCCAAACACCGACAACCACTCGTGGGTAGCGCGTGGCGTTGTCCCACCCCCTAGTGTCGTGATGTATTGGGCAAAATCCCCACTCAGCGTAGCACCGGGGGCTTCGGGAAACGTATAGCTAGGGCATATCTCAACCCGTTCGCCGAGCAGGGCAGGGTCGGGGCTAACTTGCCATGCCCCCTGAACATCGCGCATCATCAGGTGAATATGATCTATCATATACGCTTGTCCTTGTGGGGGGGCGGGTATAGGAGCAGGGCGGGTGTCGTAATCTATGACTGTCGTGGGAAGGTAGCGAAAACCCGTCACGCGCACCTGACCATCCGCCTGCTTGACTACCCCCACATAGAAGATAACAGACGTTGAGGTAAAGCTGGTAGCATTGTATATCCCCTGTGCGGCAATGAAATTGCCAAGCGAGTAGATGACCAGCGTCTTGCGCCCATTGGTAGCTATGATGTCCACGGGCTGAAGCGTGTGGGGATGTCCGCCAAGAATAACATCTGCCCCCGCTTGGGCTATCTGTTGTGCGGTCATCACCTGTTGGGCAGAGGGATAGAACACATACTCTGTCCCCCAGTGGGTTGCCACAACAACAAGGTCGGTTTCGCGCTTGGCTTGGGCTATGGCATCAAGCATATGTTGACTAACTGCCCCTTGTTGCCCATAGTCATTGGTTGTCCAGATCAGGTTGACTTGATTATGCGGGTCAGGGATGCCATTTGTTCCCCATGTGAAGGAGAGAAAACCAACAGTTATGCTCGTCCCATTACGAGTGAGGGTAATGGGCACATAAGGGGGGCGAGGTTGCTCTACCTCCCTCGAAGGTATCGCGCCGTGATGGGCTATGCCAGCGGCTTGTAGGGAGGATAAGGTTTCATCCACCCCGCTTGGTCCGCGATCCATGATGTGGTTGTTGGCACTCGATACCACGTCAATACCCAGGTTTTTTAGGGCTTGCGCCAGGGCAGGGTTGTAGTTGAATGTGGGGTAGCCACTGAGGGGGCTGCTTTGTACCATAGAGCCTTCAATATTGGTATAGGCAAGATCGGCAGCCTGCACAAAGGGACGGATGTGGTCAAAAAGGTAATCGTAGCCCTGCGCTTCACCAACCGCCTGGATATTGCGATGGAGCAACGTATCGCCAGTGGCGGCTATGGTGAAATGTACGTCTTGGGGGTCGCCAGACCCACACTTGGGGATGAAGCCGAGGGGGGTATCCAACCCATCACTGCGGGTTGATTGTTGCGCGTTGGTTGGCAGAACAGCCGCGGGGGGAAGAAATAGTCCAATAGCAAAGACTAGCATAAGCAATGGTCGCACATAGCTTTTCAAGCGCATACTCTCTTCTCTTTCTCTTGATAGGCGAAGCATGGACAAGTGGGACTAGTAGACCTACAGACTTTATTGTAGGTTTGCTACTAGATTGGTATTAAGACTCAGCTAAATAGACCACTAGCCATGTGGCAAAAGCCAGACCTCGTGAAATAATCAATATATTCGTATGGTACTGTAGAGTAGTAGTATTGTGTTAAGGTACATCATACCACAAGTGGGGGAAGTGTGGGGAGAGGCAGCGGGGCTGCAGGTTATGCAGAGATGCAGACTCCCGCTTGATGGTAGAAGCCGGTAGCACTAGCAACGCTCTTGATAATCATGGGGGTTTTGGCTTGGGTTTGCGCCCAGGAAAGCAGCATACTTCCAATCCCTTGATCTTGGTATTGTGGCAACACTTCTAACCAAAGCAAAGCCTCCTGCTGGAGGTCTGAGAGGCTAACAACACAAACAATGCCCATAACCTGTCCGTGATCATCAATGGCAGCAGCCCATCGCCCCTCATTATTATTCCAGGAAAGTAGGCGAACGTCATTATCTATATCGCCAAAGTCTAACGTGCTTTGCACGACAAATGAGAGCACAACGTGAGTATGACGACTATCTGTTTGATGTAATGGTATAACTTTCATAGCTGGTTCCGAAAATTCCTGTAAATACCGGGTCATTTTTCTTCTTTTCCCCAAGTCTGCTAGGTGCTGGTGAACACCAGAACGCGCTTACTATAACACTGGTTTTTTAAGTTATGATAAAGATTGTGTTAAGAAACGGTGTTTCTCTTAATATCATCATACTGCACAAGGAGGCAAGGTTCAATAGGTCAAATATCCTATCTTGTTGATCCGCTGTCTCCCTTCCCCCACCAAGGGAGAAGGTTGCCCCACGCCCTATACGAGCCACGAGGGGCAACGAGCGAGATGCCCTATGCGAACCGCGAAGGGCAACGAGCGGACCGTACCCCCCAATGCCCCTAGCCTATGCATCCAAAACTTGCACATTCCCCTCCTCATTGTTATTATCAATAGAGAAGAGAAAAAATGGAAAACCTGACTATCTCCGAGAACCAGCAATGTCGCAATGGATAAGGAGTTTACGCAATGATCGCAAATGATGACACCCTTGCTTCCCTTCAACAGCGTATTGCCTCGCTTGAGCAGCAAGTAGCACAACTGACCGCCAACCTTGAACAGACACAAGATCAAAAGCGGATATTACAAGAGCAATTGGACTCACAATCTCAAGAGCTACAAACCTACAAGGCTGTTGTAGAACATGCCCCTGACGGTATTGGTATCGCAGCATTGGATGGGACAATTCTTGCTGTCAATGAGGCGTTTCAACACCTGTTGGGCTATACCGATAATTTGACCGGTACCCCCATCCTACAGCTAATACCAAAGCATGATCACCAATTACTTGACCGTATCATGCAAACCATCATGGAACAGGGTTTCTGGAAAGGCAATCTAACGTACCGGCGTACTGATGGAAGCACCTTCCCTGCCCAAGTTTCTGCCATGCTTATCCGTGATGCCAACAATACCCCCCTGCTTACGGCGACTATCGTGCGCGATATTTCTGCTATGCTTGCGCGTGAACAAGAGCTTATGGTCAGTGAAGAACGCATGCGACAGATTGTCCAGCATATGCCGGTGCTCCTGGTGGCTATGGATGCAGCGGGCAAAATTGTTGCGTGGAATGAAGAATGTGAACGGACTACGGGCTATCTCGCCAGTGACGTTATTGGTATCCAAAATGTCATAAACCTGCTTTACCCTGATTCTAAACAACAACAAGACATCGAGGAGATATGGCAGTCTGGTCCAGGCAGTTTTCGCAATTGGCAATTTCCTATTGAGACAAAAACTGGTGAACAACGCACCATTTCCTGGTATTGTGTATCTGCTACTTATCCAATCCCCGGCTGGGAATGGTGGTTTATTGGCATTGATGTCACAGAATCTCAACGCATAGAGCACACCCTACGGACTAGCGAAACCCACTATCGCATCATCTCAGAACTGGTCTCCGATTTTGCCTATGCCATGCGCGTAGACCCTGATGGGTCGTTTCATAGGGAATGGGTGATTGGTGCCGTCTCCCGCATTACTGGCTACACAACAGAAGAACTCCAATACATTGATATGTGGTATGACCTTGTGCATCCTGACGATATTTCCGACATCAAAGATCGCTACCAACAGGTGATTCAAGGGGAGTCAGATGTAAGCGTGTTTCGTATTCTTAACAAACAGGGAGAAATCCGCTGGCTACGCGGGCATCGTTTACCGGTCTGGAACGACCAAGAAGATCGCCTTGCCTATATCTATGGGGCGGTGCAAGACATTACCGAGCAGAAACTCGCCGACGAAGCCCTGCGTGTCCAGCGGGATTTGGCTATTTCTCTCAGTGCTACATCAAGTATCCAAGAAACCATGCAATGTCTGCTCAAGACGGTGTTAAACTTGCCAGGGTTAGATTTTGGGGCAGCCCATATCTTAGACAAGGAAACGGGCGATATATTGTTGCTGGAACATCAGGGATTATCGAAGCAATTTGTAGAATCTGTCCAATACCAGCCTGCTGACAGTCCACAAACCCAGTTTCTCTTGCAAGGCACCCCCGTGTATGCCCAAGCAGCAGACATTGTTTCGTTAGTTCCTGAAATTGCCCATGAAGGGATGTTGGCAATTGCGGTGCTCCCCATTCTCCATGAGCAAAGGGTTATCGCCACGCTGAATCTTGGTTCCCGTACCTATAGGGAGATACCATCCAATACTCGCACAACGCTAGAAGCCAGTATTGCCCGTGTGGGCGAGGTGATAGCACGGGTGGAAGCTGAAGAGGAACTCCGCAAGGCGATGGAAGCTGCCCAAGCAGCAACCCGTGCAAAATCTGAGTTTCTCGCCAATATGAGCCACGAGATACGCACCCCGCTTAATGCCATCATTGGGATGACCAGTCTGCTTATGGACAGCAGCTTTCCCCCAGAACACCTTGACTATATCCAAACGATCCGCAGCAGCGGCAATGCTTTGCTTGCCCTCATCAATGACATTCTCGATTTTTCCAAGATAGAAGCAGGCAAACTCGAACTTGAGCATCAATCGTTTGATCTCCACAACTGCATTGAGGAAGCGATAGACCAACTAGCCCCTGTTGCTACCGACAAGCACCTTGATCTCTCCTACTACATTGAGCCTGGTACCCCCGGTGGTATCATTGGTGATATTACCCGGCTGCGACAGGTATTGGTCAACTTGTTGAGTAATGGGGTCAAATTTACTGAACAAGGCGGGGTCAGTATCTTTGTCAAAAGCCGCTTACATATCCAACCGCAAGAACAGGGAACAACCTATGAAATGCTCTTTACCGTCACAGATACCGGCATAGGCATAGCCCCCAATCGGCTAGGCAAGTTGTTTCAGTCGTTTAGCCAAATTGATGCATCTATGACTCGACGGTATGGCGGTACCGGGCTTGGCTTGACGATTAGCAAGCGGTTGGTTGAGATGATGGGGGGGAACATAACCGTAGAGAGCGAGGATGGTAAGGGGACAACCTTTCATTTTTCGATTGTTGCCGAGGCAGTATTCTGCTCACCACACCGCTATCTCCAAGATACCCAACCGCAACTCGCTGGTAAGCGGGTGTTGATTGTAGATGACAACCCCACGAATCGCTTTGTCCTCTCGCGCCAATTGGAATCGTGGCAGATGATTCCAACGAGTGCAGACAGTGGCAAAGAAGCCTTGCGATTGATAGGCTTACCAACCGTTTTTGATATTGCCATTCTTGACCTGCATATGCCAGATATGGATGGTATCGAGCTTGCGGAGCGTATCCAGCAAGAGCAAGCACGGTTAGCTGACCCTGTATCAGACACCCCTCCATCTGGTGTCCCCCCTTTGTTGTTGCTGACCTCAATGGACCCACAAGAACAGGACTTACAAAAAACTCGTGACTCCTTTGTGACGACCCTAACCAAACCAGTGAAACCGGCATTGTTGCACCAATCTTTGCTCGCTATTTTCTCTGGGGTATCACCTCAGCAAAGCCAATCTACCACCACAAGAGAGATAGACGCAAATATGAGCAAGAACTATCCCTTGCACATTCTGTTGGCTGAAGACAATGTGGTCAACCAGAAAGTCGCCTTGCGGATACTCCAGCGGATGGGCTACCGGGCTGATGCTGTCGCCAATGGCATTGAGGCTATAGATTCGCTTAAACGACAACCCTACAATCTCGTCTTAATGGACGTACAGATGCCAGAAATGGACGGTCTAGCGGCAACCCAGAGAATACGCCAAATCTTTCCGTCCGAACAACAACCCTTGATTATCGCTATGACTGCCCACAGTTTGCAGGGAGACCGCGAGCAGTGTTTGGCAGCAGGTATGGATGATTATGTAAGCAAACCGATACAGATACACGAATTACAGGCAGCATTGATGCGAAATTGGCAACGGGCACAGACGGTATGCAAACAGGGGCGAACCTAGCCCCCTCTCCCATCCCAGGGCGAGGGGGGAATACATCCGCTCGTTGACACTCGCGGCTCGTTTGGCGGGGAAGGGGTAGGGGATGGGGGCTGCTCGGAGCAACCCTCTCCCCCTGCCCCCTCTCCCATAAAGGGCGAGGGGGAACACACCTGCGCGGTTCCCCTTCTCCCCTCGGTGGGGGAAGGGGGTAGGGGATGGGGGGGAAAAAAACCTCTCCCCCTAGCCCCCTCTCCCATCCCAGGGCGAGGGGGAAAACCCCTGCGCGGTTCCCCTTCTCCCGCGTAGTAGGGGAAGGGCGGGGGATGGGGGGAAAAAACCCTCTCCCCTTGCCCCCTCGCCCATAAAGGGCGTGCCCCTCGCGGCTCGTTTGTTCTGTGTCTCCATAGTGAGCTTTGCCCGGTAGAGCTACGCTTATAAGGAGAGGATATGGTACTATGAATTAGGATAAAGAAAGGAGCAACAAAAATGAGCTTGGCAAATATTCAACCTTCCTACCAACAACTGGTTTTTTTTGCCCGTCAACTTCCTTTAGATGATCGCATACGATTGGTACGAGATATTCTTGCTGACCCTACAGAACAATTAGAAGAACGGGAAGTATACAACCAAAAAGACATTGCCCTTGAGCCAACATTGCACCATCGTTATCAGGTACAAGATGCGTTAGCTCAAGCGGGACTACTTCAAACTACAATGCTACAAGCAACAAGAGCAATACGTCTTTCTCATGAAGAGCGAGCAGCGTTAGCTCGACGATTGGGAGAGAAAGGTCGCCCTTTGTCAAAGATGATCATTGAAGAGCGAGAGGCACAGGGATGACCGATTATTACGTTGATAGTAGTGTATTGGTAAAGCGGCATATTTATGAGCCTGGTACAGCATGGTTTCAATCACTTGTTAGATCACCATACAAACATCTTATCATAACCTCAGAAATTAGCCTGGTAGAAATATATAGTGCATTAAATCGTAGACTTCGAGAAAAAAACTCTTATCAGAAGAATATCATCTCATTATAGAAGATGTTACTGATCTTTGTACCAATGAATATCAGATGATACCTGTTTCATCTTTTATGCTTGATAAGGCTTGCCTTATTCTTGAGCAGTATACATTGCGAACAAACGATGCAATTCAGCTTGCATCAGCACTTGTCATTAACCAATCTCTTCAGGCACAGGGATTATCACCACTTGTTTTTCTTTCTTCAGATCATCGTCTTATCCAAAATGCACAAAAAGCAGGGTTAGCTACCAATAATCCAACTGGAACAGAAGAAACAGTGTAACCAAACCCGGTGCCCGGTTCCCCTTCTCCCCTCGGTGGGGGAAGGGGGTAGGGGATGGGGGGAAGAGACGTTGCATGCAACGTCTCTACAACCAGACAAACAACAGAGAAGAGAGCAAAAGCGAAAGGAAATTTCATGGCAGGTGACGATACCAGAATGTTGATTTCACCAGACCCACTCTGGTATAAGGACGCAATCATCTATGAGATGCATGTACGCGCATTCTACGACAGCAACGGCGATGGGGTAGGCGACTTCAAGGGACTCACCCGAAAACTGGATTACCTCCAAGACTTGGGGATCAACGCAATATGGCTGCTCCCCTTCTATCCATCTCCATTGCACGATGATGGCTACGATATTTCGGACTACAACGGCATAAATCCGCTGTATGGCTCTATGCGTGATTTCAAGACGTTTGTGCGGGAAGCCCACAAGCGAGGGTTGCGGGTGATCACCGAACTGGTCTGTAATCATACCTCTATAGAACACCCGTGGTTTCAGCGGGCGCGGCAGGCTAAACCCGGCAGCGTCTACCGTGATTACTACGTATGGAGCGATAGCCCAGAAAAATACCACGAGACACGCATTATCTTCAAGGACTTTGAGCCGTCAAATTGGAGTTGGGACTCCGTAGCCAATGCCTACTACTGGCACCGCTTCTACCGTCACCAACCCGACCTCAACTTTGATAACCCACGGGTGCAAAAGGAAATCTTCAAGGCGATGGACTTTTGGCTCAAGATGGGCGTAGATGGGCTACGGCTTGATGCTATCCCCTATCTCTACGAACGCGAGGGGACAACCTGCGAAAACTTGCCAGAAACCCACGAGTTTCTCAAGCGGCTGCGGCAGCATGTGGATGATACCTTTGATAGCCGCATGCTCCTTGCCGAGGCGAACCAATGGCCCGAGGATGCAGTGGCATACTTTGGTGATGGGGATGAGTGCCATATGTGCTTTCACTTCCCCCTGATGCCACGTCTCTTTATGTCTATCCATATGGAGAGCCGCTTTCCCGTCATAGACATCTTGGCACAAACTCCGCCTATTCATGAGACGGCACAGTGGGCTATCTTCCTCCGCAACCACGATGAGCTAACCCTAGAGATGGTGACGGACGAGGAGCGCGACTATATGTACCGTATCTATGCCAACGATCCGCTTGCCCGCATCAACCTGGGCATTCGCCGGCGGCTTGCCCCGCTGCTCAACAACAACCGCCGCCGCATTGAACTGATGAACGGGCTACTCTTTGCCCTGCCAGGTACGCCGGTGATCTACTACGGTGACGAAATTGGTATGGGCGACAATATCTACCTGGGGGACCGTAACGGGGTACGCACCCCGATGCAATGGAGTCCAGACCGTAATGCTGGCTTCTCGACGGCAAACCGTCAACAGTTGTACCTGCCGGTCATTACCGATGCAGAGTACCACTATGAAGCCCTCAATGTGGCAACCCAACAGCGCAACACCTCCTCGCTGCTCTGGTGGATGAAACGGCTCATTTCGCTACGCAAACAGTACAAGGCGTTTGGGCGGGGGAGCATTGAGTTTCTCAACCCAGAGAATCGCAAGGTATTGGCATTTATCCGCCGCTACGAGGAGGAGATCATCCTCATGGTCGCCAACCTCTCCCGTTTTTCGCAAGGGGTAGAGCTAGACCTGTCCCACTTGCACGGCATGGAGCCAATAGAGATGTTTGGGCGCATTGCCTTTCCGCCCATAGGCGAGCTCCCCTACTTCGTCACGCTAGGACCACACAGCTTTTTCCTCTTTTCCATTGAGCCGCAACGGGTGGATAATATCCGTGGGAGTGCGGGAGATCAACTGGCAAATCTACCCTTCATAGCGACCCGTGGGACGTGGAAGTCGGTATTTAGCGTGTCATCCCATGCGCGGTTGGCAGAGGTGCTTACGCAGTCTATACAGACCCGCCGCTGGTTTGGCGGCAAAGCGCGTCCCATCAGGAAATCGGAAATTGTCGATACTGTGCCTGTAGTCTTTGATAGTGCCAAAGCCTATATTGTGCTGCTGCACATAGACTACATAGAAGGGCAACCAGAAACGTATGTATTGCCGCTTGCCTATGCCGAGGGCGAGCGGGCAGCCCATATCCAGGAGCATGCCCCCCATACCCTCTTTGCCACCATCCGTATGAAAGATGGCGGCGGGTTGCTGTATGATGCCATGTCTGACTCAACCTTCTGTCGTTCGCTCTTGAGTGCTATTACCAACAATCGCAGGATTGACAGTGAGCGTGGGAATATCACCGCATCCCCCACGCCGCTGATGCGCCAAACCTACCTCCCCTCGCGGGATATGATGCTTGAACCGCGCATGGTCCGGGCGGAGCAGAGCAACACGTCTGTTATCTTTGGCAATCGGCTTATTCTCAAGCTCTTTCGGCGCACGGATGAGGGCAGCAATCCAGAGGTTGAGGTGGGGCGGTTTCTCAGCGAGCAGACCACGTTTCAGCATAGTGCGCCGGTTACGGGGATGATAGCCTATACCCGTAACAAACAGGCTAGTCCTATGATGCTGGCGGTGATGCAGGGGTATCGGGAAAATGAGAGTGACGCTTGGGAGTATACGCTTGATATGCTGCGCTACTATCTTGAACAGGCAGCAGCACGGCAAGAGGTGTTGCCAATTATGGCTGAACCCTATCCCGCATTGGTCAGCATTAGCCAACAAGAGCTACCAAGTGGGACGGCAGAAGTTATTGGTCCCTATCTCGCATCGGCACAGCTTATGGGGCAGCGCACCGCGGAATTGCACCGGGCACTCTGTATTGACAATTTCCATAGGGACTTTGCAATTGAGCCATTCACCCCCCACTACCAGCGTTCGCTGTATCAATCTATACGCACCCGTATCAAAGAAACGTTTGATATGCTCCGCAAGCAAATGCGCCAGCTTCCTGAGCCTATTCAGGATGAGGCGACACTGCTGTTGGACAAAGAAACCTGCTTGATAGACCGGGTGCAGCAGGTAATGACCCAAACCATTACCGCCAACCGTACCCGTTGTCATGGCGATTATCACCTGGGACAGATACTCTATACCGGGGGTGATTTTTACATTATAGACTTTGAGGGTGAGCCAGCGCGGAGTCTAGCAGAACGGCGTATCAAGCGTTCTCCGCTGGTAGATGTGGCGTGTATGATACGTTCCTTCCAATATGCTGCCTATACCGCGCTGAGTCGGCAGGTGGTAGCGGGGGGACTTCACCGCGAGCAGGATCAGGAGATACTCAGACCGTGGGTTCACTTCTGGCACCATTGGGTGGCAGCGGCATTCTTGCAAACCTATCTGGAGACGGCAGCAGGGGCAGCCTTCTTGCCAGACAGCGAGCAGGAACTTGCTGGCTTACTCGACTGCTATATGCTGGATAAGGCGATCTATGAGCTAGGCTATGAACTCAACAACCGCCCAGAGTGGGTATACATTCCCATCTATGGCATCAATAGGATTGTCCAAGATTGGGAGTAGGGGGCTGTGTTTATCCCCTTCCCTCCCTCGCCCGGTTGTAGAGATGTTGCATGCAACGTCTCTATCCCCCATCCCCTAGCCCCTTCTCCCCTCGGTGGGGGAAAGGCAGGGGTTGGGGGATGCCCGTAGGGGACAAAGGAAGAAAACCCATCCTGCCACCACCCCCCACGAAAAGTTGACAGACCTCCCGACTCCTGCTATACTCCCTCTCATAATGATAACAGCAACTCACAGGCAGTATAAGCGAGTCAAACAGCCGGGCAATTCGTCTGGTTAGTACCGTTTGTACGCCATTTTGGTGTCCGAAGGTCCGTCTCACCAGACAGCGGTAGCGTGGTGTGGCGGTTTTTTTGTTTATGCGACAGTACAGTATACTGGCGAACGCAAGGACCCAATAAACCCTTTGCATTGCCGGTCTTTAATGTTATGGGGAGATAATCTTATGCACCTGCCTGAGCGTTTTTCTTTCGTTGAGACCACCCTGCGCGAGGGGGAACAGTTTTTCAATGCCCATTTTACCAGCGAGCAGCGAAAACAGATAGCACAGGCACTTGATGCGTTTGGCGTAGAATACATCGAGATGACCACTCCTGCCGCCTCTCCGCAAAGTGCCCGTGACTTGGAGATGGTCGCCAAACTTGGGCTGAAAGCGCGGGTGCTTGCCCATACCCGGTGCAACCTCAACGATGTACGACTGGCGGTAGAAAATGGGGCGCAGGGGGTCAATGTCCTGTTTGCCACCTCCGAGCAACTCCGCCGTGTTAGCCACGGACGCACTCTTGAGCAGCTGGTTGAGCAAGCACAGGAGGTTATAGCCTACCTCCAGCAACACCCGGTAGAAATTCGTTTCTCTTGCGAAGATGCCTTTCGCACCTCGCTGGAAGACCTGCTGCTTGTCTACAAACCCATAGCAGCAACCGGCATCCATCGCATCGGATTAGCGGATACTGTTGGTATCGCCACCCCGCTTCAGGTGATGGAAGTGACCAAAGCGGTGCGTGAAGTGGTCAACTGTGACATAGAATTTCACGGACATGACGACACCGGCTGCGCCATTGCCAACGCCTTTTGTGGCTGGCTGGCTGGCGTAACCCATATTGATGTGACGATCTTGGGCATAGGTGAGCGTAATGGCATTGCCCCAATTGGTGGCTTTATTGCCCGTCTTGCCTCACTGGACAAAAACCTCGTATCGCGGTATAAGCTAGATATGCTGCCAGAACTTGATCGAATGATAGCCGATATGGTCGGCATAACGATACCATTTAATAACTATATCACCGGGGAAACTGCCTTTACCCACAAGGCTGGTATGCATACGAAGGCTGTTATAGCCGACCCCGGTAGCTACGAAGTGCTTGACCCATCGCTGTTTGGGCGTACCCGGACGATAGAAAAGGTCCATCGCCTAACTGGATGGCATGCCGTGGCAGAGCGGGCGCGTGAGCTAGGCATTATCCTGAGCGAATCGCAGGCGCGTGCTGCCGCCACCCGTATCAAAACAATGGCGGACGAAGGTCCGCTCCAACTTGGTGATCTTGACGAGCTTTTGTATGAATATGTGGAGTAAAAGCAATGGGGCAGACCCTCGCAGAGCAAATCCTTAGTCATGCCGCCGGGCGTACCGTCCAAGCCGGCGAAGTTGTCACGGTGCAGGTAGACTTAGCCATGATGCATGACAGTCTTTCACCGAGCATTATCAAAGTCCTGCACGAAGAGTTGGGGGCAGAGCGCGTTTGGGATAAAGAGCGTGTAGCCGTGGTGATAGACCACGTTGCCCCCGCCTCGACAGTCCAGAATGCATCACACCAAAAGATGGTGCGGCACTGGGTACGCGATCAGCAAATTACCCACTTCTTTGACGTAGGACGCGGTATCTCCCATCAAGTCCTCGTAGAAGAGGGGTTGGCAATGCCGGGTATGGTCATAGCCGGCAGCGATAGCCACAGCACTGCCTATGGCTGCGTTGGGGCATTTGGCACCGGTATGGGGACAACCGATATTGCCCTCATTGTTGCCACTGGCAAGACCTGGATGCGCGTACCAGAAACGATTGTCGTCAAAGCAAGCGGGCAATTTCGCCCCGGTGTGGCATCAAAAGACCTTGCCCTCAAAGCCGCTCGCATCCTGCGGGCAGAGGGGGCTACCTACGCCTCTGTTGAGTGGCACGGGGTAGATTTCCTCAGCATTGGGGACCGTATGACGCTGGCGACCCTCTCGATTGAAGTGGGCGGCAAGGCAGGGCTTGTCCCACCAACAGGCGCAGCCGCATCCGGGTTAGACATTCCCGATTGGCTTTCGCTGCAACCAGACGCAACCTACAAGCAGGTGGTAGACATAGACCTAGATAAACTAGAACCACAGGTCAGTTGTCCCCACTTGGTAGACAATGTGCTAGATATATCCGACCTCAAAAATATCAACGTAGATGTGGTCTACATTGGCACCTGCACCAACGGACGCTATGAGGATATGGCGGCAGCAGCACGGGTGCTCAAAGGCAAAAAACTGGCTCCCGGTATGCGAATGATTGTCGTGCCTTCCAGCAGCGAAGCCCTCTCCTGGGCGGCAGAAGATGGCACACTCGGCACCCTGCTGGCAGCAGGCGCAACCATAGGAACACCCGGCTGCGGCGCGTGTATTGGACGGCATATGGGGGTGTTGGCACCCGGTGAGACCTGTCTGTTCACGGGCAACCGCAACTTCCGTGGGCGCATGGGCAGTCCAGAGGCAGACATCTACCTTGCTTCCCCAGAGGTAGCCGCCGCTACCGCCATCACGGGATACATCACCCACCCGCAAGAGGTGGTGCATAAGCGCGAAAAACGCGAGCCGGCACGGGTAAAAATCAAGGCGGGGGCTAAGGCGTAAGGATAAAATGAGCAGTGCTTAGGATGATGTACAGGATCATGGCAAAGTTGCACAATGATAAAGATTATAGCCCTTTTTTGCTCCCTCATCCCCCCTGCCCCAACTCCCATAAAGGGCGAGGGGGAGCCGAACATTCCCTTCCCCCCGCTGTGGGGGAAGGGCTAGGGATGGGGGCAAAGACGTGGGGCAAGAGCGCATGAAACAACGGGCATCCCGAAATAGGACCCTCACCTGTTCACCGCAAGAGGTCGAGCAGTTCAAACGGGGGCTTGTGACTATTGAGCAAGACGCTGACCTTCGGGATGTCACCAATGCCATTGTGCATCAAGATATGGTTGCGGTTGCCCCGCATCTCCCTAAGCAGTTTGTAGATGTTCTCGTGCTAGACCCGCCGTATAATCTATCGAAAACCTACAATGAACTGGTGGTTAAGGAAAAACGGCAGGATGAGTACCAACAGTGGTTTGCCCAGGTGATACAACTGCTCAAGCCAACGCTCAAACCAACGGCAACGGTCTATGTGTGTGCTGATTGGAAAACATCGTTGGTGATAGCGCCGGTGCTTGAAGCAGCGTTCCATATTCGCAATCGCATTACCTGGGAGCGCGAAAAGGGCAGAGGGGCAAAAACCAATTGGAAGAATAGTTCAGAGGATATTTGGTTTTGTACCCTATCTGATCAGTATACGTTCAATGTGGATGCGGTGAAAATCAAGCGCAAGGTGATAGCTCCCTATCGCACACCTGATGGCAAGCCAAAAGATTGGGATGAGGAAGAAAGCGGCAATTTTCGGTTGACCTATCCATCGAATGTTTGGACAGATATAACGGTTCCCTTCTGGTCTATGCCAGAAAATACCGATCATCCAACCCAGAAGCCGGAAAAACTCATTGCCAAACTGGTACTGGCAAGTTCGCATGCGGGGGATATGGTGTTTGACCCTTTCTTGGGCAGTGGGACGACGGCAGTGGTGGCGATGAAACTTGGCAGGCAGTTTCTTGGGGTAGAGATAGACCAGGAATACTGTTGTTGGGCAATGAAGCGGCTCAATAGGGCAAAAGAAGACCCAACCATTCAGGGGTATAGAAACAAGGTATTTTGGGAACGGAACACGTCCAATGACCAAGCAAAGCACAAGCAGGCGTAGGACTACCCAACCCAAGAACATCTTGTCGTATGAAATCTAGGGTTATGGCAACGTTGTACAAATGACAATGCCCCCATCCCCTGCCCTTCCCCCACAAGCGGGAGAAGGGAGACCGGATGGCTCCCCCTCGCCCTATGGGAGAGGGGTCGGGGGGGTGAGGGGGGCAACGTTGCCATGTCCCAGAGTTGATGTACTCTGGTATCATAAATTTAAGGAGTTATGAGGTATGGCTCGCGTGTGGCTTTTTGGAAATGATGTCAATACCGATCAAATCGTACCGGGTCGGTATGCTCCCTACATGCTCAAGGATGAGGCAGATTTGGCAAAATACCCCTTTGTTGAGGCACGCCCAGATTTTGCCCCCAATGTGCAGCCGGGTGATGTCCTCGTAGCCGGGAGCAATTTTGGTTGTGGGAGCTCGCGGGAATATGCCCCACTCGCTCTCAAACTCGTGCAAGTGGGAGCTATTATCGCCCCGCTCTTTGCCCGCATCTTCTTTCGTAATGCGCTTAATCTCGGTATCCCCTGCTTCACCGCTGACCTAGCCAATAGCCTACAGGATGGGCAACAGGTGGAATTGGATATGCATAGCGGGGTATTAACGACAGAAGATGGCAAGCGCGTTGAACTTCCGCCGCTCTCCTCCTTCCAGCGTGATGTCTGGGAAACGGGCGGGATTGTTGCCTATTATCGGAAGTATGGACGCTTCCCAGGAGAATAGGATGAAACTCTGTATCATACCGGGCGATGGCATAGGTGGCGAGGTTATCCATGCGGCACAGCAGGTGCTTGAAGCCTTGCCAATAGAGATACCCTGTGTGGAAGCAGCCGCCGGGTGGGGGGTGTTTCAGGAACAGGGGACAGCCCTGCCCGACTCTACGCTAGAAACGGCACACAATAGTGACGCAGTGCTCTTTGGGGCAGTTGCTTCACCGAGCTTTCCCGTTGAGGGCTACCGTAGCCCAATTGTTGCGCTTCGCAAAGCCCTAGAACTGTATGCCAATATTCGCCCCACCCGCAACGCTGGATTGCCGCAGGTGGCAGGTCGTGGTACGGTAGATATGATTGTCGTGCGCGAAAACACCGAGGGGCTCTACGCCGGGCGAGAGCGGCTAGAGGATGATGGAGCAACGGCTATAGCCGAGCGGGTCATCACCCGGCAAGGCACGGAGCGCATTGTGCAGAAGGCTTGCGAACTGGCAATGGAGCGGGCAGAACAGTTTGGCTTTGCTCCCCGCTTGACGCTGGTGCATAAAGCCAATGTATTGCGCGTGTCAGATGGGTTGTTTCGGCAGGTAGCTCTAGAAGTTGTGGAAAACTATCCAAGTATTCAACTTGAAGAACTGCTGGTAGATACGGCAGCTATGCATGTGGCACAATCGCCAGAACGGTTTAACGTTATCGTGACATCAAACCTGTTTGGTGATATTCTATCAGATATAGCCTGTATCCACGGTGGCGGGATAGGTTTGGCAAGTAGCGCAAACTTGGGCAAGACGTATGCTCTATTTGAACCCGTGCATGGTGCCGCCCCGGATATAGCTGGCAAAGGCATAGCCAACCCATTGGCTGCGCTAGGGTGTATTGTCATGTTGCTGGCGTGGGATGCCCAACGAGGCAATACGAACGCTGGCATATGGGCGCAGCGGCTCCAGGCAGTGCTCAGTATGACGCTAGGTGAGGGGCCCTATCCTCCCGATATGGGCGGAACGGCAACGACACAAGAGGTTACTGATGCCGTGATTGCGCGGCTCAAGCAAACAGAGTAAAAGAAAGAGGTACCCACAATGACTGTAACATGCCCTGAGTGTATGGCAGAGTTTGACCTTGAGGATGATACGATGGCTGGGGAAATTATCGTCTGTCCTGAGTGTGGTGTTGAGCTTGAAGTGGTTAGCCTAGACCCACCACAGGTAGAACTAGCACCAGAGATAGAGGAAGACTGGGGGGAATAATGCGAATTGCTGTACTCGGTTCGCGTGTTCGGGCTGAGGAAAAACTGCTCTTTGAAGAATTTGCTCGTCGAGGGTTAGATTTTGATCGGATCGATGACCGCGACCATATCTTTGATCTGCACACCAAGACCTATCCGTATGATGTGGTCTTTGAGCGGTGTATCCAACATAGCCGAGCGTTGTGTATGCTCAAGATTTTTGACGATGCGGGTGTCCATACTGTCAATACCTATAATACCGCAAGCATTTGTGGCGACAAGTTTTTGACCACCCAAGCCCTGGTGCATGGGGATGTTCCCACGCCGCAATGCCTCATGGCATTTACACCAGAAACTGCCTTGATAGCCATTGAGCAACTGGGCTACCCGGTGGTGCTTAAGCCGGCTGTTGGCTCATGGGGGCGGCTCGTGAGCAAGATCAATGACCGCGAGGCAGCGGAGGCGGTTATTGAGCATCGCAGCGTCTTGGGCAATTACCAACATTCCATCTTCTACATTCAAGAGCACATCGAGAAGCCGGGGCGTGATATACGCAGCTTTGTGGTGGGTGATGAGTGTATCGGGGCTATCTATCGGACAAGCGACCACTGGATTACCAATACGGCGCGAGGGGGATATGCCAGCAATTGTCCCGTAACCGCTGAATTGGGAGAAATCAGCATCAAAGCAGCGCGTGCCGTGGGTGGCGGGGTGTTGGCGGTTGACCTGCTAGAAACCCAAGATGGTGCGCTATTGGTCAATGAGGTGAACTACACAATGGAGTTTCGCAACAGCATTGACACAACAGGCGTGAATATCCCTGCCCGTATTGTAGATTACGTACTGGCTGTTGGGCGGGGGGATGCATGAAGGTTTCCATTGTTGGAGCGTCAGGCTATGTCGGCGGCGAACTGCTCCGGTTGCTGCTCTGGCACCCCCATGTGACAGTGGCACAAGCTACTAGTCGCCGCCTTGCCGGACGCTACGTATACCAGACACATCCTAACTTGCGAGGGAGAACGACTCTCAAGTTTGTGCATCCAGACCGCTTGGAACCGTGCGATCTGTTATTCCTCGCCCTGCCGCATGGTCGGGCTGCCAGCACAATAGAGCGGTATAGTGAGCTTGCTCCACGCATCATTGACTGTAGCGCCGATTTTCGTTTGCAAGACCCTGCTGCCTACAAGCGATGGTATGGGGAAGATCACCCATCCCCCGCTTGGGGGGAGCGGTTTGTCTATGGGCTGCCAGAGGTCTACCGTGAGCAACTACGCGGTGCCTCCTATGCCAGCGGTGTGGGGTGCAACGCAACCGTGACGAACCTCGCGTTGTTGCCATTGGTTCGTGCTGGCTTACTAGACGACACGCGCCCGATTGTCGTAGACATCAAAGTCGGCTCATCGGAAGGCGGCGCAGAAGCCACCGAGAGTAGCCACCACCCCGAACGAGCGGGAGCAGTGCGTTCCTTTTCGCCGGTGGGGCATCGCCATACGGCTGAGGTGCAGCAGGTGACGGGGCTCCAGCAGATTCACCTCTCGATAACCTCGGTGGAGATGGTGCGAGGGGCGTTGGCAACGGCACACGTTTTCACTAAAGGTAACATCAGCGACAAGGACCTTTGGCAAGCCTACCGGGGCTTTGCGAAGGATGAGCCATTTGTGCGGGTGGTGAAAGAACGTATGGGTATTCACCGCTTCCCCGACCCCAAGATTGTCGCAGGGACAAACTATGCGGATGTGGGCTTTGCGTTGGATGAAACCAGCGGGCGGGTGGTGAGTATCTGTGCCATAGACAATCTGATGAAGGGCGCAGCCGGTAGTGCCGTCCAGTGTATGAACCTGATGGGGGGCTTTGCAGAGACCGCCGGGTTGGAGTTCCCTGGGCTACACCCGCTGTAAGAGCGGGGGGGAATAGTATATCGCTTGCAGGGGTAGGTCTAGTAGCCGTTGCATGCAACGGCTGTCCCCCCCATCCCCTGCCCCTTCCCCCACCAAGGGGAGAAGGGGGACCGGGCAGGTAGCGGCTCCCCCTCGCCCTACGAGCCGCGAGTGTCAACGAGCGGATAGTACGGGAGATGGAGCAGGGGGAGGGGGAGCGGGTGTTCAGGGCAGAGGGCATATTAGTGATTAGAGAGCAATTGTATGGTAGCAACAAACATAGCCTACAACCAAGAAGAACTCATGGCATTTTGTCAAAAACACCACATACGCAAACTAGCGTTTTTTGGTTCTGTCACTCGTGAAGATTTTCAGCCAACCAGTGACATTGACGTGCTTGTTGAATTTGACTCACAACACATACCAGGATTAGCGTTCTTTGGTATGGAAACAGAGCTTTCTAAAATATTTGGCTACCCTGTTGATCTCAATACCCCTGCTTTTCTCAGTCCGTACTTTCGCAAGCGAATTGAGTCTGAAGCACTCGTAGCCTATGAGCAAACATAGAACGCAGGAAGCTCTTGTACATATGCATCAGCATGCTCAAGAAGCGTTAGACCTTGTACAACATGCCACACGAGATGATCTAGATTCTCATCGTCTCCTAAATCTTTCTCTTGCCCGGTTGCTTGAAATTCTGGGAGAAGCAGCTAATCGTGTACCAAAGACGACTCAACAGCAGTATCCTGAAATCCCGTGGGCTGAGATTATCAGCTTACGTAACCGTCTTATTCATGGCTATGATGCAGTGGATTTTGACATCCTATGGAAGATAGTGACAAAAGACTTACCGTCATTAGTTACAAAACTCGATCATATCCTTCTTAGGGATTATGGAAGAGATTAGCGAATGAAAAACAAACCGCTAAGATGGCGAGGGGCTATTTCTGTAAGGTTAGAGGTAATATTCTCAAGAGAGCATTTCTATGATAGTGATCAAAGTGGGAGGCAGTGCCGGGATAGACTACGATGCGCTGTGTGAAGACCTAGCAGCACGTTGGCAGCAGGGGGAGCGGTTTGTGCTGGTGCATGGCGGCTCAGACGAGACCAACAAGGTTGCCGAAGCCCTCGGACACCCCCCCCGATTTGTGACTTCCCCAAGCGGCTATACCAGTCGCTACACAGACCGGCGCACGTTAGAAATCTTTGAGATGGTCTATTGTGGCACGGCAAACAAGGGCATTGTTGAACGGCTCCAACGACACGGGGTCAATGCGTTTGGCTTCAGTGGGCTAGATGGTCGGGTGTTGCAAGGCAAGCGCAAAGCGGCTATTCGCATCATTGAGGACGGGCGACAAAAGATACTGCGTGACGATTGGACTGGCACAATAGAGTCGGTCAACGGGGCGTTGTTGCGGTTGCTGCTAGAGCAAAACTACCTGCCAGTGATTGCACCGCTGGCGTGTAGCGAAAAGGGCGAGCCGCTGAATGTGGATGGAGACCGGGCGGCGGCGGCTATTGCAGTGGCACTAGAAGCAGATGTGCTGCTGTTACTGTCCAATGTACCGGGCTTGTTGCGAGCCTTCCCCGATGAGTCCTCGCTGATACCCACCATCCCCCGTAACGATGTAGAGTCCTACCTGCAATATGCCGAGGGGCGTATGAAAAAGAAGGTATTGGGGGCTGCCGAGGCGGTAGAGCAGGGGGTGGGGCGGGTGGTGCTTGGTGATGCGCGTGGGACGCAGTGTGTGTCGCAGGCGTTGGATGGGGCAGGGACGGTAGTCCAGTAGTCTCTTAGCAAGAAGGTTGCCAATATGTCAAACGAACATTACGCTGGAACAGAAGATTTCTTTCCAAAAAAACCCAAGTGTTCTATGTGTGGCGATCAGTACAACTGAGACAATATGTATACCTGCGCGAGTTGTGGGACAAACTATTGTTACCGTTGCGTATGGAGTCTAGGCAACAGCAACCCGCGAACGTGTCGCAAGTGTGGGGGCAAGGTGGAGTAGATGGGCGAAACCATCCGCTCGTTGAACCTCGCGGACCATTTGGCGGGTTGGGGATTGCCTGGAGAGACGTTGTAGGCAATAGCTCTATCCCTGAAAGTCCCCTTGCTAGGCGATGGGCAGCGTGAAAAAGAAGGTGCTCCCCATCCCCTCTTCGCTCTCCACCCACAACCGTCCGCCATGCCCCTCAACCAAATGTTTGGCAATAGCCAATCCTAGCCCCGTACCGCCTGATGATGTGCGCGAACGATCTACTTTATAGAACCGCTCAAAGATACGTGGCAGGTCTTGGGTAGGTATACCAATGCCCGTATCGTGAATGGAGAGGATGAGCCACGTCCCTTCGGCGTGAGATTCAGGGATGGTGATGGTCTGCTGTGTCCCGTTTTGTCGCACAAGCGAGATCTGTTGCCTAGGCTCTTTTGCCCCATGCACCGGTGATTTCTGTGGTGTTGCCTGCTGATCTATGGGCAACAAGGTAGCATGCACCGTAATAATCCCCTGCTCTGGGGTAAATTTGACCGCATTGTGCAGTAGGTTAATGAGTACCTGCCCAATACGGCGTTCGTCCATCAATACCATCTGCACGTCTGGCGACAAGCAGGAGGTGATGCTAATGTGCTTGCGGGTCGCCTGTGGCAGGATATGCTCTAGTGATTCTTCAATGATAGTTGTTATGGAGCCGGGAGCGAGTTGGAGCGTCACACGTCCAGACTCTATCTGGGCAAGCTCGCGCAGTTCATTGGCAAGCTGAGTGACAGAATCAACTTCCTGTGCCATTTGTTCAAGCATACGGCGAGCTACGTCAGGTGGCGGTTCAGATTGGAGCGTTTCAATCAAGAGTTTGATAGACGAGAGAGGCGAGCGCAGTTCGTGGGAAACGTTGGCGACCAGATCACGGCGAGCACGTTCTAGCATGCTTATCTGGGTTACATCACGGATAAGCAGGATAGCTCCATTCCCCTCGGTTTTGGGGCAGACCACCGGCGCACACCGCACATGCAGCGTACGAGCACTGGTGACAGGCTGGATAGTGATTTCGTAGATTTCATGATCGCGCAACACCTCATCTACCAACGCATCTATCCGATAGTCCCGCGCTAGACTCATCAACCCAATGGTCTCGCTTGGTTCTAGGGCAATTGTTCTGCCAAGCAGGTCTTTAGTCTGCTCATTCTGGTAAAGGATATGGTGCTCATCATCTACGAGGATGAGCGCAGAATCAATAGACGTTGCGAGGGCTTCAAAGAGCATTGAGGAGGTATTGAGGAACCAAACGTAAGGGGCTTTTTTTGTCTCCTCATCCTGTACTCGAACTCTTGTTTGTTCTTCACGCTGCTGGCGACAAACACGCTGCCACCTAGTCCATAGCCAGATATTTGCGCTGGCACTAAGGAGGAAAAAGACGATGACTAGTATCAACGTAGAAGTCATACGCGCTCCCTATGCGCTCCAATGGTTTCTCTCTATCGTAGACGATACCATGACTGGTTACTGACATCCGAAGCATACAAGAAGATGCTAGGTGTTTGGCTCATCCGTTGGTGGTGGTCCAGTCTGGTTAGTATTGTTGGCTTGTTGCCGTTCGCCCGACTCTTTCTGTTCGGCTTCAGCCGGCACCTCAAACCGATACCCCACCCCCCGTACTGTTTGTATGTAGGTTGGCTGAGATGGATTGGACTCGATTTTTCCCCGGAGCCAACGAATATGGACATCTACCGTACGATTGTCGCCCATAAAGTCAAATCCCCACACCCGTTCAAGGAGAAGGTCACGGGAAAGGGCAATACCCCGGTTTCGCATCAGGCAGGTGAGCAGGTCAAATTCTTTTTGTGGTAGGTTTAGTTCTTCGTTGTCGCGCCATGCCCGACGGCTTTTGGTATCTACCGAGAGCGCACCGGCTTCGAGGATTTCCCGACTAATAGCCAGCGGTTGACGTTCGGTACGGCGCAGGATAGCCCGTATACGGGCGAGAAATTCGCCCAAGCTAAAGGGTTTGGTCACATAATCGTCTGCGCCTAGCTCGAGCCCGGCGATACGGTCTACTTCATCTTGTCGTGCAGTCAACATAATGATAGGAATATCGTTCTCTTGGCGCAAAATACGACATACGGAAAAGCCATCCAAGCGGGGGAGCATAATGTCCAACACCACGAGGTCTGGTGTGTGCTGGTGAATAAGTTCTAATCCTTGAATACCATCAATAGCTTGAAGCACTTGGTATCCCTCCCGCTCAAGGTTGTAGCGCAAGGTGTCCGCCAATGTTGAATTATCCTCAATAAGTAATATGGTAGCCATAGCGGTATTGTACCACGAATAGGGCATGGTGTTGTGGAAGGTGTTGTAGAAGGTTGGTGAGTGAGCCCTAGCGGGGGAACAGTAGTCAGTTGGTATGTCGTAGTAACGACGTTTGATAGTGCCTTGCCTAATAAGCACCAGGTCGTTACTACGAAGCTACCGAACTGCCAGGTACACGGAACAATGGTTTCCTAAACGGTTGGTTGCACCTCAGTACTAAAAGAGGGGCCGTATGCAGAAGGGGTTGTTCGCAGAGGTGCAGGAAAGTCTGTATCAGCTATATTACTAGCCAATCGCCTTACTCCCTGCAAGGGAGGGGAGAAGCGAGGAATATGGATGCGAGATAACAACCTCGTTTACTTTTTTGAAACCTATATCTATTGTGCCATTTTTTCGTAGAGAAACAACAAAGAAAGCATGGAGATTTCGTGAAGATTTCATTAAGATTTCTTTACTGTACTTGTGCTAGTCTTTCCCCTTGTTTCCCCTCTCTTATGCGCTACGCTGTTCCAGGAGCCACGTTACCCATGCGTCTACCCCCTCACCGGTTGTACAGGAGACAAGGAACATGGGGGCGTTGGTGTTGACCATATGGATGCCGCGCTGGAAATAGCCAACATCAAAATTGAACACGTCTATTACGTCTACTTTGTTGAGGATTACTGCGTCCGTTTTGGCAAACATCCCAGGGTATTTGTAGGGTTTGTCATGACCCTCTGGTACGCTGGCAATGACAACGGAGAGGTCTTCGCCTAGCGCAAACTCGGCGGGGCAGATGAGGTTGCCTACATTTTCTATGAAGAGCATGTCTATGCTGTCTAGCGGCAGGGCATCTAGCGAGGTACGGACCATAGGCGCGTCTAGGTGGCAGCTTCCGCCAGTGTTGATCTGGACAACGGGTACTCCCCGTGCGGCTATGGTGTCGGCATCTATACGTGATGCGACATCACCTTCTATCACGCCAGGGCGCACGGTGTGGAGGTCTTGCCAGTTGGCGAGCTTGTCTATGGTGGCAAGGATGGTGCTGGTCTTGCCTGCGCCGGGCGATGCCATGACGTTCACAACAAATATTCCATTGGTATCAAAGTCCCCGCGGTTTTCTAGGGCGACAGTATCGTTGGCGTTGAGCAGTTTTTGCTCGACAGAGATTTTCATCTGGTAACTTCTCCCTCTCTTGTCTGTAGTATACAGCATTTGACCTCATGGTAGCACTAGTACGCATTTGGTCAAGCGGGGGGAAATTGTTAGTGGTGGGGCTGCTGGTAGAGCCGTTGCATGCAATGTCTAGTCAGCCCCCCATCCCCTAGCCCCGCGTCCCACCACGGGGAGCAGGGGAACCGCGGCATGTGTTCTCCCCATCCCCTAGCCCCGCGTCCCATCGCGGGGAGCAGGGGAACCGCGGCATGTGTTCCCCCCATCCCCTCGCCCCGCGTCCCACCACGGGGAGCAGGGGAACCGGTGAGACGTAGCATGCTACGTCTCTACAAGCGGACACGGGGAAGGGCAGGGGGAAAGAGTCATAACGGGAAACAAAAACCCCACATCCCATCAAGGGAACGTAGGGAAGTTGTACCTACCATAGTCACATGCGGGTATGCTTGGGAGCACCCGGCAACAATGCCATATGACGAGCGCGTTTGATAGCTGTCGCCAGCTTGCGCTGCATTTTGGCTGTTACCCCGGTACGACGACGGGGCAATATCTTCCCCTGGGGGGTAACATATTTCTGTAACCGCTTGACATCTTTGTAATCAGGCAAAATGCCAAGTGAGGTAAATTCACATTCCTTTGTACGGCGAGGTCGAGAACGATGCCGAGCCATAGGTTTTTCTGCTCCTTCACGCAAAATACAATTAACCTTAACTTCAGTTCAATGATCATATCCCCATAGTATACCATATTTTTGTGTTTAGGAAATCCCCCGTTGCTGCCCACGCATATGCGCCAACACCCGCGCTGCCGCCCGCCGCACCTCCGTGTCCTCATCCTTCAACGCACTGGTCAATGACGATTTGACCGATATATCGCCAATATCCTTGAGCACTTCAACCGCTGCTTGGCGCAATTGGGGATTTGCGCTCCGCAAGGCTTCAACCAACGCCGGCACTGCTGCCGCGTCCTGCATCTGCCCTAGCGACCATGCCGCTACCACCCGCACACTTTCGCTCTCATCCTCTAGGGCTGAAATCAGGTCTGTGACGGCTATCGGCTCACCTATCTGCCCAAGCGACTCCGCAGCACTCCGCCGGACGGTCTCGTGCTCATCTTGCAGCAGGCTACGCAAGGGAGCTACCGCAATAGCATCGCGCAACTGACCGAGAGCTTCGGCAGCCGCCCGTCGTACCTCATCTGAACTATCTTGAAGCACCGCTATCAAGGCAGGTATCGCTTCATTATCGCCTATTTGCCCCAATATTCGCGCCACATCTTTGCGTATCACCCGTTGCTCATCCTGCAATGCGGCAACCAATGCTGGCACTGCTGGCTTGCCAATATGCAACAACCCCCACGCGGCATGCTGGTACACATCACGATCCCTGTCGTGCAACGCATCTATGAGCACTGGTATAGCCTGTACATCCTTGAACTGCGCCAGCATCAACGAGGCTTGAATACGCACATCACGCATCGGGTGTCGTAGGGATTCTGCCAACGTCTCTTGGACAGCAGAATGGTCAGCTTGGGGTTCGGCTATAACGGGGTCACTGAATACCGCACGAGTACGCCGTTGGCTCGGCTCAACAGGCGAGGAGGTGCTAGGAGGTGGTTCCTTCTCCTTCGCTTGTCCATGACGAGGCTCATGCCCATACCCAACCTTGCCAAACGATTGGCGCAACAACAACTGTAGATCATCCCATGCTGCCGTCGATGGTTTGGTGAAATCAAGATAGCTCAGATGGGTGAGGCGGGGGTGCCAATCGGTTTGCTCAACCAGCAAGGGTATCACCCGGACCCCCGCCCCAAGCGCAAATGCCCACTCATAGGTAACATATTGGCACACCTCTGCCGCAGGACTCATCACTACAACAACCGCAAAGGCTTCACGCAATGCTTGCTCTACAGCCATACTCCAGGTGGAATTGGAATGAGTCTTTTCCATAGCTACCCACACCGGTATCTCCCACGCTTCAAGGGTTGTTTTGAGAGTTTGGACAAGGGCCTGATCATGCTGATGGTAACAGAGAAAACAGTGAGTCATAATCCTATACCAGACCAAATACGTTGAAAATGCTCAGGATGATTGCTGTCGCAAGCGCAAGTCCAGCAACCACCTGGAGAAACGTATGATTCTTCGTGCGTATACGGCTCCAACCAACTGCTAACGCCCCCACCCACAGCACCATGCCAAGCGGCAGCGAATAAATCAGCGCAACGGTGGCACACATCGCGGCGGTGGCTGAGTGAATACTGATTTTCCAGAAGAAATTGATAATCCAACTTGAGACATTGAGGGACGTTCCAGCAATGAGCAGCACGATAAAAGGCAATGGCGCACCAATGAGCAGCAGAAAACCGATGCTGACCAATGACATCACAAAGGTAAAGAGATACAGTTCATTGCGCTGATGCCGATTAGACACCTCTTCATCACTGTATGCCTCTTGCTTTAGCCGAATGAGAAAGAAGGTCATCGGGGGGACAACCTCAACCACAATGATGAACAATGCCCAAAGCACCCCATGCCAACGATGGGGAACGGCATACACCCCCAAGATGAGAAACGTCAGGGTAGTCGTTATCATTGGGTGCAACACTTGGGAAAGCACCCGTGCAAGGATATAGGAACGACCTGCCATTTCCAATGATGAAACAGTATCTGCTGACAGGTCATGCTGCTGAGTCATAGTAGCTCCTACGATTTTATAACGTTAAGATAGCAGGCGAGCAACGCCCGTGCCGACTGATCCCACACAAACCGTTGCACCTGCTTGGGACCTACTGCCCGCAACCGAACGCGCTGTTGGAGAGCCTGCTGTATGCCTGCGGCGATAGCTTGGCTATCATATGGGTAGTCTACCAGTATAGCACTGTTGCCCGCCACTTCTGGCAGACTGGCAGCCGTTGTTGTCACAACGGGTGTGCCACATGCCAACGCTTCAGCCACGGGAAACCCGAACCCCTCATACAGCGAAGGGTAGACAAAAGCCTCTGCTAAATTATACAATGCTGGGAGCATATCGTCATCTACGAAATCCAGAAAATGGACGTGTGATGCCAAATTGAGCCGTTCGTAGGTTTCAAATATGGCATCATAGAGCCATCCTTTGCGCCCGGCGATGACCAATGAGAGATGGGCATACTCATCTTGTTGGCGGAGACTATCGAAGGCTTCAAGCAACCGGACGAGATTTTTGCGTGGTTCAAGCGTTCCCACGAACAGCAAGAAGGATGCGGGCAACCCCAGTTGCTCGCGCACACCCGCTAGGGTAGCTTGTGGGAGCGGGCGAAAACTTGGCGAGATACCCGGATAGATCACCACACTGCGCGATGTAGGAATATGAAGATAACGCTCCAAGTCCCGGCGGGTTGCTTGGGAATCGGCTAACACCAACGATGCTCGCCGCAGACTGCGCGGCACAACCCGCGAGAGATACCGTTGCAGCGGTGGCTCAAAGCAGGTTGGCTGCGTCAAAAAGGTGAGGTCATGGACGGTGAGAATGGTGCGGGCGCGAGTAGGTGGTAGCACGAAATCTGGCGCATGCACGACATCCAGCTTGCCGGTGAAATACTCTACAGCCAATGGGAGACGCACCCGTTGCCACAGGATAGTCAGCAGCCGTGGCGTGAAGGGGAGCGGCACAGCGCGAACATACGGGTAGGTCGCGCACATTTGCCGCATATCGGCGAGGTAGGGGCTATTTGCTGGTATACCACCGGCAGCATAGAACAGCACATACTCAAACGGTCCCCCCATAGCGACAGCGGCACGAATAAGCTCGCGGGTATACCGACCTATGCCTGCGCCTTGCCATGCCGCAGCGGTATAGTCAATACCAACTCTCATGGGTGGTAGGCTTTCTCTGGCATCTCTGCTTGTCACCTTCGCTTGCTTATGAGGTAGACAATAAACCCAATGAACACGATACTCCAAAAGTTGATCAGCCGGTCTAGGAATGTCACCGCACCGGCGAGGTCTTCTTGTACAAAGAAGAATTTGATCAACACGACTGTGACTGTCCCCTCGATGACCCCCAACCCCGCGGGGGTTAGCGGCAGGGCGGTTAGTAGCGAAGAAGCCAACGCTACAAAGATGATCGCCGGGATGGTCAGATAAAGCCCCTCTTGTCCCAGGGCTTGGATAACAAAGAACAAGCGGAACCCTTCGAGTAGCCAGACTCCAGCGGTGAGGACAATCAGGTTTGGCAGAATGGCAGGGCGAAACGAGCGCAACGCCGCCTCTTCAAACCGCCCATAGACCTCGTGTATCTTGCGTGAAGCCAACATCTCGTTGCCCTCAATAAACCGATGGATGTAGGGACTAAGCCAGCGCATACTTGCCAGTGCCACGAGGATAACCACGACGAGCAATGCCCCAAAGAAAAAGACCATCTGTGTTTCGCCGGGCAGCTGTGCCCCAAAGGTAAACCAGCCGGAAAAGACCAGCAGCGCAAAGAGCGCGAGCATATCCAGCAACCGCTCGGCAAAGATTGTCCCTAGCGTAGACGAAAAAGAGACCTGCCCATTGTGCTTGAGCAGGTAGCTTCGGTAGGCATCACCGAGCTTCGCCGGGACGATACAGTTGGCAAACCAGGAAAGATAGATATACTCTATCAACGCGGGAAAGGAAGCCCAACTTTTGCGCCCCTCATGCACCGGCACATGCGCGTTGTTGAGCAACATACGCCAGCGCACTGCTCGTAGGGGGAAGGTCAGGTAGAAGACGCTAAAGCCAACCAGCATAAAGCCCATATTGGCACCGCGGATGTGTGCCCAGAGTTGCCCTGGGTCTATATTTAGCCCACGAAAGGCAAAAACAATAATGGCAAGGGCTATGCCAAAGGAGATCAGCGTGCGGGGATTTCGCAGCTTTTGTGCGAGGGAAAACCCCTTGCGGGCAACTTCCTCTTCCTCGGCTTCTGGCACATCAACACTTGCATCAACTCTTGGTTGTTCATTATCATGGTGAAGCGACATATCACCCGTTTCTCTCATAGATATTCTCTGATACCTCCCAAAGGTTTCTCAAGTGCTGCCAGGAGTCCCCACACTGCCGCAAGTTGTACTCCCATATTCAACACATGGAGATTTTCAAATAGATTATGCACGACAACAGCGCCAATGATACCACAACATCCAATACTTATGCTACGCATGATCCAAGCGGTCTGCTGTTGGATGGTAGCTTTGGCTTGCATGATTAAGGCGGCTATGAGGAGCAGATAAGCAATCGCCCCCCCAATACCGGCTTCGGCGGCAATGTGTAGGTAGTAGTTGTGGGCATGTCCATGTGCAGTATACCACGGGTGCAAAATATATGGCTTTGTTTGTTCTGTGCCAGTCCCCCTATAGGCTATTGCATAGTTGCCTGGACCAACGCCGGTAAGGGGGTGGTCGTTGACCATATGCCATGCCGCTTGGATATGGGACATCCGCTCAACAACGGCGAAATTCTCCGGCGTGACATCAACCGTCCGTACATCAAACACGCGCAGGTTGTGGGTAATGCTGGTAATACGTTGGGCTAATTGCCAGGGCAGCATGTTGACGTTGTGTAAGAGCAGCACCATCACCCCGCCGACAATCGCCACCGCCCCCCACTGCCAAATGCGGTAGCGTAGCGAACGGTCTAGCCCAACACTCCACGCCAGCAGCATAGCTGCGCCGCCCCCCATCCCCCCCAACCAACCGCCACGCGAGAAACTGGCGAGCAGCCCGGCGAGCAGCAATGCTGCCAATCCACCGGCTATGGCAGCAATGAGCAGCATAGACTTGGTACCGGTGCGCCACCACTGCCAGATTGCCCCCACAAGCAGCGCAAACCCCAATGCCCATCCCATATTGAGGTAGCCAGCAAAGGAGTTTGGTTTGCCTATTGTCCCATAGGCTCGCACATGATGGGCTATAACTTGAAAACTTGGTGGACCATCGCCAATCCAGAACTGCCACAGACCAAGCAGCGCATTGGCTGCCGGCGCAAGCAATAGGACAGCAACCAACAAAGCCACCCGCCAAGCGAAGAGGTGGCGTGGGGAGCTAAGCCTCTGTCCCTTCGGGCAGCCCCCATCCCTTGCCCCTTCCCCCACCGAGGGGAGCAGGGAGTCGGGCAGGTGTTCCTCCCCCTCGCCCTTTATGGGAGAGGGGGCAGGGGGAGAGGGTGTTTCGTTCTCTTTGGAGTAAAAGGTTAGGCTGTTGTAGGTGGCGAGATAGACCAACAATACCGTAAGCCAGCGCAACGTTTCTTTTAGCCCCTCGGTTTGGTTGTAGATCGTAAAGGTGGTAGAGAAAAGCAACACCCAGAGAAACAGCATAAGGGGAAAAAAGAGCCTTCCGCCAACAACGCGCTGGTCGGGATGGGTAAGAACTTGTATGCCCCACATCCCTGCCAAAAACACCAGGGCTACTTGTGTGACAAGGATACCGCCAGGGAGTTGGATGGTATCTTGGATGGTGACGGAAAGGATAGCGGCAGCTATTGCCCACACCGGATCAATGAGGGCGAGGATAACCAAGGCGCAAGCTGCTGTCAGCACTACCGCATAGGGTAATGGGAGTAGTGCCAACAGCAGCGCAATACCACCAAGCAAGAGCCAACCGACAAACGGGGCAATACCGCGTAGAGGATACTTGCGGAGATGAACGTTCAGCAGGTTTGCCATAGGTTAGCTAAAATACCCGAATAGGTTACAGTCTCCTGCAAGCTCTCGCGTGGGCTTCCCTTGAAGGAACCCCTGAACCACAAAAAATAGTCTGCCAGGACATGAGCGAACACTTGCGTTACCCACCGTTCCTATACGGCTCCATCTCTCTCTCGTAACGTGGGAATTAGCGTGTCTCTTTGGGGCTTCGCTTGTGTGAAGACTACAAAGAATACATAAAGACAAGCACTTGTATTGTATGCTATATGCAGACGAATTGCAAGGGGTTTTTGGGGTAATCTTGGCGACATTTTGGCGACATGGGCAAAACGAAAAATAGTCTGCCAGGACATGAGCGAACACTTGCGTTACCCACCGTTCCTATACGGCTCCATCTCTCTCTCGTAACGTGGGAATTAGCGTGTCTCTTTGGGGCTTCGCTTGTGTGAAGACAACAAAGAATACATAAAGACAAGCACTTGTATTGTATGCTATATGCAGGCGAATTGCAAGGGGTTTTTGGGGTAATCTTGGCGACATTTTGGTGACTTGGGCAAAATTGCGCTACTCATGGGAATCGTAACGAAAAACCACGATGCGCGGTAGGTATCCTCTCCCTACCACGCATCATTAAGTCAAGTCATATAGCTATTTACCTGTCACACACTGGTCGCTTGCGAGGGGGATGTTCTTGAGGATTTAGACCAAGTACAGGTATCACAAACAAGGAGAACCGTTAAATCATAATTGGCACTCATTGAGCATATCATCCGCGTTGCTGGATTGCCACAGAGATAGCAATGGGAGCCTTCACTCTGGGGAGTTGTCGATGGTACAGATTGTACAGCGGGATGGCTATTCACGGGTTGTATGTTTCTATGCAACATTCTGGTATCCTAAATATTTTGCAAAATCAGCGAAAGCATCTTGTTTATCTTTATCTTTGCTCTCATGATACCCTGGTTATCTGTTCCCGACATCTCCCACAATAGGTATATACGTATCCTCCATGTGGCGTATTTTTTGCTACCAACGAGGGTAGGTCAGTGGGCAAAGTTATTTCCCCCCCATCCCACCGCGGGGAGCAGGGAGTCGGGCAGGTGTTCCTCCCCCTCGCCCTTTATGGGAGAGGGGGCAGGGGGAGAGGG
>CAYPHM010000012.1:0-65805 GCA_964410555.1 uncultured Chloroflexaceae bacterium | reverse complement strand
ATGAACGGCTCCCCCTCGCCCTTTATGGGAGAGGGGGCAGGGGGGAGAGGGTTGTTTTGCCCCCCCATCCCCTAGCCCCTTCCCCCACCGAGGGGAGAAGGGGAATCGGGCAGGTGGTTCCCCCTCGCCCTGGAATGGCAGCGGGGGCAGGGGAGCGGGGGAAAAGTATGGGGCTATACTTTTTTTATTATGATGAGGGAAAAGAATCTGCCATACCCTGCTATTAGGACTCCCTCCAAAAAAATATTGACACAACCAAACTTTCTCAGGTATACTTTGCCGTTGGTACCATCGTAATCATCCTTTGGAGGCATGCTCCTGGAGCAGTCCTCGTGTAATGAGAAGTAGAAGCCTATTATGACTAGTTTAACACTCGCATCCCACACAACCCGCACTCGCCGCCGTCCCCGCAAACTGCCCCGACACCAGCGGTTATCTCCCCGCAAAGGTTCCATTGCCTTTCCGCATGCCAGCGAACGTATTGACGGGCAGGGCAGCGGCGGGGAACTGTATGACGATTTCTACTACGCGCATGATTGCGGTGAGATACCCTACGAGCGCAACGAAACGTGGCTTGAACTCTTTGACGGTATCGCCAAGCAGATCATTACTGAGATACGCCCCCAAACTGTCTTGGATGCCGGCTGTGCTATGGGATTCCTCGTGGAACAGCTACGTCGGCGTGGTGTAGAAGCCTACGGGGTAGACATCTCTGCCTTTGCCATTGAGCACGTTCACGAATCTATACAAGACTATTGCAACGTTGGCTCTATCATAGAACCCTTTGAGCACCAACACTATGACCTGATTGTCAATATTGAAGTGTTGGAGCATATGACGACCCCCGATGCCAAAGCTGCCATAGAAAACCTGTGTCGCCATACCAACGACATCATCTTTTCCTCAACCCCCTTTGACTACCGCGAAGTAACCCACTTCAACGTGCGCCCGCCAGAATACTGGTCAACGATGTTTGCCCACTTTGGTTTCTACCGGGATACTGACTTTGATGCATCCTTCGTCAACTCTTGGGCAGTGCGCTTTCGCCGTAGGCTTACCTCGCCCCACGAACTCATCACCGAATATGAGCGCAAATTCTGGCAACTCTGGAAGGAAAACATAGACATTCGTGGTTTTTCCGTAGAACTCCAACAACGCCTCTCCTACCAGGAAGCTCTCGCCCTTGATTACAAGCGGCAATATGACCATTTGTCAGATGAACTAACCGAGCGCAATATCCAAGCTACGGAACTCTACGAAAAGTACGTCAAACAGCATGAAGAGCATACGCAAATCCAATCTCAACAGCACGAGACCCATAGGCAACTTCATGCTATGTTGGCAGAGCAAGAGCAGCAGACCGTCAGGCTCCAATCTGAAATACGCTCCTTGCATGAGTATACCGAAGAGACGATCCAGCGATTGCTTGAAGAAAAAGCGCATATTTCCAGCACTATGCGGGCATCGTCCCAAGAACTTGAGGACATTCTTACCCAGAAGAATGAGCATATCCACTACCTAGAGACGATTATTAGGCAACTTGAATCTGGGCAGGTGATGCGGCTCATGCAGACGCTCAACGCGCTGCGAAGCAGCGGCGCACGCGCTGCCCTACAGACGCTGCAACAGCTACGCGAGCAACCCGCTCTAACAGGGGATGAGCCAACTGACTCAGATGCTCCTTATATGGATGATTACGCGCTCTGGATAATAGACAACGAACCCAACGCAGCCCACATCTACCGCCAGCGCAAGCACGTTGAAACCTTCCCGTTGAAACCACTTATTAGCATTATTACGCCGGTCTACAACCCTGACCCTGACATTTTGTGTGATACGATAGAGTCGGTTATCGCACAAACCTATGGGAATTGGGAACTCTGTTTAGCAGATGGGTGCTCAACCAAGCCGGGGGTGCAGGAGGTGCTTAAGCAATATGCTACAAAGGACTCGCGGGTACGGGTTCACTGTCTTGAGGAAAACTGCGGTATTTCTGGCAACTCCAACGCGGCACTAGAAATGGCTCGCGGTACCTACATTGCGCTGCTTGACCACGACGATCTGCTGGCACCATCTATGCTCTACGAGGTCGCCTTGTTGATCAACCAGCACACCGATGCCGATATTGTCTACTTTGATGAAGACAAGGCGACTGGCGATGGCAAGAGACGGCTCGATCCCCTCTTCAAACCCGACTGCTGGTCGCCTGACCATCTGCTGGCAACCAACTACTTGATGCATAGCGTCATACGCCGCTCGCTCGTGGTCGAGGTTGGTGGCTTCAATACGGAAATGGACGGCTCGCAAGATTGGGATTTGCTGTTGCGTTGTACGGAAAAGACCGACAAGGTATATCACATCCCCCGTGTACTCTACCACTGGCGACAGGTTGAAGGCTCTGCTGCCCTTTCCACCACCGCCAAACCGTGGGCATTTGATGCCCAGTCGCGGTGTGTGTCTGCTCACCTACAACGCATCGGGGCAGATGATGCCCAGGTGGTCACAACGGATGTTGGACGGCTGCGCGTGATGTGGAAGCCATCCGGTGCGAAGGTCTCAATTATCATCACCTCAAAAGAGAAGGTAAACCTGCTCCGCGCCTGTATCTCATCCGTCTTGCAACGCACAACCTACCCCAACTACGAGATCATCCTGGTAGACACGGGCAGCAACCAGCGCGAGACTCTTCGCTACTACGCGGAACTTGAATCTGAACCACGGGTACAGATTGTCCAAGATCACCGTGTCCCCTTCAACTTTTCTGCTGCCAACAACTATGGGGTCACGGTTGCCAATGGGGATATTCTGCTCTTCTTGAACAACGACACCGAAGTGCTTGACCCCGACTGGCTCGATGATATGGTCGGGTGGGCAGAGCGTCCCGGTGTGGGCGTGGTAGGGGCAAAGCTCATCCGTCCCAACGACATCCTACAACATACCGGTTTGGTGATAGGGCTAAGTGGCCACGCGGGACACGTCTATGATGGCGCACGAGAGGGACACTATGATCTGTATGGCTCCACAGAGTGGTATCGCAACTACCAAGCTGTCACAGGGGCATGTCTGATGATGCCGCGTAGCGTGTTTGAAGAGGTCAACGGCTTTGATGAGGTCTACCAGATTGGCTACAGCGATATTGAAATTTGTTTGTCGGCAACGCGCAAGGGCTACCGTGCCGTGTATACCCCCTTTGCCCGCTTGATACACCACGAAGGCGGTACCCGTGGCTATTTTCTGCCGCCGGCTGATGTGCTACGTGCCTACTGTCGCATGATCTCGTCTATCATCAGTGGCGACCCCTACTACAACCCGAATCTGTCCAGCTACGATTTGATGCCAGCACTGAAACAACCGAATGAGCGCAACCGCCACGACCACCTGCTCTACATTTTGCATATGTTTGACCTGTTAGAAGACTATACCCCCTACTCGCCAGAAAGTCTGAACCCCTGCCCGCCCTGCATGCTGGCAGATGAACGCCAACCTATCCATGCCCCAGAAGTACTCAACAAGCAGTTGTTGATGCTCACTGACAGCCTCACTCTGCACGATGCCCCCGTTGCCTTCTTTATGCTGGCATGCTATCTCAAGCAGCAAGGGTATACCGTCACGGTGCTTTCGCCGAGTAGCGGTCCCCTCCGCGCCCACTACGCCGAAGCACTTATTGAGGTTATCGTGGAGCCATCGGTATTGAAAGATGCCCGTACTGTCTATGCGATGCTGCCAGACTATGGCATCTTGGTGGTGAATACTATCCAGGGGTGGCGAGCCGTCTATGCTGCCCGTGCCTTCCAACGACAGTGTATTTGGTGGTTGCACTATGCGAGTGCAGACCATGAGAGAGTTTTGGACAACAATCGTATTGCTACGGCGGTACCCATTGCTGATGCGGTAGTGCTACCGTCCCGCACTACTATTCCCCGTTACGCCGAGTATGCCCAAGACAACATCGTCTCCATCCCCTACGGGCTAGACCCGGCTATCTTGTCCTCCTACCGAGCGGGTTTTATCCGTCAAGCAAACAGTTTCACGCTGGTAGTACCGGGGGATATAGAGCGAGGCAAGGGGCAAGACTTGCTTCTCCGGGTGGTAGCAACATTGCCAGAAGAGCTCCAAATGCAGGTCTATTGTGTGGGGCAGGTGCATGATTGGAAGTACTATCGTGAGTTGCGCGAGCAGTTTGCTGCGCTAGAAGACCGTTTGCATATTGTGGGGGATGTGACCAATGAACGTGCCAATGCCTACATCCGGGCAGCAGACGTGTGTGTCTTTCCCTACCGTGATGAGGAATTGCCATTGATGCTGGTGCAGGCACTCTACCACGCCAAGCCGATTATTGCCTCCGATGCGGAGAGCATGGCAGGCTTGCTGGAGCATGGAACCAATGCCATGCTTGTGCGGCTTGGCAACGATGATGATATGCAGCATCACCTGACAGACCTGTACCACAACAAACCGTTGCGCGAATCCCTCGGTGCCAATGCTCGCGTTCGCTTTGAGGAGCGTTGCAAAATAGAGCACAGTGGGCAAAAGTTCATCCATCTGATAGAACACATCTTGCACGATACCCCCCTTACTAACTTACTCGTTGCTGTATAATACAAAGGAACGGTATTTTCTCCAGAGGGGCATAAGGAGGTTGGTATGAGTACCCGCTACATTGACTTAACGACAGACTTTGGGTTCAAACGGTTGTTTGGGAGACAAGAAAATAGTGCTATCTTGCAAGCCTTCTTGACAGTACAGCACATCCTAGAGACGGCTACGACAGTTGATGCGGTGCGCCAGGTGTACCAGCAGGGAAATATCCCATCGTGACTGCACCACCCACAATATCTGTTGTCATCGTCAACCTGAATGGGCAAGAATATCTGGAGCGGTGCATCACATCGCTGCTCAACCAGGACTACCCCACCGAGCAGGTCGAGATCATCATAGTAGACAATGCATCCACTGATGGCTCGCTGGCATATGTTGCAGCACATTTCCCGATGGTCAAGGTGATACACAACACGACCAACACCGGCTTTGCCCCCGCTGTCAATCAGGGGGCAGCCGCTGCCACTGGTCGCTACCTTGCCCTGATCAACAATGATGCCTATGCCGATAGCCACTGGCTCTCTGCTATGCTCGCTACGCTAGACCGCTACCACGAGAAAGGGGTTGTCTGTGTTGGAGCGACAATATTGGACTGGCAAGGCGAGCGGATAGACTTTGCCGGTGGGGGAGCGAGTTTCTATGGTTTTGGACACCAATTTTTCGTCAATCTCCCCTTCCATGCTGTGCAGCATACCGAGCAGGATATGCTCTTTGCCTGTGGTGGGGCAATGCTGGTTGACCGCCGCCTCTTCTTGGACATAGGTGGTTTTGACCCTGCCTATTTTGCCTACTTTGAGGATGTAGACTTTGGGTGGCGGTTGTGGTTGGCAGGCTATCGCGTAGTCCTCTCGCCCGCTGCTATCGTCTACCATCGTCACCACGGCGTATCACGCCATGTGCCACAGCACCAAATCAACGCGCTGCTTGAACGAAACGCGCTAATTACCATCTTGAAGAACTACGAAGATGCGACCCTTTCCCACATCGCCGGTCCCGCGCTGCTACTGGCAATACAACGGCTTATTGCTTTCTCTGATGACCAGGATCGCCTAGACTGGCAGATGTTCGAGATAGGTAATGTTGATGCAAAAGCAGGTGAGGGTAAAGATACAAAAACAGGCGAAGTACCACTCGCCATCTCCTCCACGACCATGAGCTACATTGCTGCGCTGCGCTCGGTGATGCGTCAATTCCCCCACATCTGGCAACAACGCCAGCATGTGCAATCGCTGCGCCAACGCCCAGAGCATGAAATCCTGCCCCTGCTACACTACCCCTTCGGACCGCACCATTGCACCCAACTGCTCTCTATGCAGACGCTCAATGAGATGTTTCGCTTGGATGAGGTTTTTGCCGAGCCACACCGTCGCCGCATCCTGATCATCAGTAGCGACCCGCTGTCAGACAACCTCGCGGGGCAAGGGATACGGGTAGTCGAGATAGCTCGTCACCTTGCCCGCTACTGTGAGGTCATCGTTGCTGCTCCAAAGCAGGCAGATGTAGTACTGCCGGGTGTGACGTTTGTCAGCTTTGACCACGAGGACAAACAGGCAATCGAGAGCCTCGCGGGGCATGCCGAGGTGGTTATACTCCAGGGGTATAGCCTCTACCGTCACCACATCATTGAGCAGATGCGAAAGATTGTTGTTGTAGACCTATACGACCCCTTTCACCTAGAGAGTTTAGAGTTTTTCAAGCACAAGGAGATAGACGAAGCCCGCGAAATGGTCGGTAGTAATCTGGAGATTATCAACCAACAACTACTCGTTGGGGACTTTTTCATCTGTGCCAGCGAACGCCAACGCGACCTTTGGCTTGGTGCGCTAAGTAGCAGGGGACGGCTCACCCCCGCAGCCTATGCTGACGATCCATCCTTTCGCAAGCTGATAGACGTAGTGCCATTTGGCATTCCTGCCACACCGCCAACCCATACGCAGCAAGTGCTCAAGGGGGTACACCCCGGCATTGGCAAGGATGACCAGGTGATTATATGGGGCGGTGGGGTGTGGGACTGGCTTGACCCCTTGACGATCATTGGGGCAATGAACCTGATACGGCAACAACGCCCAGATGTCAAGCTCTTCTTTATGGGCAGGCGGCACCCCAACACTTTTGACGTGCAACGTATGATGATGTATGATCATGCCATTTCGTTGGTAAGAAACTTGGGATTGCAAGACACCGTTTTGTTTAATAGCCAGTGGGTACCCTACAGTGAACGGGCTAATTACTTTCTTGAAGCTGACATTGGGGTAAGTGCTCACCTCAACCATGTGGAAACGCGGTTTGCCTTCCGCACCCGACTGCTTGACTATATCTGGTGTGGATTGCCTATGGTTGTATCGGTGGGAGACACCTTGTCTGAGACTATCGAGGAGTATGGCGTTGGTCGCACAGTGGCGATTGGCGATATTGAGGGGTTCGCTGCGGCATTGCTCCATAGGTTAGAACAGCCAAATCTGCGCGAGCAGTATGCACCAGCGTTTGCCGAATTGCAACAAGCGTATAGTTGGCAACAAACGCTTGCGCCATTGATTGACTTTTGCCGCAACCCACGCTGTGCGCCAGACCAGCACCGCTACTCGTTGCTGGACACCTACCAACAGCGTATTCAAGCATTAGACGATATTGTCGCAACCAAAAATAGCCACATTGCCCACCTAGAGCACATCCTGAAGCAGCTAGAGTCCGGGCGGGTGATGCGGGCATTGCGCTGGTTGCGCCGCGGGAAATAGAGGCTAAGGGATTAGTAACTACAACAGCAAAAGAGAAAGAAAAAGACCCTATGCGAAATATTAATTTTCGTCAAACCTATAATAAATACATAGGATTACTCAAAAAGCAATCTGAATCATCAGATGAAGCCATGCATCTTGCAGTCGGGGGACACTTTGAAGCTATCGGCTTGCTAGAACGCGATCTCCTCATCCAACATGGATTACAACGTGATAGCTATCTGGTTGATGTGGGGTGTGGCTCCGGGCGGCTCGCTATTCCATTGTCTGAATACCTCAATCCAGGGAAATTGCTCGGTACTGACGTAGTACCTGATCTTCTTGACTATGCCCGCGAACAGGTCAACCGTCCTGATTGGCGTTTTGAGCATACCGAAGGTCATACTATCCCTGCCGAAGATGATATAGCAGATATGGTTTGCTTTTTCTCGGTCTTTACTCATATCTTGCATGAACATACCTACAAGTATTTACAAGAGGCAAAGCGGGTGGTAAAACCTGGTGGCAAGATCATCTTCTCCTTCCTAGAGTTTGCTATCCCGTCACACTGGGATCAGTTTGTTCCAGATGCAACCCTTGACGAAGATTTCCCCCTTACAATGTTTGTCAGCCGTGATGGTATCCAGGCTTGGGCAGAACATCTTGACCTAGAGATAACCGGCATCTATGATGGCGACAAACCCCATATCACTCTCTCCCAAACAGTGACCTTTGAGGATGGGCGCGTAATGGAAAACGAAGGCAATCTAGGACAATCTGTGTGTGTGCTCACGAAAAAACAATAAGGAAAGGTATTATGACAGAAACAGCCCGACATCGTGTGCTGCTCATCAGCACAGAACCGCTCTATGAAAATCTGGCAGGTCCGGGGATACGCACGGTACAAATGGCAACTTACCTTGCCCCCCATTGCCAGCTTACGCTTGCAGCACCACGTCAGGGCAACGTGTCCCTTCCGGGGGTTGAGTGTGTTGTCTTTCAGCGCGATGACCACACCCTTATGCAACAACTAGCATCCCAAGCAGAGGTCATCATCCTTCAAGGCTTTACGCTGTATCACCATGCTTACCTAGCGACAATGGGCAAGAAACTTGTGATAGACCTGTATGATCCTTTCCATTTGGAGTGTCTGGAGTTTTTCAAGGATGAGGAAGAAGACCATGCCCGTCAGATACACGCGCACAAATTGCACGTTGTGGATCAGCAACTCCAGGTTGGGGACTTTTTCATTTGTGCCAGCGAACGCCAACGCGATTTTTGGCTTGGTGCGCTCAGTAGTACCGGGCGGCTCTCGCCCGAATCCTATGCCCAAGACCCATCCTTTCGTTCCCTAATAGACGTAGTGCCATTTGGACTAGAGCCAGAACCCCCAATGCCTACCAACCAGGTGCTCAAGGGGGTTGTCCCCGGCATAGGAGAGGATGACAAGGTAATCCTCTGGGGCGGCGGGGTGTGGGATTGGCTTGACCCCCTAACTGTCATCCGCGCTATGGCGCACGTCCGCGAGCAGCGCAGTGATGTCAAGCTCTTTTTCCTCGGCTTTCATCACCCCAACCCCGAAGACGTGCCAAAGATGCGCGTGTATGAAAAGTGCCTTGAACTGGTCAAAGAGCTAAACCTAGCGGATACCGTTTTCTTCAACGACTCGTGGGTTCCCTACCGTGAACGCCACAACTACCTGCTGGAGTCGGATATTGGCGTAAGTGCCAACTTTAACCACCTAGAGACCCGCTATGCCTTCCGCACCCGTATGCTGGACTACATTTGGGCAGGGTTGCCAATGGTCATTACCGCTGGCGATACGCTGGCAGATACCGTTGCGGCGCATGGTTTAGGGCTAGTGGTCTGCCCCGGCGACCCACTGCAATTTGGCGATGCGCTGCTTACGCTGCTAGATCAACCTGACCTGCGCCAACTGCATGCACCAGCATTTGCTGCCATACAGCCGTTGTTCGTATGGGAGAATGTATTACAACCACTCATTACCTTTTGCCAACACCCCTACCATGCCGCTGACCACAAGCGGTTGACGCTTTCTGATACCTACCAACGCCGCATTGAAGAGCTAGACGATATTGTCGCTAAGAAAAATGATCATATTGCCTATCTGGAATCGCTGATCAAGCAGGTCGAGTCAGGGCGCATCATGCAAGCCCTACGGCTGTTCAACGACATGCGGCAGGGACCGGGCGAAGGCTTCCGCCGGTTGGTCTGGTCACTGACCAAACAGCGACCCACACCGTCTACACCACCATCACCCGCTCCCCCTGCCCCCTCTCCCATACAGAGCGCGGGGGACGACTCTATAGGGACGAATGGAGATGCCCCCCTACAATCGCCGATACCAACGCCACCAACACCACCCGTTACGCCTGCGCCAACACTCCCTGCGCCTGCATACAATATCCTGGATGAGTACATTACCGATACACCAACCCCACAACAAACCCTGGACATCTTCAAGGGCGAGTGGTGGTCAAAGCTACCTGAACCTTATGCCGATTTGACGGCAGGCAAGGCAGATATTTTTGAGGATGAGCGCATAGAAATGGCACTAGAGGAGCTAGGCGGTGTTGAGGGTAAGTCTGTCCTAGAGCTAGGACCGCTAGAGGGGGGACACTCCTACATGCTGGAGCGGGCGGGGGCGGAGTCTATCCTGGCGATAGAGTCCAACACCCGCGCCTATCTCAAGTGTCTGGTTGTCAAAGAACTATTTGACCTGCGGCGTGTACAGTTCGCCTGCGGTGATTTTGTTAGCTATATGCGGGACAATGACACCCGCTTTAATGTCTGTATTGCCTGTGGAGTGCTCTACCATATGCCCAATCCGGTAGAGCTCATCGCGCTGTTGGCAAAGACCTCAGACCGTATCTTTCTCTGGACGCACTACTATGACGAAGAGGTTATTGCTAGTATTCCAGGACTTATCAACAATTTCTATGCTACCGAGACAGTTTCCTACCAAGGTGCTACCTACACCATGCATCGCCAGGAGTATCGCGCTTCACTATCGTTGAAACACTTTAGCGGCGGTATGGAATCGTATAGCTACTGGATGTACCGCGAGGATATTCTCGATTGTCTGCGCCATTTTGGGTATACCACGGTGAAAGTGCTCAAAGATTATCAGGGTATGCATGGTCCTAGTTTTTCGGTGGTTGCCATACGAGAATAGTTGCCTCTATGAGCATTTCCTTTGCGAAAACGGTGATACCAACCCCGCGTACCCTTTGGGGTAGGGTATGGCACCAAGATAGTCATAATGATAGTAACCATCGGCACTGGCGTACTTTTGCGCTGCTGTTGGTTACTTTTGTTTGCAATACGATACTGTGGGGCATCATTGTTCAACCCATGTTTCCGCCAGATGAGATGAGCCATTTTGAGTACATTCGCCATCTCTACGAAACCCAAACATTGCCAGTCTATGGTGAAACCTACTACATCTACAATACTAATCTGCTCAATGCCCATGCGCTCATTCCTCCGCTCTACTACCTCTTGGGAGTGCCATTGCTTGCCTCTGCTGCTGACCAAAACCTAGAAACGCAGGTAGTCGTTGTGCGTATCTTGTCGCTGCTGATAGGAACAGGGATTGTAACGATTGCCTACCTGCTTGGACGCATGCTTGTCCCCGCTCGTCCCCACTTTGCCCTAGTCTTTGCTGCCCTTGTTGGCTTCAATCCCAGATTCACCTACATGAGCGCGGCTATCAATAGCGACAATCTCGTCAACCTCATTGCCGCTGCCCTGCTGCTAACGCTTATCTATGGTATCAAACAGCAATCCCCCACGCGCCGCTGGATGGTCACGATGGGATCGCTCATGGGGCTAGGATTGATTACCAAACAGACAATAGCCGTGGTAATTATCGCCAGTGGGGTCATGATCCTCTGGTTAGTTTGGCAACAACCAAAAGCACAACGGGTTAAAACATTTGTGACGATGGCGGTATGGATGGGCAGTAGCATGCTGCTGATTAGCGGGTGGTTTTTTGTCCGCAACTGGCTTGTCTATGGCGATCTTACTGGGCTGTCATTGATAGGCTCACAAGATTCAAGCTATACCCCCTACCCTTATACGCACTTTAGCGACTCATTCTTGGAGATGCTCTTTGCTACCTCTCCCCTCGTGATTCCCTTTTTCCCAACGATGTTTCGCAGCTTTTGGGAATACTTCGACCATGTATCGATAAAAGTTCCACAACCTATCTTTTGGCTATTTTTTGTCCTGACCATTGGGGGGGGAGTTGGGACGCTGTTGTGGCTCGTGCGTCAATGGCGGCAGCGCAGTGGGACAAAATGGCAACGGGCATCGGTTGCCAGTATTGCCCTATTCATTGGCTTAATACTTGCTTCTGTGTTCTCTGCCTGCTACCGTATGGATTATCAACCGCAGGGGCGCTATCTCTTTACCGCGTTGTTGCCGCTGATGTTGGTCATGCTCGTGGGGTGGGAATCCCTTGCCGGTATGCTGCGGGTACGCCATATTGCCGCGCCGCTGATTATCGCTGCTGTGTTTGTTGCCAATATCGCTACGCTCATCACAACTATTGCCCCTGCCCATCACTTTAGCATCATCAAAAAGCAAACGGGAATATTAGAGTTTCCCGGTGCCTCGCTCCATATACGCCCAATCCAACTCCCCCAACTGGTCTTTGGTCCCTTTGGGGCTACCTACCAATTTGTGCCACAGTCTACTGCGATAAACCGGTTTGATCTGCTCCTGGAAACCACACCGGATATACACGGTCCAGTTATCTGGCACATCACCGACCAGCAGCAAAACGAACTGGCGCATGGGGTTGACGACTTCATCCACACCCAACCATCGATACCAACACTTGTGGGTATTCAACCCCAAGTATCCCACTATACCCTAGCTATACCCCAGGAGCTACGCTTTCAGACGGGAGAGCCATACGTGCTCTCCATCCACGCGCCCAGGGCAACTGTCGAGACACCCTTGCGGGTCTACCAGTCTGCCCAAGATGGTGCGCCCCCAGAGGTGGTCAACAATAGCCGCTTGCTTGAACTGCACGTAGGCTATGCGGATAAGCCGCTGGATACCCTACTGTATACCATTAGCCATCGCTTTCTCACAGATAGCCCACAGTCGCCACTTGGTATGGCACAACTGGCGTTGTATGTGCTGGTCAGTGGGCAGATGATTGTATTGGTCTTTGTGGTGTTTGGGGGGATAAACCCAGGTATTCCGCGCACATTGCCCCCCGCTCCCCCTAGCCCCCTCTCCCATAAAGGGCGCGAGGGAACCGATGACTCCCCTTCTCCCCTCGGTGGGGGAAGGGGCAGGGGGCTGCCCGAAGAGACAGAAGGATGGGGAAAGGTACAAACAAAAAATCGGAGAATGTGGCAGATAATCGCTACCATCGGCGTTGTGCTGCTGGCGGTATGGCTATTTCAGGCAGAGCCACCAAAACACGTTCCCCGTGAGATTATCCAAGCAGAACCGGGGCAGTTGCTTACCCTTGATACTGACATAGTAGCCGATTTGCTCTTCCTAGCCAATAGCCCCTCTACGCTCAAAGACCCGCCTGCCCCGCTGGATATGAACCAGTCTAGTGCTATACAGCCATTTACCTTTACCCTTGCCCACAAGACTACTCCTGTGCTCTTTATGCATGCTACGAGTACAATTACCTACACCTTTACTGACTTACCGTCTGATACTGCGCTCAAAACGGCGTTTACCATCAACCCGCTGGCATGGGATTTGCAGGAGCAGGGGGTAGCGAGTGATGGAGCAGAGTTTGTGGTGAGTATCCAGCGTGAAGATGAGACACACGAGGTTGTCCGCCGCTTCATAGACCCGGTCCATAACCAACGAGATCGCCGTTGGTATCCTGTAGAGGTAGACCTAAGCGCATACGCTGGAGAGCGGGTACAACTGGTGTTGAGCGTACTACCAGGTCCAGACGGCAAGGCGCATTTTGATTGGGGCGGGTGGCGGCAGCCGGTGCTAGTTCCAAATGATACTCGATAGTTTGGTATCATAAAGCGAAGTTATGAATATACCAAACGCCACAACTGAATCACCCCGTTTGCCAAACCATTGGCTACGTACCCAACTATTGCAGTTTATCCATCGGGTATGGGGGGATGGTCTTTTGCTTGTAATCCTGATTGGTATGGGAGTATTGCTGACAACGATGGCAATAGCCCCCCTTCATCACACTGCATCCTATACCGTCACGACATCAACCTTGCTCACTCCCCGAAGCCATATGTATGGTGCAGAGTATTTTCCTAACGGGAGAGCGTATCGTTGGACAAAAGGGGGCGAAAGTCTCCTACAACTGCCCAACCCCGGCGGTTCCCCGATTGTGCGGCTTACCCTAGCCGGTGGACCGGGACGCACGGTACCAGTGATAGTACGCTATAATCAAACTCCCACGACCTATGGTTTTATGGTAACACCAGAGCCACGGCAATATAGCATCCTTGCGCCTGCCACATCAACTGAACGTATAGCACTCTGGCTTGCATCCCTTACAATGGATGACCCCAAACATGGGCATAGTCTTGGCATGGTCGTTAGCGATGTGCAGATTGAAAGGAGCAGTGGCGGCAGTGTGCCACGAGGATTCACTACCGGTCTTGTGTGGGCAATAGTTGGGGGATTTCTCGTGTTGCGTTTAGCCGGGCTACGCCGAGTCTATGCTGCATTGCTTATTGTAGCGAGTCTAGGGGCAGTAGTGGTGTGGTATGGCTATGGCGGTGGGTGGCAATATGGTGTAGCAGGTACTATGCTGCTAACCAGTGGGCTAGTGTTGATAGCCGCAGGGGGGGTGGGGGTGCTGGTGGGGTGGGAGAGCAAGGCAGACCAACACCCGCTTATGCTACTTGTCATCAGTAGTGGGATCGTGTTTTTGCCCATTATGCTTGTGCAAGTAGGGATTTCCGGTGATTACCCAGTTCACATTGGGGAGGCGGTACGGATGAGCCGTGAGGGGACAATAGGCTTTCCCCATTTTCTGTATCAGGTGCTTGTGCTCGTATTGCATACCATAGCTCCTGCTACCTTCTACCAATCATCGCTCGGCATTATCTACGGGCTAACCCCCCACATCCCTACCCTCTTTTTCGCATCCTACCAAGAAATTACTGGACACATATATGCTGCTATTCTCACCGGGGGATTTTGGTATATCACTCTTGGGAGTATCGTCTATCGATTCTTGCAAGGGGGACATCGTGAGCAATGGCAACGGCGCGAGCGGTTTGTGCTGGCGGGGGTGACGCTGGCGGCGTTGTTGGCTACTGCCGTCACGCTCCTTGCTTGGCTAGGGGTAGACACGCTGCGTTACCTGGGCTATATCGGTTTCCAGGCATACCACAACCCAACCATCCACGGTATCAAGCCTATTGCGCTATTGCTCTTTTGGTTTGCGCTGGCTATTTTCCCCGCTATTACTTCAGACCAACGGGGGTCGCTCATATGGCATACGGCAGCTACTGCTGCGCTAACTATTCTGTCTGCATTGGCAAAGCCAAACTACATTATCTGCCTAGTACCTGCCCTTATGCTCCTTGCCGGTTATCGCTTCATACGAAAACAGCCGGTACGCTGGCTTATGCTGGCGTTTGGTGTGGTGATACCGGGGGGATTGGTGCTGGTTTGGCAATATGCCATCACCTATGCAGCGCAGGGACCGGTAATGCAGTCGTCTAGCATTGTGTTTGCTCCCTTTGCCGTGATGGGGGGCTATTCGTCATGGCTATTCGCCAAATTTCTGCTGTCTATTCTTTTCCCTTTAGCCGTTGTGTTGCTCTACCTACCTACAGCAAAGTCCTACATCCCGCTCCAAGTGGCATGGATTACCTTTGCTAGTGGGCTATTTTTTACCTACTTTTTGAGCGAAAGCGGCGACAGGATGTTGCATGGCAACTTTGTTTGGAGTGCTCAAATCGCGCTGTTTGTGCTGTTCATTACCTCAGTCCATTTCCTCATTCAACAGCACGACTATCTTACCATAGCCCCCAAACGATTCTTCCATGATAAGCGGTATACAGTTTGTGTGCTGCTGTTTGGGTTGCATACTATCAGCGGCATAGTATACTATAGCCAGTCCCTAAGTGATACCGTCTGGTGAAACGATTTCTTTTGTCTATGAAACATTGGTTGAAAGCACAGCGGTTTTTTTCCTATCCCTGGCGTAAGTTGGATATGGGCGTAGTTTTGGCACTTGTTCTGCTTGCAGGTATGGCGGTACAAATTGGCTATAGTACTATTCAACGCAGTGGACACTTTACGATAGACTATCCCCCCAACATCCTGCCGCTTCATGGCTTCTATGGCTCCGAGCAGTTCCCCGACCATCCACGCCGCTACCGTTGGAGCAAGGGGGATGGTATGATTAAGTTCCCAAACCCCGGCGGCTTGCCAATTGTCAGTATGGTATTGGCAGGCGGACCTGCCCGTACAATAGATACCACGGTGCGAACGAGTGACGGGTTACATACTACGTTTACCGTGGCACCGGAGCCGCGCCAATATACCCTCTTGTTGCCCTTCTCAGAGGAAGAGCGGATTACCCTCTGGATTGAGTCGCCGGTGATGCGCGACCCTATTCATCCCAAGCAAAAACTCGGCGTTGTCGTGAGTGATATAACGATAGCCGGCAAGGGTGACGTTCCTGGACGGATTATCCTTGCCGCTATACTGGCAACTATCCTCATGTATGGGGTTTTGCGGTTTTTCCATATCCATATGGCTATTGTGACCGTGATGGTGCTGGTGGCTATGAGTGGATTGTTGGCGTGGCAGATGGCGCGGGGATGGCTGTATGGTATTTCCAACCACATGCTACTGTATGGGTTTATGCTGGCAGCATCAGGGGGGGTAGCACTGTTGCCCATACACCGACGACCCTTACCTACCAATGCTCCCCCCCGCCAACTATCTTATCATACATTGCTCGCATTGATAACGCGGAGCTATCGTTGGGGGAGTCTCCTGTTTTTTGCTGCCCTGCCGAGCTTGGCGACCATCATCCTGGTTTGGGCGTGTTGTGGAGCATCTGTTTTTGCCTTTGTACCGTTCTATAGTGATGAGGTATTCTACTGGCACCAGACATTGACTTTTACCGAGGTCGGCTTTAACGGGGGATACTACACCGCGCACGAAATGGCGGCACCGCTAGAGATGTTTCGTTTCTATGTTCACGGTCCGGTCTTTCCCGTGCTGTATGGTACGCTGAGTATGATGCTAGGTGGGTGGCATTTGTCTAGTGGCATATTGTTCAATATGCTGCTGCTGCCCCTAGCGTTTGGTGGCTTTGCTATGCTCGCAAAGCTGAATACGCGCCAGATTGTCCTGTCTTCACTTTTTCTTGTGACGTTTTGGGCAGTCCCTAACTTCCTCGCCTCACATATGCAAGAGAGCGTCCACCACGCCGGGGCGGTCATGCTTGCCGGCGGATTTGCGCTGCTGCTTTCCCCAGAGCGGCAGGCTAATCAATGGGTGCGGCGGGGGATACTGCTGCTCATTATTGGGCTTTCGCTGCTACGTATTACCTGGGCAATGATGTTTGTGCCATACTTTCTGCTGACTATCCCACAAGAGCATAGGACGCTGCGTTCAGTAGGCATGGCGTTGGCAAAGGCGGTTGTGCTTGGGGGGGGGCTGTATGTGATAACCTCGCTTTGGTCTTCCCCCTACCCCAACTTTCTCTCGGATTGGATACAACTGCTCAAAACAGGCGACTATCTAACAGCAGCAAGTCTGCTTACCCGTCATACCATCAGAAACCTCTTTTTTGTGTACATAGGACACATCCTTGAATGTCTCCAACGCTACCAAATGGTTGCGTTATTCTTTGCTGCATACCTCCTGCTTGTCTATCGGGTGTCACACCGCAAGCAGACACCCCGTGAGCAGTTTTGGCAACATCTCCAGCACCCGCTTTTTCACCTTATCGTACTAGGGGGTATCTTCACCATCATTGCGCTATTCTACGATATGTACAACTTGCGAGATTACCGGGTTTTTGCCCCATATATTATCGTGAGTGTGCTGGTACTCATTGCAGCAAAACAGCATACATGGCTCGTCAAGCTGATCATCATAAGCAATATTCTCATCTTTCCCGCTTTTTGGGAACTGTACGTCTTTATCCATGAGCCAAATTTTAACCCTGACCCGGCTATTGCCGAACTGCAAACGGCAACAGATGAGGTGCTGGTGTATGAACCGGGCGCAGACCCCTGGTGCAATACGGTATTGTGGGCAGCCTCGCTTTCTGATGCCGATTTTCGCCTTTTTCCTGCTATCCCGGCTGGCTTTGGGATTTCGTTCAATACGGAAAAACGCCATATGCAGTATCCGTTAAAATCCAAGTATGTGATTATCAATCCAAAGGAGCCAATCCTCAAGGATACTTCAGGGTTGCGGCGGATAGGCGGCACCGACACCTACCATATTATGGTCAATACCCATGCAGCATGCCCATAACCATGACCATGACCATCGCCACTTTTCTACCCTCTCCCATGCTCTCAGGAGTAGGTCTATGGGCAATGTTTCATCGTGGTATGCCCCTCTCCCCCCTTCCCCCTCTCCCATAAAGGGCGGGGGGGAGTCGCCGCCGTCTCTCCGATTCCCTTCTCCCGCTTGTGGGGGAAGGGCTAGGGATGGGGGGGCTGCACGGAGAGCCGTTGCATGCCACGGTTCTCTCTTCTCCCGTTCGTTTCTGCTCTTGCTGTTCACCTTCTTTTGCAATACGCTGTTGTGGGCAATGATCATGCAGCCGGGACACCCGCCAGATGAATGGCTCCACTTTGACTATGTACGCCACCTCTTTTTGCACCATACCCTACCTGTCTATGGCGAAACCCGCTATATCTTCAACCCGGAGCTTTTGCAAGCCCACGCTATGTTGCCACCGCTCTACTATGCGCTTGGTGTGCCGCTGCTTGCGCTCGCTGGCGATCAGCCGGTGGCGGTGCAAGTAGTCGTAGTGCGGATGCTCTCGGTAATCATCTCCACTGGCACCGTGACGGTTGCCTATGCGCTAGGGCGGGTGTTAATACCCGCTCGCCCGCGCTTTGCGCTGGCATTTGCAGCATTGGTTGGTTTTAACCCGATGTTTACCTACATGAGCGCGGCTATTAACAGTGACAATCTGGTCAACCTGATTGCCGCTGCACTGCTACTGCTGCTGGTATATGGACTGCGCCAAGCCCAATACGCTCGGCAAGATCACCCACAAGCGGCACTATGGTCGCCTTCGCGCCGCTGGATGATAGGCATGGGGGCATTGATGGGCATAGGGTTGCTTACCAAACCCACGATTGCAATAGCGGTGCTTGGTTGTGGGGTGATATTGGTCTGGATGGCATGGCAATCGCCAGGATCACCTATCCAACGGCTCCGTCTGCTGGTCGTAATGGGGGCATGGATAGGCGGGGTTGCCCTGGTCATTAGTGGGTGGAATTTCGCCCGCAACTGGTACCTCTACGGCGACCCGGTGGGGGTGTCGCTGGTGGGGAGCCAAGCGGGGAGCTACGTCCCACGCCCCTATGCTGCGATAGGCTCATTTGGCGAGATGCTGCTGGCAACCCGCGAGTTTGACCCGCTCTTGCCCATGTTGTTTCAGAGTTTTTGGGGCTACTTTGACCATTTGCAACTGCTGATGCCTTCCCGTTTGCTCATCGTGTTGGCAATCCTCACGGCAGGTGGCATAGGGGGAACGTTGGTCTGGCTTTTGCGCCATTGGCAGCAGGGTAGTGGCGAGTGTTGGCAGCGAGCGAGTGTGGTAGCGGGGGCAGTGTTCATTGTGCTGACTGTCGGGTCAGTGCTGTATGCCTGCTATCGCGTAGATTATCAACCACAGGGACGCTACCTGTATACCGCTTTGCTCCCCCTCATGCTCATGATTGTCGTGGGGTGGGGGCAGCTTGCCGGCATGCTCAGGATACCGTCTCTTATTGCCCCATTGCTATTGGCAACTATCGTTGTGGTAAACATGGCTGCCCTTGTCACTACCGTTGCCCCAGGACACCATTACCGCGCCGTGCGGCAGCAGGCGGGGCAGGGGCAGTATCCCGTGCCACTTGCCCACACACCACCAGCATCATCCCCAACGATTGCTTTTGGTCCTTTTGCTGCCCAATACCCCTTTGTTCCCAACAGTGCCAACGTAGCCCAACTCGATATGGTGCTAGATATGTCGCCGGGGGTGCATGGTCCGTTGATTTGGCGCATAGCAGATGGACAGCAACACGAAGTGGCGCATGGCGTAGCCGAGCAGGTGCCACGAAAACTGACCCGCTATACGTTGGTTATGCCGCCTGAATTGCGGTTCAATGCAGGGCACCCCTACACTTTGACTGTTCATGCACCCTGGGCAAATGCTGACAAGCCCTTGCGGGCATATGCTGCTACCCCCGCCAATGCCAGCGATCCCACGGTTAGCTCTCATCGGTTGCTTGTTCTCCATATTGGCTATGCTGACAAGCCACTAGAGATGGGCATCTATCGCCTGAGCCGCCACTTGCTGACTGCCCCGCCCCAGTCGGCATGGGGCATAGCGCAACTGGTGTTGTATGTGGTCGTGGGACTGTTGATGCTGGCGTTAGTGTTGCAGGAAGTAGCATCAACCCGCTTTGGTATACCTGTAGCAAGTATTGGTGTGGTTATCCTAGCAGTATTACTCATGACATCGGAGCCGACTATGGCACTCCCCCATGAGCAGGTGCAAGCTAAGACGGGGCAGTTGTTGCGGCTTGGTGAACAGTCGAGCAAGGATAAGAGTATCGTTGCTGATTTGCTGTTGTTGGCAGATAGCCCTGCAACGGTCAAGTATCCGCCTGATGATACGGTCAACAAGGTGAGCCACATACAACCAATTACGTTTGTCTTGTCAGATACGCCAGACCCGGTGCTGTTTATGCACCCTACCAGTGCCATCACCTATACGCTGGATATACCAACAAACGCTCATTTGGAGACAGCTATTACCCTCAACCCGCTGGTATGGGAGCATAGCGAGGGAGGGGAAGAGAGCGATGGGGCAACGTTTGTGGTGATGGTGCAGGAAGCAGGAGGCAGGAAGTATGAACTTATGCGCCGCTTCATAGACCCTCGCCACAATGAAACAGACCGCCAATGGTATGCGGTATCGCTAGATTTGGGAGCATATGCCACACAACGGGTACATCTTGTGCTGATGGTGCTGCCGGGACCGTCAGGGCATGCGATGTTTGACTGGGCAGGGTGGCGGCAGCCGATGGTACGGTAGGGCGATGGCAACGTCCGGTTTTCCCCCCCCTATCCCCCTCTTACAAAGGTAGGTTAGGTTGTAGAGACGTTTACCGTCTCTGCCGGTCAGCCCCCATCCCATGCCCCCTTACCCCCGCAAGCGGGAGAAGGGGTATGCAGGCTCCCCCTCGCTCTATGGGAGCGGGGCAGGGGTGAAAGTGTGGGCAAAAAGAGCAAAACTTTTTTGATTATGCGACTTTGCCATCGCCCTGTGTGGTGCGGTAGGTAGGGTATTGGGATGTGTGGTAGGATAGGTAGTAGGGTTAAACCACGCTAGTTATACATGAACGGGGGAGGGGAGAAAGACCCAATGCTCACAGACATTGTTATTGCAACAATAGGCGAACTACTCGGCGAGGTTTTTGGGAAAGATATACAACACATCCGTGACCAGCGGTCTTTACAACAAGCGATTGTCGGTGCTGTCAAACGGGCGCAATCCCGCTTTATTGCCGAGTATCACGCGCAAGATGCCCAACTGGTAGATGCGATTACCGCACAACCGGGACTGTTTGAACAACCAGCAGTACGGGCAGCATTGCGGGATTTGCTGATGTCGCCATTTCGTGATGGATCGCAGCCGCAAGCGGTACTACATCATTCCTTTAGTGAGGTATTGCCCCAAGAGCCAGACCGCCAACGAGTAGATGCGGCGATAGCGGTTTTCCTGCGCTTGCTTGGGCGTGAAGTGTTGGAGATACCCGCGATACAATCGCGTTGTAGCCTAGAATACCAACGAGTCATGGCGGAACAGACGGTAGCACTGCGCCAAGAGATGCAATCCTGGCGTGAGGCTATCTCCCACACGCTCGCTGCCCATACATCCCCCACATCTCCCCCCCTCACCAATAGCCCATCGGCATATGCCCATGACAGACGCAAGCGTCCCTGGCACAACCTGCCACGGCGTACCTATAGCCGATTTGTGGGGCGGCAGGATGAGCTCCAGAAACTTGCCAAACTGATGTTGCCATACCCGCGGAGTCGCCACTTTGCGGTCACGCTCGATGGGATAGGTGGCGTAGGCAAAAGCGCGTTGGCATTGGAGTTTGCCCATCGCCACCGCGAGTCCTACGACACGCTGTCAGCAGAAGAACAGTTTGACGCGCTTGTGTGGGTAACAGCCAAACGTACCCTGCTAACCGCTGGTGGTATCCAACAACGCCAGCAAACCTTTAGCACCCTAGCAGACCTCTACCGGGAAATTGCGAATGTGCTAGAAGTCCCGACAATCTATCAGGTAGGGATGAACCAACAGCGTGACCTTGTAGAGCAAACGTTGGGTAACTACCGTACCTTGCTCATTGTTGACAACCTAGAGACGGTAGATGATGAAGCGTTGTTGTCTTTCTTACGCGAACTCCCCGATCCTACAAAGGTTATTGTCACGACCCGCCATCGGATAGACATTGCCTATGCCATACGGGTTTCTGGTATGCCGCGTGCGGATGCGTTGGCACTGATGGCAACCGAGGCGGCAAACAAAAATGTTGCCCTGCCATCAGAGGCTACAGACGATCTTTTTCGGCGCACGGGCGGCATCCCATTGGCTATCGTGTGGAGTATTGGCTTAATGAGCATGGGGTATGATGTGGATGGAATGTTGCGGCGGTTGGGGAGCGGACACAGCGATATAGCCCGCTTCTGCTTTAGCGAGAGTATTGCCCACATCCGCAAGGGCGATGCCTACCGTTTGTTGTTAGCCCTTGCCCTGTTTGACGAGAGCGTCAATCGGGGGATGCTTGGTGAGGTGGCAGGGTTGGGGGATGATGAGATTGGGCGCGATGATGGACTAGCAAAGCTGCTCCAACTATCGCTCATCAACAAAGAGGCTGACCGCTTTAGCCTGCTCCCGTTGACCCGCACCTTTGCGCTGTATGAACTTCGCCAACACCCCGAATTGGAAGAAGAACTCCGGGAACAGTGGGTGGCGGTGTTGGTGAAGTTGGCACGACCCTATGCTGATTTGGATTGGCGAAGACCTGATAGGCGTATCTTATTACAAGAAGGGTTCCATTTAGTTTCCGTATTTTCTTGGTGTAAACAGAATGGACGACCTGATATTGAGTTGGCTATTCTTCCTGCACTTCTCTATTACTACGATACCGAGGGTCGTTGGGTTAATATTCTTGCTGTTGGAAGTGAAAGTGTTGCTGATGCTGAGTTGGTAGGTAATAGTCAGCGTATCATACAAATCAAAGCACAATTTTTAGGTTGGATTCTGGGACAACAAGGATACTATAAGGATGCAGAACGCTACAGTAAAGAGGCACTTCAGACTGCAATTCAATCAGGTGAAACCACTTGGCAATTTGAAGTTCTGCTTTTGATGTCTCAATTATCTCGTCGTCAAGACAAGTTTGATAATTCTTTACAACTTTGTCAGCAGGCAAAGCAATTAGTAAGTACTTTTCCTCAATCACAGCAAATATATGCAAATGCTGAGATAGAACATGAGTTAGGAAAATTAGCGCGTGATCAAGGACGTTGGTATGAAGCACAAAAACATTTTTTATTCGCCCGTGATGTATTTTCTAGCGAAGAGGATAACCCTCCCTTTAATCTTGAATTTGCATGGGTTATACTTGGAAATTTAGGATTTATTGAACATCAGTTGGGTAATCTTGAAACAGCTGAACAGATGTATGTGCAAGCAATTTCTTTGTATGGTTCTTCTGGCAAAGGACATAGAACAACATTAATTGTTCGCCTGGCATCCCTGGAAGAGCAACGGGGCAACACCAGTGTTGCGTTGAAGTATGCCCATGAAGCCCTAGAATGGAGCAAACGGCTCGGTATGGTACAAGAACGTGAACAGGCAGAAGCCCTATTGCACCGGCTTGAATCATGAAAGGAGCACCACCCATGACTACCCACCTCATACACACCACCATTGCCCACTTGCAAGCTACCCCCAACCTGCCCCCCATCCCGCGCTGCTGGAGCGAGCAGCCTATTGCATCTGTGGTTGATACAACCGACCCTGCCACCATAGCCCGCTTGCTAGACCACACCTTGCTCAAGCCACAGGCTACCCCCGCGCAAATTGAGCACCTGTGCCAATGCGGGTTGCGCTATCGCTTTGCTGCCGTCTGTGTCAACCCCTGCTATGTGCGACTATGTGTGGCGCTGCTACGCGAGAGTGACATTGCCGTCTGTACTGTTATTGGCTTTCCCATCGGCGCGACCACCACCAACGCAAAGGTGAGCGAAGCCCAAGAAGCTATCCAACAGGGCGCACAAGAACTAGACATGGTGCTCCCCATTGGACTACTCAAGGCAAGCCAGTATGCTGCCGTGCTTGCAGATATAGCCGCTGTGGTCAAGCTATGCCACAATGCTGGTGCTAAGTGTAAGGTCATCATAGAAACCGCGCTGCTCACCGACGAGGAGAAGGTCACAGCATGTCTCCTGGCAGCAACCGCCGGGGCAGATTTCGTCAAGACTAGCACTGGCTTTGCTGGCGGGGGAGCTACCACCGCAGATGTCGCGCTAATGCGCCAGACTATCGGGGCAACGGCTATGGGGGTAAAGGCATCGGGGGGCATACGCACATTGGCAGAGGTACAGGCTATGGTCGCAGCCGGCGCAACCCGCATTGGCAGCAGTTCGGGGGTGGCTATTGTTGGGGAGCAGCATACAACACCCCATCCGCAACCGTAACTACTGGCACAAGCGGGATGTCCGCTTGTAGCTCTTCAGGGGTGGGCATATGGTCACGAGACAATACCAGCGATGGGAAATAGGCTATCATTGCCCCGCGCTGCACCACCGCAGCACGCATAGTTGCCATTTCGTTAGGGTAAGTTGCATTTGGGATGAGGCTGTTGGGGTTGAACTTGAAGGGCAGTATATCTGGTGTGCGCCCAATGACAAACCGGGTTATATCGGGGGCATTGGTGTAGAGCGGGGTATCTGGGGGCAGGTGGGCAAGTTCCTGGAGCAGAGCCGACTCTTGCCACTCCCGCCCACTATACAGTACCCCATGATCATGCAAGCGGCGTATAGTTGCATACGTCCCCTGGGCATAGAACACGCCAAATACCACGAGTATTGTTGCCAAGCCTAGCTTTACCCTTGCTGATGGCGGTTGTTGCACCATCTTATCGTGAAGGAGCAGCATAACGAGCAGAAAGATCATCATAATGGCAGGCATAAGAATGCGATAGTCTAGCGGGGTTAGGAAGTCAATAAAGGAGATGGAAAAGAGCAGAAAGCCCAAATAGGTAGCGACAAATACGCCAAGAATACGCGCAAAGGGGTACTTTTGGAAAAACTCAAGCAGGTTGAATTGTGGGGATATTGTTTGGTGCCGATTGCGATACCAGATAGCAATGCCAGCACCGATGAACAGAGCCGTTAGCAGCATACGAACCGCAAATGGGATGGGGTAGTTTGTTGAAGCGGGGGAAACCCATGTGACAAGCGGATACAAAAACTCCTGGAAGTGCTGATAACCGGGCGGGTGAAAGGTCAGTTGCCTATTGGCAGCGGTATCTGCAACCAGCATATTCCGCCCTACCCAAACCGCCATTGGCACACTAGCTAGTGCCATATAGAGGATGGTATCGCCTAGTCGCTTGCGAAACGAGCGGCTATTTCCCAAGAACAGTAGCTCTATCCCTACCGCAAGTAGGACGGTAATACCAACATAGCGGGTAAGCAAGGCTAATGCACTGGCAATACCTGCCAGCACAAGCCACAATGGCTGCTCTTGCTCACGGTAGTGTGCCAGCAAAAAGAAGGTAGCAAGGGTAAACACGAGGAAAATAGGCTCTGTAAAAGCAAGCGTTTGGATGAGGATTATCTGTGGGGAGAGGATAAGCACTGCTAGGGTGATAATCGGTATCCAGACTGCCCCGTTGGTCATACGCCGCATCACCCATGCAATGGTGCCAAGCAACAGCGCAAACGACCCAACGCTCACCCATCGCGCCACGACAAAGGGAGTCTCACCACTGACCAGACTGCCCCCGGCAAGCAAAAGCGGGTAGAGCGGGGGAAAGTGGGTGAACGGCTTTCGCGTACCCATAATAGATGTGGTGAAACCTTCCCCGCGGAGTAGGTGTTGGGCAGTATCTAGGTAGATCAGCGAGTCGGAGCCTGCCCCAATGCCCCATTGGGCGGTGGCGTAGAGGATTATCAGACACCCCGTGAGGATGAGGGTAACAAGGGCGAGGGGGGCGAGATTGGTTATAACGCTTGCTCGTGTGTTCTTGCTCATGGTTCCATACCTAACTGTTATCCACTCATCCTTTGCCCTTTTAGAGATAGGCTAACCGGCGTTTCGTTCCCGGGCAGGAATGAACCATAGATGCACATAGATACCCATAGATACCGGACAGAGATTCCCGACAGAAACGCAGAGACGAGAAACTGTTGCTTGCGTTTTGCGCTTCATAGACCCTCTCCCCCTAACCCCCTCGCCCATTCCAGTGCGAGGGGGAACCTGCCCGACTCCCTTCTCCCGCGTAGTGGGGGAAGGGGCAGGGGATGCGGGATAGAGCCGTTGCATGCAACGGCTCTACAGATAGACCCCCACGCGGATGTGGTGAGAAAGTCCGGGGAGCTAACCTACCCCTGCCCATCCTTGACCAGTTGCTCTGCCAATGCCAACGCCTCTTCCCGGCTGGCAATTTCGCCTGCCGCCTGTGCCTCGCGTATCTCCCGCAACAGCGTACCCACCAACGGTCCTGGCTCTATCCCCAACGTAGTGATAAGGTCATGCCCATTAACCAGCGGAGCTTGTGGTGTTGACGGCTTGCTCCAAAGGGCATCCAACATGCTGTTGGTCCATTGCAAATGGGCTTCCCACTCCTCGCGCTTAATAGACGGTCCACGAGCGGCTAGGTGGTCTGCCAGATCATGCAGCAGCAAATCGGGGGCAGCATCCTCGGTGGCACGGAAAAACCGTTGCACTGCCCGTGGGGTAATCACCTCATCTGTGCGAAGCTGCCCCAAGCGCATATGATGCCTTACCACCTGCTTGACGTAGCTTATCTCTCGACGGCTCAACCGTAATCGTTGCCCTATCGTTTGGGCTACCTCTGCCCCAACGGTTTGATGCCCATAGAACGATACTCCCCCTTCTGGTTTGTCCTTGCGCGTTTGTGGTTTGGCATTGTCGTGCAACAGGGTAGCCAACTTGAACAACCCCGCTCGCGATGTGCCAGAAAACTGTCGCTCGTCAAAGTGCATTGCCAACATGTCAGCATGGACAAATGCGCGTGGTAGCTCTGGGCAAGTCTGCACCGCTACGGGCAGTATTGTCTGCGATGTTGCGCCCGGCGGCAGTGATAATGATGGGACATGGGAATCGGAGTCTTGGGCAAAACCGGCAAGCAACCACTCAACACTGTTGACTGCTTCAAGCAGGTGTCCAAGCACGGGCAAGAAGTGAAAGATAGGCTGATCGCAGGTACGGGCAGGCTCTAGCTCCGGGAATAGCTGCGTCAAGATGCCGAGGCTGTCGAGATAGGACAACCAGGGGGCTACATGCGGCATAGCCAACAGTTTGAAAAATTCCATACGGATACGCTCTGCCTTCACCTGCGCTAACAGCGGGGCAGCACCACGCAGCATCTCCTCTAGCGTAGGCGTGATGGTATAGGCTAGGTTTGCCGCCAAGCGCACCGCTCGCAGGGTGCGTAGGGGGTCATCGCTGAGGCTGCGGGGGCTACACGGACGCAACACCCGCGCCGCTATATCATCCATTCCCCCGCACGGGTCAATCAACGCCGGGGCTATTGCTGTGGGGGTAAGATCACCATTGACCACTGCCGTTCCTGCTTCTTCTAGCGGCATGGCAATAGCATTGACGGTAAAATCCCGCAAAACAAGGTCATCATGCAGCGTGGGGGCGCGTAGTTGTACTAGGTCTATGATGATGATGGGATCATCTAGCAGCACTACCCTACCCGTCCCCCGCTCGATGTCCAACGGCACAAATGCCCCACCGAGGTTGTCGGCAATACTCCGGGCTAGGGCTACGCCGTCAGTGGCAACGGCAATATCTAGGTCATGCGGCACCCGTCCCATGAGCAGGTCACGGATGGTCCCACCGACAAGCCATGCGGGAATGGCGTTTGTGGTACAGTGGGTCGCTAGGGCTGCCAATGTGTGCAACGGATCGTGTTGTTTCATAACGACTATTATAGCACAGGGCATAACTTCGTGAAGGGTATCACAATTCCCCCAAGAGTACCGTTTCATTGTTTGGGAAATCTTAGTTATCTTGAATACGCATACAATATGCCATCTTCAACGATAACTACTGGCTCTAACGGAAGTTCTTGCTGCAATTCTTCTGGTGTAGGTATATTGTTAGTCCATGAAAGCCTAGTGAAATAGACTATCAAAGCATCACGATGAACAATGTCTTCACGCATTGTAGCTATTTCTATAGCGTATGTTTCATTAGGTAAAAGACTCGTTCGATGAAATTTGTAGGGAAGGGAAAGAGTATCTCGATTAATAATAAAGCGAAGTATATTAGGGGCATTGGTGTAGATGGGTATACTTGGGTGTATTTGTGCTGTTTCTTCGATAAGAGCTGATTCTTGCCATCTTCTTCCACTGTACTTCCATCCATTTGTATGGAGAAAGAGCATTAATTCAGAGGAAACAAAGATATAAAGGATACTCATTGTTATTAGTGATACAGACAGGATTACTCTTTTCTTGACGAACATCTGCTTATTCTCGGTATCATAGTGAATAAACACAGCAATGATAAGCAATATTGCTAGGTAAACCGGGAGCAGAAGGCGATAGTCTAAAGGTGTCTGATAATCAAAAAACGAGATAGAAATAAGAATAAATCCTATATAGATAGCGATAAACAAGCTGGCAATACGAGCAATTGGTGTTTCAATAATAAAAGAGTATAGGTATTGACGAAATGAAATATTGCGTTTCCAGAAGAATAAGCATCCTACAAGAAATACTCCTGTGAGTATAATTCGTAGCCCAGTGTGGATTGTGTATGATGTTGAATACGGGATTACCCAAGTAGATAGGGTGTAAAAAAAACCACGTATATGACTAAGACCGGGCGGATGAAATGCTAGAGTCCTGTTTGTGGCATTTTCAGCAAGTACCATATTTCTGCCTATCCAGAAAGCCATAGGGGTACAGGCTAAGAGTATAAAAAGCAAGGTGTCTTGTACCCGCTTGCGAAATGTACGGGATGGGCAAAAAAAGAACAATTCAATACTACCAGTTAGGATGAGGGCAATACCTGGATAACGAGTAAGCAATGCCATCGAGCTTGTGATACTCGCCAGTACAAGTATTCTTGTATGCGCTACCTCACGGTATCGAGCCAACAAAAAGAAGGTAATTATGGTGAACACAAGAAAGAGAGGTTCAGACATAGCCAAAGTGTGGATGAAAAGGATGTGTGGAGCAAGTATAAGGATTCCAACGACGAGAATGGATAACCAACATGTTCTATTAGTTATATACCACACGACTCTGGCAATATAGCCAAGCAAAAGGGCAAACGTCCCAATATTCACCCAACGGGCAACAACAAATGGGTCTTTACCACTGATCACCCCCCCCGCTGCTAGAGTTAGGGGATAGAGCGGGGGAAAATGAGTAAGCGGTTTCTGAGTTCCATCAACATATGCGGTTATCCCATTTCCAGCGATAATATTCTGTGCAGTATCAATGAAAATGAGTGAATCGGGGTTTACCCCTACGCTCCATTGAGCAGTAGCGTAGTGTATGATGAAACACCCAGTCACTATCAATGTCAGGATAGTAAAGATACCGATAAAGCTACTGAAAAAGACAGTGGTTTCCTTTATGATCGGGTTGTGTTCTTTCATAACGCTTATTGTAGCACAGGGTGTGGTTTCGTGAAGGGTATCACAATCCCCCCAAGAGTACCGTTTCATGGTCGTCATAGGGCTTTTACCATTTCCTAACTTTTTATTATCTGGTACAATAGTCATAGTGCCGATACTCTTTTACGGACCGTGTAGATAGTTGTATTGTAGCATTGTTGCCTACAAACAAGTCACAAGACCATAGTTCGCATTGGCACTCCCCAGCATTTCCTCTACACCACGTCCATATGGGGGGTACGGTTTTTTATCCTCGGCAATCGCAATTATAAACGAAAGGGACACGCTTATGTTTCGTACTAGGAAACATATTTTTGGTATTACTGCTCTTATCCTCATACTTGTCGCATTGACGGCTACATTCTCTGCTTTCCCCACCTCTGCCGAAACCAGTAATATGGAAACACACTGGACGTTTAATGAAGGTAGTGGAATCACAACGACAGATGAAAAAGCAGACAAAGAAGGTACCCTAAGTGGAAAAACAACGGGAGATCGCTCTCTACCAACCTGGACCAACGGGCTTAGAGGTGAGGATGATAGTGCGTTGCATTTTGACACTTATGATGAAGTTAAAGAAATAAGCAGAAAATCGCAGCATGTAGTGACAGATTACACGATAAATGACGGCAATCCAGTTAGTGCTCTGTCTTTTTCTGTATGGATTAGTACAACTTATCAGTCTGATGGTGCAGTAGCTATAGCCCATTTTCCTGGAGAAGCGGATGTTTTTAAAGTACCTCCGGGTATGCTATTGGGGTATGGTAAGGGAAGTGCTACTAATACACCAAATAGAGGTTGTGGACAATATAGTAATGGAGATCGAAGATCTTTTTTAGCCTTTACAGATCGTTGTGGCGCATGTTCTGATGCTATAGATGAAGATGATATTGGTAAATGGCATCATATTGTCGCTATATGGGAAGGGGAAGGGAATTATGGAGCATCAGACCAATTCACCTTGTATATTGATGGAGTGAAGAGTGCTGGTGATGCAATTTTACCTTCAAGTTGTGGCAATGACAATTCATCTAAACTTGATGATGGCACACTTACACCAAAAGGTACTTTAGAGATTGGCTATAGTAGTCGTATATATGCCCCTGTACCAGATTGGGGGGGATATAGTTATTATAGGTATGGCTTCTTCGATGGCGATATAGACAACTTGCGCGTCTATACCCGTGCGCTCACAGAAGGAGAAGTGAAGGAAATCTATGAAGAAGAAAAACCAAAAATAGAAATAGACGGCAATACCACAGGTGTCATCGGTGGGCGGTACTCGTTTAGTGTGAATGAATCAGGCGCGTGGGAAGCCAGCGGCAACGCAACAGTTATTACCCCCACCGCACAGACTACCGACATCATCTGGAGCAGGGGCGAGGTTGGTGCAAGGACAGAGACTATCACGGTGACGGTCTCAGATACCCTCACAGATACCCACACCATCGAGTTGTCAGAGCCACCAGACCCCACCATAACCGGCGCAACGCAGGGCAGCGTTGGCAGTGCTTTCACACACTATTTCACCGCCACGCTCACGCCTGAAGAGTTGGCACGTCCCATCACCTACACCTGGGATATGACAGGACAGTCTACCTCTGTTGTCACTACGAGCCAGGAGCTAAAAGATTACTTCTCCTTCACCACCGACATCTCGCGTACCTACCACATCACCGTCACTGCCAGCAACGAGTGGATAGGCGTTATCACCGGTACCCACGCGATCACGCTGACGGCAATACCGCCCAACATAGAGGCGACACTGGACAGTTTGTCATCGATAAATCTGGGGTATGGTGATACTGGCACCTATTCGGCAACCGTCAAACCGGAAACCATTACCCGTCCCTTCACCTACACTTGGGATATAGCGGGACCTGCTGATCCTACGAGTGACACAGAGGTCAAGCGGGATTGGGATAATACCGTCTTGAGTGACACGCTGGCTGTGGAGTGGCTACCCGATGGTACACCGAATAAGCCAGTAACGCGCATTGTGGCGATGGGGGTAAGCAACCCATGGGGGGTTGTCACCCGCACCAACGTAGTGACACTGACCTATCGCCCTGATATTCAAGATGGGTTCAGTAAGGGAGATGACAACCCTACTGAAATAAGCGATGATGACGGTACTGTCGTGTTGACGATTGATGAAGATATGTCAACCGATGTCATTACCTTTACCATTGTAGACACCGACACGGTAGGCTCGCTCACCCTCGCCGCCCATGCTTCCAACATGCGCGACTATCTAAGACTACCCGAAGGAACGGTAGCAATTAGCCAGCCGGTAGAATCAGACACACCCTACACTAGCACACTGACGATTACGCCGCCAGCAGACCGCTGGGGGCAAGCTGACATCAGGCTTGATGCGGATGACGATCTCGTTGTTGGGGAGCGCACTATTCGGTTAGTCGTCAATCAGGTGAACGACCCACCATCCTTTACCAAAGGTGACGATATTACCGTAGACGAAGATGCAGGTCCGCAACAATTCACCGAATGGTCCACGGATTTATCTCCTGGTCCGTTTGAACATACCATCCAAGCATTAGAGTTCACTACCGAGAACTCCAACGAAGCGATGTTTGCCGAGCAGCCAACGTTTACCATATCTGGCACGGGGACAAGCGAGCTTTCGGCAACGCTCCATTTCACCACCAAGCCGCATGCTAATGGCACCGCGGTTGTGACTGCCACGCTGCAAGATGATAGCGAGGCTGATAATGATACTGCTGAACCCCAATCCTTTACCATTACGGTAAACCAAGTCAATGACGTTCCAATAGGCTACAATGATGCCATCACCACGACAGAAAATGAGTCTGTAACCATCTCCAACACGCTGCTTTTGCAGAATGATACGGATGTCGATCTGGAAGTTGCAGAAATAGCAGACCAGACCCTCTCTATTATCAAAGTTTCGGAGGCGCAGAGCGGTACGGTTACGCTCAATGAAGACGATGGTACCGTTACCTACACCCCGCCGCTCTTCTACCGTGGCAGCGATGTCTTCACCTACACCCTCAGCGATGGAGAGAGCATCACGCCAACAGCACGGGTAGATGTGCTCATTGAGCCATTGGTGGCGCGGGATGATACGCTGGAGACGCGAGAGGATACGCCACTAGAAAATATCGGCGCAACGCTGCTGACCAATGATCGTAACCCACAGCTTTCTACCTTCACAGCGGTGAGTGCTACCAGCGAACAGAGCGGTACACTCACGTTGCAAGATCAGCAGGTCAGCTATACGCCGGCCCAGGATTTCTACGGGACAGACCACTTTAGCTACACTATCCAGACTGCTGGTATCACAGACACCGCACAAGTCACCGTCACGGTATCCCCGGTCAATGATGCGCCGTTTTTCCAGAAGGGTGATGATGTGGCAGTCACGGCAGGGTCGGGCGAGCAGGTGCGCGAAGCATGGGCAACAGACATCCGCCCCGGTCCTACCAACGAAATGACCCAGACGCTCACTTTTACCATAACGAATGACAATGCCAGTTTGTTTACCGTAGAGCCAACGCTTGATACAACTGGCAAGCTCACCTTCACGCCCACGGATGCGAATGTTGAGGATACCGCAACTGTGACGGTACTGCTTGTGGATAATGGTGGCACAACGAACGGCGGCGAGGATACCTACCAAGACACCTTTATCATCTCAATAGGATCAAACCTAGCACCGTTGGCAACAACCGATACCTATACCACAGAGATAAATACCCCACTGGACATTGCCGTAGCAGACCTCTTGGCAAATGATACTGACGAGAACGATGACCCCCTCAGTATGTCCAAGTTTGGCAGCGAGACGACCCAGGGCGGGACAGTGAGCAGGAATGGCGACACGCTTACCTACACGCCCCCAGAAAACTTCACGGGTGAGGACAGTTTTACCTACACCATCTCTGATGGGAGGCTGGAAGCGCAAGGCAAAGTCAATATTATCGTCTTTCGTGATGAGAACTACTATATTTTTCTGCCTATCGTCACGAGAACAGCCGCAGACTTGACCGTCTCTTTTAGCATCGTACCAGAGCAGGCAAGCTACACAACGGACGATCAGGTGACAATCAATGTGGTTGTTACCAATGTTGGCAACAAAGCGGTTGAGCAACCGTTCTGGGTAGACTTCTACTTTAACCCCCAACAGGAGCCGACAGTCAACAACCGCTGGGATATGATCTACTCGGATAACTTTTACTATGGCTTGGTTTGGGCGGTGGATCAGACAATACCCGCTGGTGGCAGTATCACCTTGACGACTACCCCCGGAGCCGAAACGACCTATCAACAAGACTACAGCCGGAATTGGGGCGGGTCATTCTTGAATGGCACGACAAACCTCTATGCCTATGTGGATATTTGGTCAGATGAACAGTATACCTATGGGGCAGTAAAGGAAGATAACGAGGAAAATAACCTAGCTTCACAGCAGATTACCGTGACGGAGACTACGGCAACAACCATGTTGCAGGCAAATGGGACAGACAACATACCTGCTGTGCCGATACCGCCACGGGTCTTTCCTATCAAATAGAATCGGTGTTTGGTCGTCTAGCCCCTTCCTCCCACGTTCTACTGTGGGGGGAAGGGGTTTGTTACTTTTTTATAACCAACATAACCATATGGGGGAAAACCCTACTTCCAATTCAGCATAATCTATGTATCATGGTAGTAGGTAGGGTGATGGCAAAGTCTGGACAGCCCCCATCCCCTGCCCCGCTTCCCACCGAGGGGAGCAGGGGAATGAACACCGGCAGTCCCCCTTTTTTTCCCTGGGGGAGAAAGGGAACCGGGCAGCATCCCCCTTGCCCTATCGATCCGTGAGGGTCAACGAGCGATTGTATGGGAGAGGGGGTAGGGGGAGAGGATGAATTAGTAGGAACCTTCCTTGCCCGCCCAAGTGACAAGGGGAAACACGTATGTTGCAGAAGAAGTAACGCTGGTATGTCCACACACCAACAACCAAATGATGCTGGTAGTATCTATCTTTTTTATCCCTTAACCATCGGCAATATTACGCTACGTAATCGTATTGTTATGGCTCCTACCTTTAGCGGTTACGCCACTCGTGATGGGTTTATTCACCAACCCTTGTATGACTACTATGTAGAACGAGCGCATGGAGGGGTAGGGTTGATTGTCACGGAACCCATGCAAGTAACCTCTGATTACTCTGACCTACGCGGTACGCACATTGGGCTATATGCCGATAAATTTATCCCCCGCCTACGTCACCTTGCCGATTCTGTTCACGGGGGCGGTGCCAAAATTATCGTTACGCTAGAAGCCCCTGATAGTGCTGCGACTGGCAGTGCCAAAGAACTCACTGTCTTGACGGTCATGTTTATCCAAGCTGCCGAACGGGTTATCCAGGCGGGGTGTGATGGGGTGATGCTCTCGGCGGCAGACGAGGGGGTGTTGCACACCATCATCTCGCCTCTCCGCAACAATCGTTATGATAGCTATAGCAACACCACCGCCGGGCGGTTGCGGTTTCCCCTCAATATCATTAAAGGTATACGCATGTTTCTTGGTAAGCATGTCATCTTAGGGTTTCGCATGGTTGCAGAAGAGTTTGCCCCAGGTGGTATTCGGTTGCCCACCGCCCAAGCAATAGCCCAACGGATTGTTCAAATCGGGGTCAACTTAATTGATGTGACGACAGATACCTATGCAGAAACGCATGTAGCCCGCTTCCCAGGCTGGCGCATCCCGCTGGCTTCCAGTATCAAATCGAGCGTACCAGACACGGTGATTATTGGTTCAGATCACTTGAATAACCCCTACCTAGCAGAAAGCTTTGTTCGTGATGGGAGCGTAGACCTGATGATGCTAGAACGGACTATCCCTAACAACCCCTATTGGCCCCACCTTGCGTACATTATGCTCCAGTCTGACAATAGCTATGATACACCTGGGTCGCTGCCAATAGATCATGTGCTTTAGCGGCTACTTTTCCCTATCACAACACAATACTTCGCTCTAGCATGCCGCCAAATAGCCCGGCTACGGTCTTGAGCGCATCAATATCACTCTCCTGCCATATACCAGAGCTGTGGTAATCAACACACTGGATGACTCCCCAGAGATAATGGCAAACGAAAATCGGCACTATAGCGAGGGAATGTACCCGCTGGTCATGGAGATAGGGTTGTTCTTCAGCAGGAAAAGATGTTACATCTCCATAGACCGGCTTCCCCTGTCGCAAACGTTGCTGCCACCGTGGGAACTGCTCAATGGATGAATTATGGTCAAGATAAGCACGGGGAAAGCCCATGTCTAGCCAGCTATACTGCTGTTTGAGTGTGGATGGCATAGTATGGGTAAGAAAGGACGGAGAAATTGTCACACGGCTTACCCCCAACGCTTGCCCCAACCGTTCAAGTACAGCGGCAATCCGTTGTTGCATCTGTGTCTGATTGGCAAATTGCTCTGCGACAAAACTTAGAGTCTTGAGCAAGGTTTGTTGGCGCGTAATCATTGTCTGCTCATTTTTCTGCTTCGTGGTATCCACCTGATGAATAATAGCCCCACGAGTGCCATGAGAAATGTATGCCGAGCTAATCGTTGTCGTAAACCAATGTTGTTCGTCTGGGCGATGGTAGGGATACTCCATCGTGAAGGATTCTTGTGCGCCATTGAGTACTGCAGCCAGCCCATACCGCATGGCTGCAGCATCAGTCGCTCTTTTGCCAAAGGAAGCAGCGAAACTGTCTGCAAAATGGTTTCCAATGGTAAAGCCAATAGAACCTACGGCTCGTTCGCGTATCAACTGATACCACGCGGCATTGAGGTAGATAATCAAGCCCTCGCTATTTGTTACAGCGATATACTCCGGGATGGTATCTACGACCTCCCATAAATTGACGTTTGCCCAGGTTCTTTTCCCTGTTTCCCCTTGGTTTGGTTGTATCAATGCTAAACCCTCCTCCTGTTCTCTCTGCTCTGTATAGTTCCATCGTTCGTTCGGTATTTTTTTTGGCTTGCGTATGAAAGAGAACTCCAGACAATCATGAATAATTGTCATACCAAATCGTACAAGCTACAAGGGTGATATGTTAGCAGGAATGTACCGTAGCTTTACTCTACTATACAGCGTTTTTTCTTATCTTTCAGTTGATTTCTGGGAGAGAATTGGGGGAGAATTGTTTTACATAAAGTCTAGTCCAATATCCAATGAGCGCACAGAATGGGTAAGCGCACCGGATGAGATATAGTCTACACCAGTTTCGGCAATAGCCCGGACGGTATCCAGCGTCACGCCACCTGATGCCTCTAGGATAGCCCGTCCTCCTATCGTTTCAACAGCTTGACGTAACAATGTTGGGGGCATATTGTCCAACAGGATTATATTTGCCCCCGCTTCTGCTGCTGCTATCGCCTGCTCCAGACTATCTGCCTCTACCTCAATCGTGATGGTAGGCCCGAGTGTTGTCCTAGTCCGTTGCACCGCTTCACCGATGCTACACCCTTCGGAAGCCAATAATGCCAGGTGATTGTCCTTGAGCATAACGGCTTCATACAGTGCATAGCGGTGATTGACCCCTCCGCCCATACGGACAGCATACTTTTCCAATGCTCGCAAGCCGGGGGTTGTCTTGCGGGTATCGAGGATACGCGCTGGTAGCCCATCTACTGCAGCGACATAGTGGGCGGTCATAGTCGCTATGCCGCTCATCCGTTGGAGAAAGTTTAGGGCTACCCGTTCACCGGTGAGGATGCTCCTCGCATTGCCGTCAATGTGTGCCAGCACATCGCCCGTTTGGACATGCTGCCCATCGGGGGTTTGCCCAACGACAGTTAGCGTTGGGTCTAGTTGGGCAAACACCGCTTGCACAACGGGTAATCCAGCAACTACCCCGTTCTCTCTCGTGACGATGTGTGCTGTTGCCTGGGCGGTGGCGGGGATAGTCGCAAGCGTGGTAAGGTCGCCATGCCCAATGTCTTCTTGCAATGCCTGCTCAACAATGCTGGCAATGATAGCGTGTGGTAATTCCATAAGGTATCCTTTCTTGTTATTGCTTGACTATGACTGTAGCACCAGCTATCCAGCTATCCAGCTATCCAGCTATTCAGCTATTCAGCTATCCAATGGCAGCCGCCGCCAAGAGACAATATTCGCCTGTGGCGTAGGCTTCTAGTTCTGTATAGCCGGGCGTATCCCGCTTGGGGGCGATGGGGTGTAGGTCGGTGACGGTATTCACCGTGTATGCGCCACTCCCCCGCCGCATCACCAAATGGTTGCGCCATTGGCTATCGTTTGTCGCAGGAAAATCGCGGCGATAGTGTGCGCCACGGCTCTCCTCGCGCATCATCCCCCCGGCTATGATAAGCTCGGCTACCAATGCCGCATTTGCCAACGTAATCGTCTCTGGTGACGTTGTGCATGCTTGGCGGGGGAACCATGCCAGCCGTTGCATCCCTTTGGACAGCCCCTCGGCAGAACGCAGCGGACCGGCGCAGGTTCGCATGGTGTCGGCAAGGGTAGCCTTTGACGGAACTATAGCCCCATTACCCCGGCGGGTAGCATAGGGGATGCTGGTTGCTACCCACTCGCTATGGCTTGCTGTGTAGTTATTTGGTTGGTTTTCACCGTAGACAAGGGCAGCAGCGGCAGCACGGCTCCCAGAAACGAGACACTCAAGCAACGAGTTGCTCGCCAGCCGATTTGCCCCATGCACCCCTGTACAAGCACACTCACCAGCGGCGTAGAGACCGGGGAGCGTTGTCGCCCCATACAGGTTCGTGCGGATACCGCCCATGAGGTAGTGGGCAGCCGGGGCAACGGGGATAACTTCTCGTGATGGGTTGATGCCCTCTTTGCAACAGCGAGCATAGATAGTCGGGAAACGGCGTTGCATATACCCTTCAGACATGTCGGTCAGGTCAAGCAACACATGGGTGCTTCCCTCACGCTGCATGGCATCAAAAATGCCCCGTGTGACGACATCACGCGGGGCAAGCTCGGCGCGGGGGTGAAAGGCAGGCATAAACCGCTCCCCGCCGAGGCTGTATAGTTTGCCCCCTTCGCCACGGGTCGCTTCGCTAATGAGAAACCCTTGACCATCGCTGGTCTGAAAGACCGTTGGGTGAAACTGGATAAATTCCATGTCTACCACCTCTGCCCCTGCTCGGTACGCCAGCGCGATCCCTTCGCCAAGCGCACCGGGTTGGTTGCTGGTTAGCCCATACAACGCCCCTGCTCCACCGGTAGCCAAGATAGTCGCGGTGGCAGCGAAATGATGGAGATTGCCGTCATCATCCAATGCCAATACGCCCGTACAATCTGCGGTGTGGCAGAGGAGTTCAATAGCTTGGTAGCCGGCAAGGATGGTGATATGCGGCGAGGAGCGTACTTGGTGAACCAACGTATTGGTTAGGGCTAGACCCGTCATATCGCCCACATGCAGGATGCGCCGATGTGAATGGCTACCCTCTAGTCCAAGTACAAAATCGCCATTTTCGCGCTCAAATGGCATCCCTAGTTTTGCCAATTCATACATGAGTAGGGGGGCTTCCCATGCTAGGGCTTCTACGGCGGCGCGGTCAGACAGACCCGCCCCGGCAGTGAGCGTATCTTCAATGTGCAGTGTGGGGGAATCAGCGGCATCAAGCGCAGCGGCTATGCCCCCTTGCGCCCAGGCAGAGTTGCTTTCTAGGGGGGAGCTATTGGTTAGGAGTATCACATTGGCAGAGCGCGATGCTCGTAGGGCTGCCATTAAACCCGTCACGCCTCCCCCAACAATGAGGATGTCGGTATGATGCTGGTGGGTGGGTGTGGGGGGGGTAGTCAAGACGGTGCGGGGGGCATCAACGGTTATTGGGTTCATCATTGACCTGCTTTCTGTTTTATGCCAATGCAAGCATACGCTCTATGGCTTGACGGGCGCGTGCTGCCAGTTGGGGTTCTACGGTAATCTGGTGCTGCATGTGTTGTAACGAAGCCAGTACTTTCTCTGGGGTAATCAGCTTCATATAGTGGCACAGCGTGGACTCACTGATAGGCAAGAAGGTTTTGGCAGGACATGCTTTTCGCATACGGTGCAGTACCCCCGTCTCGGTTGCTATCACAAACTCTTTTGCTGCGCTCTCCTGGGTATACCGCATCATACCCTCGGTGGAGAGAATGTGTATGTCATGCCCATTCTGCAAGTCGCCACTGGCTTTTGCCTGCATACAGGAGGTCACGCAACCACACTCAGGATGGATGACCATTTCTGCATCTGGGTGAGACTGGTGTACTTGGTTGATAACCTCTGGCGTGATGGCTGCATGGACATGACACTCGCCTGCCCAGGTGCGGATGTTTCGCCCGGTGATGTGATACACATAGCTACCTAGAAACATATCTGGGAGAAAGAGAATCTCCCGTTCTGGCGGTATAGATTGAACAACCTTTACGGCATTACCAGAGGTGCAACAATAATCACTTTCCGCTTTGACCTCGGCGGTGGTGTTGATATACGAGACGACCACCGCATCGGGGTGTTCAGCTTTCCATGCCCGCAACTGCTCGGCGGTGATAGAGTCGGCTAGGGAGCAGCCGGCTTCCAAATCGGGGAGCAAGACCGTTTTGTCAGGGCTAAGAATAGCGGCAGTCTCTGCCATAAAGTGAACACCACAAAAGACGATGACTTCAGCATCAGTACTGGCTGCTTCTTGCGATAAGCCAAGCGAATCTCCAACAAAATCAGCTATATCTTGAATAACGCCGCATTGGTAATTGTGGGCAAGGATGACGGCATGGTGTTGGGCTTTTAGCCGGTGGATTTCTGCGATAAGGTCTTGGTCTACAACTGGCTCTTGGGAAAGATACGCATGTTCATACATAGGGGTGCCTCATTTCGGTTCTTTCTTTCTCATAACACATTCTTAATAGTGTAAATACAACACTAAGTTTGTAGGGTAAAAAATGGACCGTATAGGGTCCAAGAACGCTCCGCTTGCCACACGAAGGGCTGGAGAATATCGCTATTGCCACTAAGTGTAAACTTAACACCAAGTATACCGTGAAATGGGACGGGTGTCAAGAGGGCGAGCAAAACCTACCACGTTATTTCCCGCTCCCCCCGCTTCCATAAAGGGCGAGGGGGAGATCCATGCGTATTATTCCTTTCGTTTGCGCGTCTTGCTCGTTTCGTTATCAAGATGCTTTATCATATCCACAAGCAATTGTACCGCTTGATGCATCGTTTGTGGGTTACATAATTCGAGTATATCTTCGCCTTCCTCTAGCGTAAACCGGGCTTGGGTGTGTAGGGAGATTGCCCGAAAGCCACGCCGATGCAGCGGCATAGCCAGCGAGTTTGCCGCATTTGAAGGGCGAATATCAGCGGCAATTTCCGGGGTCGCTGTTTGCCCCTGAGTCGCAAGTTGCACGAGCAGATCATCGGCAGCATACTGCCCATATATCCCCTCTCGCGTAGCCCAACGAAGATCGCCAGGGACAATGTTTTCCAGCGAGAGGATAAGGGTATCTGCTTGGGTAAAGGGATAGCGACGGAGGAGATCGCGGATGCCATTGTCGCCGGTGCTGGTAGCACCAGGAGCGATTGCCCAGAGCTCAACCTGCTGGAGGCTTTGCAGACACTCTGCTGCCGCCAACATCACCGCCAATGCCCCTGCTCCGCCTGCTGATGCTTCCCCCGCCGGTTTTGCGGGTAGCAGCAACAATGCCAACATCACTACAGGGATACCCTGGGCATACCACCACCAAACTGCCCCATCATACCAGCGCAACATGGCTAGGATAGCTACCAGTGCCAATGCTACCCATCGGATGATGATGCTGGTGCGTCCTCCATAAGCCCACTGCCCTCTCCGTGCATCGGTAGGAGTATCAAGAGCTGCCAACAAGATGACCCGCCAATGGGGGATGTGCTGCTCGCAGGGGGCAATACCCACAATGTTTTGGCTAGTTGCATGGGGGGCTAGGGCAGGCATAGGCACAATTCCCTCGTCTATGAAGGTCAGGAGCAGGAGACCACAAGCCAAGATACAGGAGAGCAACGGGAACCAACCAGACAGCAGTGCTGCAACAGCGGCTAGTACCGTTATGAGCAATAGTCCTATGCCGTTGTTCTGGGGGGCTTGGAAGGAGTCTGCCGAAACACTCAACCCTGCATGGCGCAGCCGTCCGTCTACATACGCAGCAGCTTGGGCTTCTGCCAGCGAGGTAGCTGCCCGTGGACCAATCGTATGGACAAGGTGATATACGGCAGCCAGGGGGTCTTGGTAGCTATTCACGGCAATTGCTCAAGGCAGCATTTCACCAACAGGTGTTTGGGGTGAATGTACGTCTAGCATGGTGATTTGCTCTTCCACCGGCTTGGTTGGGGTGTAGGTCAGTACGCGCCGTTGGAATACTTGGACTAGCACATGTTGCGCTTCACTGTCCAGCGTGACGTTGACCCAATATGGCTCTGTGAGGGGGGGACCTATGGTATGCTGCCATGTTTTATAGGCTTCTGCTAAGGAGCGATCAGCAGTATCTCCCCTACCTGCTTCAGTATTATTCCCCCTATTATTGAGAAACTCCCAAAAGACCAGCGGTATATTATGCCCGGTCTGCTCAAAAAAGAATGCTAGGCGGGCTTCATCATAGCGTTCGCCGGTGTAGAGTCCAATAGTACCCTCGTGGTCTAACGTATCCAACACTGGCTCACCGGTGAGGTCAGGAAAGCGTGTTCCCATTACCCGTTGAAAGCTGGTGTAGGAGGGGGCAGTAGTATCATGGCTATCGCCAACCAGCGGCATATCTGCCGAACGGCGGGGGATAGTCCAATCTGCCTCAGACTGCAAAGCGTTGTTCATCAGGTCTTGGGTAAGAAACCCAAAGGTAATAAACCAGGGGTCAGCAGGGTCGGGCGAGGCGAGGACACCATTAGCCCAACCATTGGGCAAATATTGCAGCTGTGGCGGCGATGTCGTAGAGGTATGGTAGGGGTCATAGTGGGCTACCATAGCCGACATCCCCCACATCCAACCGCGGGTTTCTTGCCGATCTATCACTGGCTGATCGGCATGCTGCCAAATATTCAAGAGTTGCTCACTGTCAAACGCTACTGGCTGCTGTTCTGCCTGCACCACCTGCATAGGTGTTGGCGTGTGGGCATCTTCCTGCGTTTGCATGGCTACCGTTGTTGCGGCTGAACTATCTGGCACATAGGCTACCGGCGTTGGGGTATCTGGCACTGGTACAGGCGTAGCGGTAGGCAAAGGTGGCGGCGGTGGCGGTGGCACCGGAGTGGACGTAGGGAGCGGTGGCGGTGGCGGTATCGGTGTAGCGGTGGGCAAGGGCTGTTCGCTGTCTTGTTGGGGGGCGGGGGGCAGGCTAGGTAACTCTGTTGCCTTTGCATTGTTACTAACAACGGCAGCAGCAGAGGGGATGTTGGCTGGCATAGCAACATCGTCATCATCCAGCGAGAACTCCTCACTGGGAATAGTTGGCGTAGCTGTTGAGTCTGCCCTGCTAGAAGATGGACTGCTGCTTGAACTCATAGAATTACTTGCCACCTGCGAGCTAGAAGAACGTCCGCCACAGTTGGTTTCGTCATTTTTGCACAGGTAGAGGAGCAGGTCATAGCGAATAAACTGGTTGCCAATATCGCCTACATTCTTCACCTGCACGTAGTAAAAGCCATCAACTTCAGGCACAAACTCTATATCTGAGTCGAAAGTATCCATAAAGGGACTATCGTCATTAAAATCTATGATGCTTACCCCATCACGATCTGTCAAGGTGAGGATGGTATCTGCACCAGCTTGTTTGTTGTTGACCTCTTCAGGTCCTTTATAGTTTGTGGTATCTGTCTTGATAATATATCGTTTGCCAGCTTTGCCAAAGAACGTTACCCAGTCGGCATCACCGGTAGGGCAGAGGCTACGGTTTTCCTGCCGCTCGTTGGAGACTATCAGCGAAGCCTGCTCTGGCAGACCATCTGGCTCGAAGCGGTCCATACAGACTTGCCCAACGGTAACGGGGGTAGGTCCATAGCTTTCTGTCCGTACCTCAATGGTGTAGGTACGGTCTACGCCACCTCTCCCCGCCACATCACGCACACGGATGTAGTATGTGCCATTGGATGGTGCTCGCCAGGAGTCTATGCGCGGTCTGATGTCGTGGGGGTGCGCCTCAACTTTGGGATCACGTTCGTCATTATCCTGGGGGTCGTCTATGGGATCGCGTTCATCGTCTTTGCCAGAACGGTTGCGATAAAAGTAATCATCATTGAAGGCGATACTCTGCCCATGTTCGTCAAAGAGTTCTAGCGAGAGGTCGATGCCCTCTGCCATATCCAAAATATCTATGGTATAGACTTTCCCCTCTATAGCCCCAAATTTCAGCCAGTCTTCGTCACCCGCGGGGCAGATAGCCCGTCTATCGTCAGGGTCTTCTTTGACACGCAAGTCGCCGGGCTTGGGCTGCGGCAGGTTGACCTCAATATGGCGGGCTGTAGACCGTTTGTCGTCTTGCTCGTAGTAGTCTTGGCAAATACGCCCCGGTGTGGGGGTGTTGGTCGGGGTATGCGTCTTGGTTGGGGTGGGGGCTTCTTTCACTGTCGTGATGAGTTGGACTTGGGCATACACGTTGGGGTCTGACACCAGGTATGCTCGCACTGTCGTATAGGCAACCGCTCCCTCTGGTGCATCTTTTGGTAAAATGATGGACACCTGAAAATCGCGCTCGCGGTCTGGTTCTATCAAGAAGGTGTCCTGGCTTGGAGTCTCAGCACACCCTGATATTGCCTCAACACAAGAATTAGGAAACTCTATTTTATATGTTCCCTGGACGTTTCCTGGGTTGCGTATTCGCAGATTGTAGACGACAACTTCTCCTGGCGTGGCACTCTGAGCACTGTCCCCTCGCACCGAAAGCTCCACCACGATAGATTGGGGGACGGGGGTGTAGGTGGGGGTTGGGGTTGGAGTGTAGGTAGGGGTTGGGGTAGGGGCTTGTTGTATAGTGACGCTTAGGGTAAAGGTATACGGTTTGCCATCAGCATCGGTGGCGATGAGTTCATAGGTAAAGCTATCTGCTGCGGTAGCACCAGCGGGAGCCGTGACAAATATCTGGAAAGCCTGTTCCCTATCATTATCATTGGTACCAAGTGTTAGCCCACCGAGATTGCTAATGTCATCAAGGCTAGGGCTAACATCTACCGAAAAACCAGCGGGGATGCCCTGCTCACTTATCTCCAGCGTTACCGTTTCAGAGAGTGAATTATTGCGAAGAATTGGGCTTGGGGAAACCTCTTGATTGGTCTGTCCCGGTTCAATGGTGAGTGACCCTGTAGGAGGGGACCACTCAATATCGCCGGTCTGCTGGAGCGGGGCAGCCAACGATGCTCCGGGCTGTGACAAAGACAAGGTACTCTTGTCCCAACTGGCAACAAAGAAGATAACCAGGACTATGCCCAGGGCAAGCAACAAGTTGAACATGTATTTTTGTGGTTCGTGCATACTCTTTTTCCCATATAAACCATAAACCCCCAATGTTCATTCTATAGTATAGGTAAGGGCTGTGTCAAGCGTGGGGACAGGGCAATTGCATTACCTGTGAAATGTATCACAAGTACTGGTGATAGCTCCCAAAAATCAACCGTATATGCTGGTTTTGTCGTACATCAAGGGTTTCACGTTACGTTACCAACGGATAAGAAACAATTATTCCGCTCTTTTGTTTGAAAATGTGGAGTAAAAAATGGAACAAAAGTATCAAAATTACCTGATTGTGAAATAGAGTACAGGTAATGCAATTGCCCTGCGTGGGGAGAAGGCAATCGCAAAGGGAGGGATGAGACATTGCACGCTACGTCTCTACAACGGAATGAACTATACCATAAGAAACAGGAGAGTGGGTATGGTACAATAGTGGAGGTGAAAATGTCTGATACATTTATAGATGTCCCCTTATGCTTCCCTTGACCGCAAACTCTGGGTACGGAGATTTCCATGAACAATAATCTAGAGGACGTACGCGCCTTACAAGAAGAAAATATTTACCTACGACGAAAAGTCGCAGAACTTGAACAAAATGAGATTCAGTTACGCAAGCTCTATCGTGCGATAGAGCAAAGCCCTGTGTCTATCGTCATCACAGACCTTGAGGGCAACATAGAGTATGCTAACCCCAAGTTTAGCCAAGTGACCGGCTACACGCTGGAAGAAGCTCTTGGGCAAAACCCGCGTATTCTCAAGTCAGGCGAGCTTTCCCCAGAGGGGTATAAAGAATTGTGGGAGCTTGTTACTGCTGGCAGGGAGTGGTATGGTGAGTTTCACAATAAACGTAAGGATGGTACACTCTTTTGGGAATTTGCCTCTATCTCGCCCATCTTTGATGCGGATGGCTCCATTACCCACTTTGTCGCCGTAAAAGAGGAAATCACCGAACGCAAGCAGATGGAGTCAGAACTCCAGACGGCATATCAACATCTCAAATCACTAAATGAACACCTGCAAGATGAGCTCAATGTTGCCCGTCGTATCCAGCAAAACCTACTCCCACCACAAACCCCCAACTTTGCAGACCTAGATGTCTTTTGCTTTTGCGCCCCGGCGTATGATGTAGGCGGAGATTTCTATACCTACCACTTCTTTGACCATGACGAAGAGAAAGAACGGCGGTATTCATTTGCTGTAGGGGATGTCTCTGGTAAGGGGATGCCCGCCGCACTGCTTATGGCAGTAAGCCTTGTTTCCTTCAAGATTATTATTACCCAAGCCTTCTCCTTTAGTGAGGTACTCTCTGACCTGATGACGCAAGCCTATTCGCTCAACCAGTTCTTGGGGGAGCTAGACGAGGCAATATCTCCCTACACCCTCACCACGCGGCAAAATTGTGCGCTTGCCTATGTAGAAATCACCTGCCTAACGTCTGATAATCAACAATCCACAACCATTTTGCGCTCGTTTAATGCCGGCTGCATTATGCCGCTGCTACGCCATGCCGATGGCTCCATTCAATGGGTGCAAGCCTATGGGCTACCGCTTGGGGTTGGGCTTGGCAGTGAGGCAGAATACCACCATGTCTCGCTAATGCTTGAGGAAGGGGATATGATTATTATGTGTAGTGATGGGGTTGTTGAGGCTATGCAGCACACAGGCGAAATGTTTGGTTTTGAGCGGTGGGAGCAAGCGGTGAAAGACGGTCCCACAACCAGCTCTGAAGCGATGATTGAGCATCTACAACAGGTACTAGCTGATTTTACCCAGGGCGCAAAGCAGCACGATGACATTACCTTGGTGGCAATACGCCGCTAATTAGGGGACCTTTGCCCTAAAAATAGCGTACAATACAAAGCAGAACAGCACTGACGTGGAAAGTGATTGGCGTATGACATGGAAAACTCCTGGGTCGGTTGTCATAGCGGGGGTGGGACGCTATCTCCCTGAGCAGTCGGTTTCCTCAACCGATGTAGCCGTACGGGTAAGTGCCGAAAATGGCTTTCGTATGCCCGTCAGCTTGATAGAACGATTGAGTGGGGTTGCCCATCGCTACTACAGTGAAAGCGGGTGCTCTTCAGATATGGCAGCATTGGCAGGGAAAGATGCCCTAACCAACGCGCACCTCGCCCCACAGGATATGGATATGGTCATCTTTGCCGCTGCCTCTGACGACATTACCGAACCTGCAACGGCTAACATTGTACAAGAAAAACTTGGCTGTACCAACGCCTCGGTCTTTGATGTAAAAAATGCCTGTAATAGCTTCCTTAATGCGCTGGATATTGCCCAGGCGTTTGTGCAAACGGGAAGGGCTAGGCGGATACTCGTGACAACTGGTGAGGTGCTTTCTCCTAGCATTAATTGGCACATTGATGATGCCAAAGACCTGTACCTCAAATTTGCCGGGTTGACGCTTGGTGATGGTGGGGGGGCGTGTGTGGTCGCAGCATCGGATGAGGTGGGGCGCGGTATTCTGCCGGGTCGGTTTGTCTCCGATGGTAGCCAATGGCGGCTCTCCACAATGCTGTCTGGCGGTACACTTATGCGTCATGATACCTCAAAGATGTATTTTGAGAGCGAAAGTAAGAAGATGCAGGCATTGGCAGTCAATGCCATCCCCCCGTTGTTGCGTCAGGTCAACGAGGAGCTAGGGTGGGATATGGCACGAGATGTTGCGTTGGTTATTCCCCATCAGGTATCACGGCGTGTTATTGAACTTATCAGCAAGAAGACCGGCTATCCGCTAGAACGGTGCGTTATGACATTGGATAAGGTGGGAAATACCGCAGCGGCAAGTATGCCCATTGCGCTGAGTATTGCCCTAGAAGAAGGGCGTATTCAGCCAGGCGACAAGATACTATTGGTAGGGGGAGCAGCTGGCTTTAGTGCGGGAGTGGTGCCGATTATTTGGTGATGGTTAGGAAAAATGGTAGACGGTTTGATGATCTGCAAGCGGCGAGGGGGAGCCGCTTTTGAACCAATTTTGCTCTCTGGAGACCACTGTGGTATACTTATATGCTAACAACCTTACAAGAAGCTCTCCAAATCATGCGGCAATTCCGGGCAGAAATTGCGGCACTGACCCATCAAGTTGGCGAGTTGATGGGTCGCCTAGCCCAGGTGGCACGCAAAAAGCCTCACTGTAGATCAATGCGTCAGTGGCGAAGGTTCCTGCAAAACCTCGGCGTAAGCGTGACCCTCAGCACAATCGTGGGAGAAAACGCTAGGAACCCCCATGGGGAGAGAAGGCTATGCCTATGGACTGTGACCACTGCCCAGATTGTGGGCAAACGCTGCAGGTCTGAACTAGTAACGCCGAATTAGGCAGGAGTAAGTATATTATGTCTTTAATCGCCGGTAATCTTGGTATCATTCAACGCTTGCTAGACTCTATCAATATGTCGTGGGGCATCTATGGCGGTTCTGCTGCCCATGTCTATGGCAATCGCCGCCCCATCCGAAATATCGATATTGTTCTCCCTCCAGGAACACTCAGCACCGTTTCGCAAACGATGAAAGCAGCAAAACGCGTTGTCCAATTTGATGGACGGAGGATTATGTGGAGTGGTATCAACCTTTGCGATGATCTTAGTGTGCGACGCAATAGCAAGACCTATACAATAAAGTTGGATGAGCAGATGATTGACCATTTGCGCCGTATGCCATTACTTGGCTCACGGGTGTCTATGCTGGCTCCAGAAGATGTGCTCATCCACAAGCTCCTCATGGAACGTGGACCTGAACAGCAGCAAAAGGATACCGACGATGCTACCTCTGTGGCTCAACGCCAGCTTGCTACGCTAGATCGGGCGTATATTGTAGAACGATTACGCCTTTGTAAAGCCGAAGAGCTACTCAAGCCCAAGCTAGAAGAGCTAGGGATTACGCTCTAAGCAGCAATGACCAGACCATAGTTATTTGCTCACCCTGCTCGTTCCCCTTCTCCCCTCGGTGGGGGAAGGGGTTAGGGGTGTGGGGGTTGCCCGAAACGACCCGACCTGCTCCCCCTGCCCCTGAAAGACCTTACTGCTGCACCAACTCCAACAATGCTGCCAAGTCTGTCAAGTAGATAACATCATTCTCAACCCGTATCAACCCCGCGTCCCGAAACTCGCCAATAATCTTGGTAACAGTCTCCCGATAGGAGCCAATCATCTCGGCAAGTTGCTGGTGGGTATAGCGGCGCACCACCAAAGGCTCAACTGTCGACGATGGCGAATCGGTCATACCCCCTGCTAGGTTGATCAGCACTGTAGCCAACCGCTGTGGCACATGCTTAAAGGCTAAATCAACCAACTTGTTTTCCATCTCCCGCAGTCGCTGTCCCATCATTTGCATGACATCGAGGGCTAAGCCAGGTGATTGGGTTAGCATTTCCCGCAGCATCGTATGTTCCATACGCCCTACAACACATCGCGTTACGGCACGGGCAAAGCTACTCCACTGCCCAAACATCGTCATTTCACCAAAGAGCGTTACTGGCTCCAACACAAAAAGCTGCAGGATGCGAACTTCAGTGGTGCATTTGTAGACTTGTACTTTACCTGTTTGGAGGAGAAACAAAGCGTGTTGTTGGTGGTAGGGGGTATGGATAATTGCCCCCTCTGGATAGGCTATCCAAGACATGTGCGCTTCAATAGTTGCTCGTTGTGCTACACTGAGATGACGAAATATATCGCCGGTGTTAGATGATACGGGTGCCGCCATCTGCTATTCCCTCAAGGTTCGTGATGCGTACCGAGGCTACCCCCGCATCTAGTGCATGCAGTGCTGATCGTACCTTTGGTATCATCCCATCAGTAATGGAGCCAGACTCTATTCCGTGCTCAATATCCGATTTCGTCATTTGGGCAACTATCTGCCTGTCAATCAGCACACCCGGTACATTGCTCACAAAGACCAATTCCGTTTGGGCTACGGTACGGGTGAGAGCCGTTGCTAGAGCCAACGCCATATGGTCGGCATTGACATTGTAGGAAAGTCCATCATCCTGTCCAAGGGCTACTGGAGCCAACACTGGTAGCCATCCCATGCTCATTATTGTATGCAGCAATGCAATGTCTACCTGCGAGACTATTCCTACACGCCCCAGGTCTAGCCCATTCGGACGGTAGGGTTCACAGCGCAGCAACCCTAGGTCTACGCCACTTAACCCAATGGCTTGCCTCCCCTCCACAACGAGTTTTGCCACAAGCCGCTTGTTGATAGCCCCACAGACGACCATCTCCATTACCGCCATGCTCTCTGGTGGGGTTATCCGTAGCCCCTCGACAAAATGGGACTCTAGCCCAAATCGCTCCATTGCTGCGGTGATCTCTTTGCCGCCACCGTGGACGAGCACCAATTGCCGATCTAGCACTGCCAACGCATGGCACAACCCAGACAAAAACACCGGGTCGTCTAGCTCGCGTCCGCTGACCTTGACGACAGTAAATGGGGAAGGGGACATAAGCTATTGCTCCTCATATCGCGCCAGCATGCGCTGTGCCTGCACAACAACTCCCTGCTCAGTTTCTGGCAACAGCAGTATCTTGCGCCAGTGCTTGAGGGCTTCATCGGTCTTTGGTGGGTTGACGCTGACCAAACAGGTGCCAAGATTGAGCAATACTCGCCCCTCTTCGGGACCATCGGCAAAGGCTTGTTGCGCCTGTGCTAACCCCTGCGCTATGTACTCCTCATTGCGGTTGCCCACCCCATAGTTACACAGGCTGATAGCCATATCAGAGCGCACTACTGCATTGTCGGGGTCTAGCTCAAGGGCTTTTTCATAGGCTTCGCTTGCTTCAAGCCATCGGGGAAGCAACTCGCGGTAGGCTTCACTGTCGGGCATATGCTCATAGACAATCTGCACACTGTCATACAGTGTATTGCCAAGACTAATCCATGCATTGGGATTATCGGGGGCTTCATTTGCCGCCTGTTTTGCCAGCACAATCTGGTCTTCAAACTGGCTCGTCAATTGATCAGACGAAGGCATATCCATACCCGGTGGTTGCCCCTGCTGCCCCTGCTGCCCCTGCTGCCCCTGCTGCCCCTGCATCATTGCCTGTTGCGTTTCTTGGTTGGGAACGGGGGGATGCATGGCGGTGATACCCCCGCCGGTCAACAACAGGCTAGAAAATCCAATGACAAAGGTCATGATAGCTGCCACTGTTGCCGGGCTAGACCAGAAGGATGATCGGCGCGATTGCCGTTTTTGCATTTTGACGATCTCATCCACCGTCAACATCGGCTGCGTATTGAAGTCGCTTGGTCGCTCTTGTTGGTTTGCTGGCGGCAGCGGACGGTAATCAACCAGGTCTTCCTCAGTCAAGTAATCTAGGTCGTCTAGGTCATCAGCAGACCCCATAGCTTGTCCTGCTGATAGGGTGGTAGGGGGAGGTGCGGCAGCATGGTACTGTTCTTGGTCGTAGGCAGCCCGCCGCTCTGCGTTACCCAGTATGGCAAAGGCTTGATCTACCTCTTCGCGCCGCTGTTGGGCAATTGTAACCAGTTCATCGGCAGCACCATCTAGTCGTGATAGGTCATACCGTTCAGCTAGTCGCGCATAAGCTGCTTGGATGGTCTCATGATCGGCTTTTGGATGTACCTGAAGTATCTCGTAGTAGTCTTGCATAATCCTCAAATATGGTTATTGTTTGGTTTTTTATTGGCGAAAGCATTTGTGCATGCCCGTAGTTTATGGTTCGTAGTGTAGCATGCCCTATCATTTTAGACAAGCTACTGCATTTGTCGGGGGTAGGTGTTTGGCAACCCCCCATCCCCTGCCCCGCGTCCCACCGAGGGGAGCAGGGAGTCGGAATCCCCCCATCCCCTGCCCCGCGTCCCACCGAGGGGAGCAGGGAGTCGGAATCCCCCCATCCCCTGCCCCGCGTCCCACCGAGGGGAGCAGGGGAATGAGCTGCTCCCCCTCCCCCTGCCGAGGATGACCCGACTCAGTATGATCTCAATGATATGCTATAATGCACGTATGAAAGAATTTTTCCGACGTACCCGAAAGAGCTTTACCACACGCCACGAACAAGGCGAAGCTCAAGTACCAGAAGATATGTGGGCAAAGTGTCCCGCCTGTCGTGACATCATCTATCAACGCGAACTCAACGATAACCTCAAAGTTTGTCCTAAGTGTTCTTACCATCACCAACTGAGTGCTCGTGAGCGGCTGACCTTGCTTGACCCAGATACGTTTGAAGAACACGATAGAGAGATAGCCCCAACAGACCCCTTAGCCTTTTACTCACTCGACCAGAGCTACCGGGACAAACTCGATGAAACGCAACAAGAGACTGATCTCTACGATGCGGTTATTATTGGCACCGGAACTATAGCAGAACAACCCCTCTCGCTGGCTATCTGTGATTTTAGCTTTATGGGAGCTTCTATGGGCAGTGTCTATGGAGAAAAGATGGTCCGTGCCGCCGAGCGTGCCGCCGACCAGCGTATCCCCCTCTTGACTATCAATAGCAGTGGGGGCGCACGGATGCAAGAAGGGGTGATAGCCTTGATGCAGATGGCAAAGGTATCTATGGCTCTCACCCGACTGACCTCCCTTGCCCTGCCCCATATTTCGCTGATGGTAGACCCATGTTATGGCGGAGTGACGGCATCCTATGCTTCTGTCGCCGACATCATCATTGCCGAACCCGGCGCACGCATTGGCTTTGCTGGCAAGCGAGTTATTGAACAGACCATCCGCCAAAAGCTACCGCCAGATTTTCAAACAGCAGAGTTTATGCTAGAGCATGGCATGATAGATATGGTCGTCTCCCGCGGCGACCTGCGGTTGACCATTGGAAAATTGCTCGCCCTACATAGCCGACAATCGCCCGAACGCTCCCCGCAACAAGAGCCACAGGAATCGGCATTGGTTGTAGGACAATAAAAGAGATACGTTATGACACAACTCGAACAATCCGAACCATTGACCCCATGGGATCGCGTCCAACTTGCCCGCAATATCCAACGTCCCCGTTCAATGGACTATATCCACGGGCTATGTGAAACCTTTATTGAGATGCATGGCGATAGACGCTTTGGTGATGATGCGGCTATTATTGCCGGCATTACCGCATTTCGTGGGCAGACGGTCATGATCGTTGGGCACCAGAAGGGGCATGACACCCGCGAAAACATCCGCCGCAACTTTGGTATGCCCCACCCAGAAGGCTATCGCAAAGCCTGGCGTATCTTTCACTACGCCGAAAAGTTTGGCTTTCCCGTCATCTGCTTTATAGACACCCCCGGCGCAAACCCCAACAAAGATTCTGAGGAGCGCGGACAGGCAAATGCCATTGCAGAAAACATCATGACGATGGCAGGGCTTAAAACCCCGATTATCTCTTGTGTGATAGGCGAAGGGGGAAGTGGCGGAGCGTTGGCTATAGGGGTTGCAGACCGCTTGTTTATGCTAGAAAATGCCATCTATGCCGTTGCTACCCCCGAAGCCTGTGCCTCTATTCTCTGGCGTGATTCATCTAAAGCCCCCGAAGCTGCCGAAACAATGCGGATTACTGCTCACGACCTCTATGCGCTTGGCATAGCCGATCAGGTTATCGCCGAGCCAGAAGGAGGGGCACATATGGATAGTGCTACTACTATTGCTCAGGTTGGCGACCACCTCGCGGAGACATTAGCCTACCTTCAGCAGCTTGATACCGCTACGCTCCTTGAACAACGCTACCAAAAATATCGTTCTATTGGTACCTATCAAGACTATGCCCGACAAGCAATCTTGGAATACGGTGAGTGATGGGGTAGTCGGCATTGGCAATACACAATCCTATATCGGGTACAACTAAGAAAACACCTGATTCTGCGACTGTTCTTGTGATAGATGACACGGCAGATAATCTATGGCTTATCTCGCGTATGCTCAAAGAGCATGGCTACCTTGTGCGGGTCGCGCTTGATGGCAACCAGGGAGTGAACTCAGCAACCCTTGAAGCCCCTGATGTCATCTTGCTTGATATAGCCATGCCACTTATCAATGGCTTTGAGGTATGTCGTAAACTCAAGGACCACCCTCATACCAAACATATTCCCGTCATCTTCATCAGTGCGCTAGACGAAGTGTCCGACATAGTAGAGGCGTTTCATGCTGGTGGGGTAGACTATATCACCCGACCATTTCGCGCCGAAGAGGTGCTGGCACGGATTGACAACCAACTGACTATCCAACGAACACGTCAAGCCTTCCAACAACGATTAGCCTTAGAAGAACTCGTTACGGGTATCTCCACCCGCTTCATTGCCATCCCGCTTGAAGAGGTAGACGCAGCCATCCATCGGGCGCTACAAGAGATAGGCGAATTTTCCGATGTGGATAGGTGTACCATCACCTTGATAGACGATGCAAACCAGCGTGTGACCGGGTGCTATACGTGGCAGTCAGCACAAGATCAAACCACACTCCTAACCCACAAACTCCTATCAATTGATCTCTCCAACTATTCCTGGGCTCTTTCGCAGCTACGGCAAGGTGAGGTTATCAAGGTATCACAGGTAGCGCATATGCCGCCAGAAGCCGCCAAAGAGCAGCAGTACTGGCAGCAGCAGCATGTCCAATCGCTCTTTATCATGCCGCTTATTCTTGAGAAGACCTTGATAGGTTGCTTCTCGCTCTATTGGATAGCCAAAGAAAAACAGTGGGTTGATACAGATACCCGACTCTTTCGGGTGATGGGGGACATCTTCGTTAATGTACTAACACGCAAACGTTCTGAGGAACTGCTCAAGGAAGAGCGCGATAGATCCCAACTCTATCTCGACCTCGCCGGTGTGCTCTTTATTGCGCTCGACAAGGATGGCAACGTGACGCTTATCAATCGCAAGGGATGTGAAGTGCTAGACTATCCCCAAGAAGAGATTATTGGTAAGCACTGGTTTACCCAATTTGTCCCAGAGCGGTTTCAGCAGGTTGTCGAATCGGTCTTTAGCGAGGTTAAGCAAGATTCAACGAATACCTACCTCTACTTTGAAAATCCTGTAGTGACACGCAGTGGGGAAGAGCGTATCATTGCTTGGCTTAATACCATTGTGCGAGATGAAGCTGGAAGAGTTGTTGGTTTGATTGGTTCTGGCACAGATATTACCGAGCGCAAGCAGGCGGAGGCAGCCCTTGCTGCCGAACACGCCCGGTTTGAATGGGTTGTTGAGCATACCGACCAGGGGTTTTTGGTCATCAGCGAGCAGGGGAATATCCTCTATGCCAATCAGCAGGCACGAACACATCTCCACATTCAACCCCAAACGTTGTCCGAACAGCCGGTTTCTTTTTTGGAAACTGTCGAAAAGTTTTACCACTGCTACCCGGAAGATGCTTGGAAAGACTGGAAAGCATCGCACAAAGTTACCCCGTTATTACCAGAAGACCAGCAACTCCTCCGTTACCTTATCCAACCGGAGACAACCATGTCTTCGACGCTTTGGCTGCATGTTGAACTGATCACCTTTTCCCGTGATACCACAACAGACTATCTGGTTTGTCTCAGAAATGTGACGGAACAGATGACCACCCAACGCCAGATGTGGACCTTTCACGCGCTCATCTCCCACAAGCTCAATACCCCCATGTCCTGCCTGCTCAATAGCTTGTATCTGTTGCAAGACAAAGCCAAAGATCGCTCAAAGGAAGAGATGCGAGAGTTTGCTACCATTGCCTACAATAGTGCTCAACGATTGCACAACCAATTTCGCAGTATTCGCCATTTCTTGACGACCCCAAATCTTGCTCATCCAGGCAACGAATGTCGCTTACAAGCTATTCCCCAATTGATTACTGCGTTGTGTGCAGACGTAGAGATAAAGACCCTTCTTATTTCAGCAGTTCCTGAACATGACCCGCAGTTGCGTACTGCGCTGTCAGAACAGGCGGTCAATTTGTTATTGCGGCAGGTGTTGGAGAATGCCCACAAATTCCATCCGCAACACAACCCGGCTATTGAGATTGTCTTGAGCCTACGTGCTGAAGAGGGGCTTTGTATTCAGGTATATGACGATGGGGTCACGCTTTCTTCCGACCAATTGGCGCGGGTGTGGGCACCATATTATCAGGCGGAAAGGGGCTTTAGTGGGCAGGTGCCAGGGATGGGCTTAGGGTTGGCTATGGTCGCTATGTTGCTCTGGAGTGTAGGGGGGAGCTACCATATCTATAACCGCGACCACGGTCCAGGTGTGGTGGTAGAACTAGTTATCCCATTGATACAAAGACCCTACTATTATCGTAAACCGCTAAATGAAGCGCATACCGAGGGATGAGGGAATAATCCCCGCTCCCAATCCAGGGCGAGGGGAAACCAAACATCCCCTTCTCCCCTTCAAAATACGCCATATGGCGTATTTTGAAGTACCCCATGTGTAGGATAGGCAGAGAAGACGCTTGCATTTATACTAGCGTACAGAGTAAAGAACTCATAGGAGAGAGACCATCGGCAATGCAGATCAGAGCAATAACCAACCAATATCATTATCATGAAGCCGGTACAAGAGAAATCTCAAATCACACCATTTTTTGGTTTCTAGGCTGACCAATTAGTGTTACCCTCACCCATGCAGTCCGTTACATCCATACATCATCCCCCACTGCATGCAAACAACAACGTTTGGCAAAGTTCTCTCAGTAGAGGCAGAGGTTCTCGTATTTAGGATAAAGGTTATGACTCATACCAGTACCATACTCATTGTTGATGATGAACCAGCAGGACGCGATACGCTTGAAGCATTGCTTGTTGCCTACGACTATACCCTTGCGTTTGCCGGTGATGGCAAAGAAGCCATACACCAAGCCCAAACGCTACTTCCAGACCTAATCTTGCTTGACGTGATGATGCTGGATATGGATGGGTTTGAGGTTTGTCGCCAATTGCGGGCAAACCCGTTGACCTCCGAAGTCCCCATTATCATGGTCACAGCCCTAGACGACCAAGACTCCCGGTTGCAAGGGCTAGAAGTAGGGGCAGATGATTTTATCAGTAAGCCCTTTAATCGTATTGAACTCCGTGCTCGTATACGAACTATCACTCGCCTGAACCGCTACCGCTGCCTGATGGAAGAACGCTCACGTTTTGAGTGGGTGGTAGACCATGCCGAAGCAGGCTTTATCATTGTCAACCCAGATGGAACCCTGCGCTATGCCAATGAGACCGCACGCCGCTACCTCTACCTAGCACCATCAGGGGAAGAACCGACAGTCAAGGGGGATTTTCATACCCTTGTCCGCCCCCACTACCAGTATGAACCGGCTGATGCATGGACAGACTGGACGAATGGGGCAGTCCCGACCTATGCTATGCATGAAGTACAGCCGGTGCGCTATCTCGTCCGCCCCGAAACCCCTACGTCTGAGACGCTGTGGCTGCAAGTGGACATCATAGACCTGCCAGCTGGCTCACAAACCGGTTCACTTGTCCGCTTGCACGATGTGACTAACCAGATGACCCGCCAACGACAGGTGTGGACCTTTCATTCGCTCATTTCGCACAAACTCAGTACCCCCCTCACCGGGCTTATCAACAGTCTGTATTTGCTGAATGATGAAGCCCGAAACCTTGAGCCAGAAGAGGTCAAAGAGTTTGCTGCCATTGCCATGCAAAGTGCCCAACGTCTCCGCAAACAGCTTGCAGATATTCGATCTTACGTTCGCTCCCCTTCTCTTGTACAACCCGGTGAGGCGTGTAATCCCGCTTGTATCAAGAAGATTGTCGCCAGGATCGCCGGCGACCTGGGGCTAGACCAAGTTCGGGTAACTAGGAGTCATTGCTTGGAAGAAAAGCGAATACTGCTTTCTACCCAAGCGGTAGAGTTGATATTGCACCAACTCCTGGAAAATGCCAAAAAGTTTCATCCACAACATACCCCATGTATTGAGGTAGTACTCTCTGCCGATACCGAGCAAATGTTGCAAGTCTGTATCCGTGATGATGGTATCACCCTTGCACCAGAGCAAATAACCCACGTATGGATACCCTACTTTCAAGCAGAAAAGGGGTTTAGTGGCGAAGTGGTCGGGATGGGGCTAGGGCTATCTCTGATTGCCATATTGCTGTGGAATATTGGTGGGAGATACCGCATAGCCAATCGCCAACCTGGTCCGGGGGTTGAAGTTGCATTGCTGATACCAATGCAACCGATGGGTGACACTGATAGGACCATTGACTGATGAAGAGTGGGACATTATGCGTTTACCCCCAGTCTATGCGTATGAATGGCTCTTTCCCATTGACTTTCTCCGCCCTGCCCTGGATATACCCTATGCCCATCATGAGAAATGGGATGGAACCGGCTATCCGTGTGGGCTAACGGGCGAGGAGATACCCTTGTCGGCACGTATCTTTGCCCTTGTGGATGTCTGGGATACCCTGCGTTCAGACCGTCCCTACCGTCTCGCCGGACAACATCCATCCTCTGCCCCTTCCCCCACCGGGGGGAGAAGGGGCATGAACGGTTCCCCCTCGCCCATTCCAAGTCAAGAGGGGCTATGGTAAGGGCGCACATAAGGATAGGCAAAGATAGGCAAATAAGGTATGGACAAAGATGTAGATACCCTCCTGTTTGTTGGAGTACCAATAGAAGAACGCCAAGAAATCTCGCGTATCTTTGATGACGTATTCCCCTTGCCTTTTGGACTATGGAGTGTACAAGAAGCAGAAGAAGCCTTGCCAATACTGGCAGGAATGGGAATCAAGGTCATCTTGCTAAACGCAGCATTATCGGGCAACAGTGGAGAATCTATCCTGGCTCTGCTGCGCCGGAGATACCCGGCTACTCCTATCATTATGTTGGTAGACAATGAGGCTACAGGATTGTACGCCATACAGGAAGGGGCGCAAGATTATCTCGTGAAGTCCCAATACCAAAGCGACTTCATCAAACACAGTATCCTCTGTGCTATTGCGCGTCAGGCATACCAACAGGATTTTGTGCAACAGCTGCAGAGTTCCCCCGGTATGTTGGCAGAAGCACAGGAACAGCAGGAGCATTCTGAGACTTTGCTCAAGCAGTTGTATGAGGTACTGAATACGGCATCATCAGAGCTATCACGCGCACGGCGTATCAAAGATGATTTTATCATCATGATGAGCCATGAATTGCGGACTCCGCTCAACGCCATCTTGGGCTTATCTGAAGCGTTGCAAGAAGAGGTCTACGGTTCTATCACCGATAAGCAGCGAAATTCGTTAGCGAATATTGAGCAAAATGGACGGTACCTACTTGATCTGATAAACAACATCCTAGACCTAGCCAAAATTGAGTCTGGTAAGGCAACGCTTATCAGAGATATTATACAGATAGCCCCCATCTGTGAGGGAAGTATGCGTACTGTGGCTGAGCAAGCCCACAAAAAACAGCTAGAAATGTCGCTTTCGCTTGACCCTATGGTAGAAACACTTGAAGCAGACGCACGTCGGCTCAAACAAATGTTAGTCCATCTGCTCACCAATGCGATCAAATTTACGCCTGATGGGGGGAAAGTAGGGTTAAACGTTACCGGCGACCCGGTAAACAATCGGGTAGTCTTTACCGTATGGGATACCGGTATTGGCATAGCCTCAGCCGATACCGCCTATCTTTTTCAGTCATTTGTCCAACTTGGTAATGGTCTTTCCCGTCGCCAGCGGGGTATTGGTATTGGGTTGGTGCTCGTGGCACGATTGGCAGAGCAGCATGGCGGCAGTATCAACTTTATCAGCGAGAAGGGTAAGGGAAGCCAATTTATCTTGACGATCCCCTGGAAATAACCCCCTATTGCTTCTCATAGCTGCGGAGATGTAACCTGTCCCACCAAACGAACTGCGAGTAGTAACGAGTGGATGTATGGAACCAAGAGCTAGGGGGAACGAGTGAGCAAGAAGAGGCTATACCCTTTTGCTGAGGCGTTGTTGCCACCTCCGAGGAAACAGAATGTGCATGAAGCCAGCAGGACTGAGCCGTGGTTTACGGCGCATTACAAAACCCATAGGATGAGGCAAAGCTCTGTACTGTCCTGATCTGTTTCATACACACTCTATCACATCAACGAAAGCAAAGCCAGATTTTACAATAATAGCCCGTAAAGCCCACCAGCTTTAGCGGTGGGCTTTACGGGCTTCACTATCATACGAAAAGCCTATTGTAGGAGGTTAGCGTTGTGAAGAGGGTGAGAGCACTGGACTACCCTCTGGTTCTGCTACTTTGCCAAATATCCTGTCTGTAAATTTGACGTACCATGCTGCTGCTTGGACTTGGATAATGTAGGCAACGGCAATGATAAGCGCAATCTCCGACCCCTGTTCCTTAAACACATTGAGCGCAATTGCCAGCGCAATGGAGAGGTTTCGCATCACGGAACCATAGACCAGTGCGATGCCATCGCCACGGGAAAAGAGCATCTTTCCGACAATCGTACTCAATACAAAGTTGATGCCGTACAAAACAATCAATGGGAGGAGAAACTGCAGTAGCAAGGTAGGATTGGCAATAATCGCCTTTGCCTTGAGAGCCATAGCCACAAAGACAATGCCAAGCACCCCTAGCATAGAGAGTGGCGGGAATTTCTGTTTCAGTTCTTTCTTGTATTTTTCCTGACCATATTTGCGAATGAGAAACCACTGAGTCGCCAATCCTGCTGCCATTGGCAAAAAGACGACAATAAAAATTTGTTTGAAGACATCGAGCAAGGGTATATCTATAACCGTCCCCATCAACAATTTCAAATAGAAGGGGGTAAGCAATGAACCAAGCACGAGTCCAATAACCGTCATTTTAATGGCAGCAGCGAGATTGCCTTTGGCAAAGCCGGTCCACGAGATGGTCATACCAGAGGTGGGCAACAGCGAAGTAAGCAATAATCCCAGGACAATTAAATCGTTGTCAGGGAAAAAGAGTTTGCCAATACCAAATCCAATAAATGGGACAATGAGAAAGTTTACTACTTGTGTGACGATTTGAACCAGCGTATCGCCGCCAGATACTACCTGTTTGATTTGCAGATTGACCATCATAGGATACACCATGAGGAAAGTTAGGGGAATGATCAACTGCTTGAGGAAAGCAGGGTTGGCGAGATAGCCAAAGATTATCCCTAAAACCATAAACGCTGGAATACTCAGGGTGAGATTTTTTTGCAAAAATGCTATTGCTCCCCAAAAATGTGACCCAATAGTTGGTTGTTGCCCAACATGTTCTCCCTTGACAGACATAGGACATCCTCCTTATGTGTTACAAACACCTGAAGCGCCCATGCGAAAGGGGTTCTCAGCCCAGACACATGCACGTCTCTTTTTTGAGCTACGCACTACCCACCTGTTAGATGCACGTTTGGCAAGGGGGGTTACAAAAATAGCCCGTAAAGCCCAGGGGGCTTTAGCCCTGGCAGAGAAGGGACTCGCTTCAGCTTTGCCATAACCCTGCCCATTTGACACCCTCTTGTCTGCAAAGTAGAATAACTACGAAAAACATTGTTTAACAGGAAATGAGGAGTATCGAACGTTGTTACCCTTCCTAAAAAGCGTAGACCTAAATAAACCCTATGATCCCAACCAGGTAGAACAACCCCTCTACCAATGGTGGGAGCAGTCGGGCTTTTTTGCCCCCGATCCAGATGCCCCCCAACCCCCCTTTGTGATCAGCATCCCCCCCCCCAACATCACTGGCGAACTACACCTCGGACACGCCATGTTCGTCACCATAGAGGACCTCATCATTCGCTGGAGACGGATGCAAGGCTACCAAACCCTTTGGGTGCCTGGCACAGACCACGCTGGCATTGCCACGCAGCTACAGGTTGAGCGATTGCTGCGCTCCGAAGGCACAAGCCGCCAAAAAGTGGGACGCGAGGAGTTCCTGCGCCGCACATGGGAATGGCAGGCAAAGTATGGCGGCGAGATTGTCAACCAGATACGCCGTATGGGGGCAAGCTGCGATTGGAGCCGTGAGCGGTTTACGCTTGACGAAGGGCTAAACTACGCAGTGCATACCTCCTTCAAGCAGTTCTATGATGATGGTCTCATCTACCGCGGCACCTATCTAGTCAACTGGTCGCCAAACCTCGGCACGGCGGTGAGTGACCTTGAAGTTGAATATGAAACGCGCCAGGGGAATCTCTGGTATGTGCGCTACCCCATCCTGCCCGACCCCGACAGCACTGCCTTACCCGCTGGCGAATGGGGCAGCACCACATGGGCAACCGGTGCTACCGACTATATCACCGTGGCGACTACCCGCCCGGAGACGATATTGGGTGACACCGCGGTAGCCGTCAACCCCAACGATGAACGCTATACCCACCTTGTTGGGCGCACCGTAGTATTGCCGGCGATAAACCGCCGCATCCCCATCATTGCCGATGACTACGTAGACCAGGAGTTTGGAACAGGGGCAGTAAAGATTACCCCCGCGCATGACCCCAACGACTACGAAGTGGGCAAACGGCACAACCTGCCGATGATCAATATCATGAACAAGGATGCCACGCTCAATACCGAAGCGGGACCGTATCAGGGTATGGACCGCTTCGAGGGGCGCAAAGCCCTGGTAGCAGACCTGGAACGTGAGGGGTTGTTGGTTAAGGTTGAGCCGCACACATCCAACGTTGGCATTAGTCAGCGTGGCGGCGAGGTGATTGAGCCGCTGCTCAGTGAACAATGGTTCCTCCGCACTCGCAAAATGGCAGACATGGCTCTTGCCGCAGTGCAGGAAGGGCGCACCCGCATTGTCCCCGACCACTTCGAGAAGGTCTATACCCACTGGATGGAAAACATCCAGGATTGGTGTATTAGTCGGCAGCTTTGGTGGGGACACCGCATCCCCGTTTGGTACACAGAAGACGGCGAGATTGTCGTGCCGGGACCAGACGACCCCCCCCCCACCAACGCCACCCAAGACCCTGACGTGCTCGACACATGGTATAGCAGCGGACTATGGCCCTTTAGTACGCTAGGGTGGCCCAATAAGACCGTGGACTTGCAGACCTACTATCCCAATAGTGTGATGGAAACTGGCTATGACATCCTCTTCTTTTGGGTGGCACGTATGATGATGATGGGGTGCTACCTGACGGGCAAAGAGCCATTCCATACCATCTACCTACACGGGCTAGTGCGGGATGCCCACGGGCGCAAGATGTCCAAGAGCTACGGGAATGTGGTCAACCCGTTGGAGACTATGGACCAGTATGGCACCGATTCACTACGCTTCACGCTGGCGACCAGTGGTACACCGGGGCAAGACCTCAACCTCAACCCCCAACGGCTAGAGGCAGGGCGCAACTTTGCCAACAAGCTCTGGAATATGAACCGCTTTGTCCTTAATGCCATTAGACGGGTATCTGTGCCAGACAACATCGCTACCAGGTTTGCCACGCTTAATGATAATGATAATGATAATGATACGGCATCTTTAACGCTGGCAGACCGCTGGATATACTCGCGCTACTATCGGCTCGTGGCTGATGTTGACCGGCTCATGGAAGGGTACAACTTTGGCGAGGCGGGCAGGCAGATACAAGATTTCCTCTGGAACTCCTTTGCCGACTGGTATATTGAAATAGCCAAAGTGCAGCTAGAAGGCGATAAGCAGCAGCAACAGCAGACTAGCACCATCTTGTATGGGGTATTAGAGGGGAGTTTGCGGCTATTACACCCCTTCATCCCGTTTGTGACAGAAGCTGCGTGGCACTTCCTCACCGAGCTACAGCCGGCTGATGACCTCCCCGTCTCTCTCATGCTGGCACAGTATCCCATCCCTGACCCGATGAAACAGGATGATCTAGCGGTAGCAACCTTTGACCTACTCCAGTCGCTCATTAGCGGTATCCGCAATGTACGTAATGAGTATAAGGTTGAGCCTGCCCGCTGGATTACCGCTATCATTGTGGCGGGGGAGCGCACCAATGCCCTATTACAGGAGCAGCGATTGCTCTGCCGTCTAGCGCGTATCAAAGAAGATCAGCTCGCCATTGTGGAAACGCTATCGGAAAAGCCTGCCCAAGCTGCCACGCTGGTGCTTGGCGATATTGAGGTCTTTTTGCCTTTGGCAGGCTTGATAGACCTAGCAGCAGAGCGGGAACGATTGACCAAAGAGTTACACGAGTCCGAGCAGGATATGCAGCGGCGCGAGCAACGTCTTGCCAATAGGAGTTTTGTAGAGAAAGCCCCGGAAAATGTGGTACATAAGGAGCGCGATAATCTAGCCCTAGCACGGGAAAAAGTAGCTCGGCTACGTGAACGGTTGAATGAACTGGGCGCATAGTCCGTCACCCACACCAAATGTGCGTACCTTGACAAAACAATCGGCAGCATGGCTCTCGGTGGGGTTAAGCATAGTGCTTGCCGCTATCAAGGTAGGCATTAGCCTAATCAGTGGCAGTTTGAGCTTGCTTGCCGAGGCAGTGGATTCCATCATTGACCTAATCTCTGATGGGGTCACACTGTTTGCCGTGCGGATAGCCGACCTGCCCCCCGATGACAACCATCCCTATGGACATGCGCGTGCCGAAAATCTTGGGGCTTTGGCACAAACAGTACTGATGCTGGCAACCTATGGATGGGTGCTTTGGAATGGAGTAGAGCAGATACTCTATACACCACAGATGCCAGAAATTTCGCTGTGGGTCATCCTTGTGGTCATCGCCTCGCTGGTCATCAACATGATGCGGGTATACTGGCTTAATCGGGCTGCAAAAGACCACAAAAGCGATACCCTGGCTGCTAGCGTTACCAACTTTACCAACGACATCTTGCGCTCATTGTTTGTGCTCGTTGCCCTCTTGCTTATCTATCTCAATCCCTGGCTCCACATCCCTTATTGGTTCATCATTCGGGTTGATGCTATTGCTGCTGTGCTCGTTGCTATCGTGGCGATAAGTGCTGCGTGGCGGGTTGGCAATTCTGCCATTTACCACCTGATGGACAGCGTACCGGATGAGTTGAGCCATCGGTTGATACACCGTATATCAGAACTGCCCTCAGTTGTGCCAGATAGTGCTCAGGTACGGGCGCGGTTTGTTGGCAAACAACCGTTTGTTGAGGTGACGGTGGGGATGCCACGGGGGTTATCGCTGGAGGAAGCCCATGAGCTTACCCACAATGTAGAAAATGCTATCCGTATGGACCTTAAGGAAGCACAGGTGTTGGTGCATGTAGAGCCTACCCGCACCTTGACGGAGCCATACACCACAACTGTTTACTCTACTGCCCATCGGCTAGGGCTACGGGTGCATAACCTCGACATCTACCAACTCAAAGATGCTGTTCGCATAGATATGGACCTGGAGTTGCCAGAAAGTCTCACATTGCAAGAAGCCCATACCCACTCGGAACAGCTAGAAGCGGCTATTGCGGCAGAGCTCCCCTGTGAGACGGTGGTCGCTGTCCACCTAGAGCCACGCCACGATCAGGTGCGCCCGGCGGTGCGCTATGCTCCCATCATTGAACAGGTGAATTTGGAAATTGAGAAGCTCGCCTGTTCACGTTCTGTCCTCAAATCGGATGCACTCTTGACTGACGAAGGGGTGATAGTGACGATCCATTGCCACTTCCCCGGCAACACGCTCTTAACCGATGTGCATACGGCTATGGCACAGATGGAGCGCAATCTACGCCATGCGTTGCCAGATGTGGTGCGGGTGCAGATAGACCCGGAACCAGCGGAGACACCGGGGGAGATATAGCTTGTTACCCTCTCCCCCCCTGCCACCTCTCCCAGAGGGCGACATCCTCTCTCCCCCCTACCCCCGCTCCCATAAAGGGCGACACCCGCTCCCCCCGCTCCCGCTCCCATAAAGGGCGACACCCTCTCCCCCCTACCCCCGCTCCCATAGGGCGAGGGGGAGCCGCTCATTCCCCTTCTCCCCTCGGTGGGGGAAGGGGCTAGGGGATGGGGGCTGACCGAAGGGG
>CAYPHM010000011.1:64267-68568 GCA_964410555.1 uncultured Chloroflexaceae bacterium | reverse complement strand
CGGGAGCGGGTTGTTTTGCCCCCCATCCCCTAGCCCCTTCCCCCACCGTGGGGAGAAGGGGAACCGGGCAGGTAGCGGCTCCCCCTCGCCCTTTATGGGAGAGGGGGCAGGGGGGGAGAGGGTGTCGCCCTTTATGGGAGAGGGGGCAAGGGGGAGAGGGTGTCGCCCTTTATGGGAGAGGGGGCAAGGGGGAGCGGGTTTGCCCCTAAAGCAGCCCCACCTCCATCGCCCGTACCGCCGCATGGGTGCGGTCTGATACGCCAAGTTTGGCAATAATCCGTTGCACATGCACCTTGACGGTCAAGGGGCTAATAATCAAGTTGGCGGCAATCTGGCGATTAGTCTGCCCCTGGGCAAGCAGTTGTAATACCTCTTGCTCGCGGGGGGTAAGCGGCTCTTCCAACGTTGCCTTTGGTTGTGTTGCCTCTGTTTGCATATTGATCAGCATACGCCGCGTGAGATCGGTATTCAAAAAGGACTCCCCTCGTACTACCTGCCACACCGCCGACAAAAACTCCCGCCGGCTTGTGTCTTTGAGCAGATAGCCGGCAGCCCCCGCACGCATTGCTGCAATGAGATATTCCACATTCTCGTGCATCGTCACGATAATCACGCTGGTTTCTGGGCAAGTTTGCTTGATAGCACGGGTCGCCTGTAACCCATCCATTTCTGGCATACGCACGTCTAGCAAGGCAAGATGGGGATGCAATCGTTGGCAAAGCTCCAACGCCTCACGCCCATTGGTCGCCTCTCCCACCAACTCAAGCCCATGCTCCCCCTCAAGCATGCTGCGAACACCTGCCCTAGAGAGATCATGGTCGTCTGCTATCACCAACCGCGTCCGATGTCCCGTAGGTTGGGAAGGGCTTATAGCAAGCCCCCCTTGCTCTTCGTTTTCTGGCTCATCCGCTAAGATTTGCGGTGCTTCGGCAATAACCAGCGTACCCTTCCCCGGCTCACTGAAAATGCGAAACTCCCCATTAATCAGGTGAATACGCTCCTCCATACCCGCTAGTCCAATATGATACCCCGACTCCTGTCCTGCTCCAACGGTATTCTGGTCAATAACAAACCCATCTCCCCAATCTTGTACTTCAAAGTGAACGATATGTTCATCACACCGCAGCACAACCCGTACCCGTGTGGTATTGGCATGGTTACGCACATTCGTCAACGCCTCCTGCGCCACCCGGTAGAAAGTTGTTTCAATCGTTGGCGACATCCGATACACCATCGACGACTCTTCATAGACAATATCCCACCCATTTTCACGCAGGTTTTCTATCTCCATACGCAACGCACTTGCCAACCCAAAATCATCAAGCAGCGTTGGACGCATACCAGCGATAACCTGGCGAGCCTCTTTGACCACACGCTGCGCCGAAACGAGAATAGCATCGAGCTTGCTGCTGGCGTGGGTATCATCGGGGTAGTAGAGAGAAGCATAGGTTTGCAACTGCTGGTGGGTGCTCGAAGCCACCTGTGCCAGACCATCGTGCAATTCATACGCCACCCGTCGCCGCTCTTCCTCTTGTGATCTCATCATCTTTTCCACAAGATACTGGAGGCGACGCTCTCGTTCTGCCAACTTTCGCAAGAGCCGAATATGCTCTGCCTCTGCCATCTTACGCTCGGTTACATCACGCACAATCAACTGCACCGCCGGCTGATCATTCCACACTACATGCCCCGCATGCACCTCGCCTTGAACTAGTGGCTTACCATCCATTACCACAAACTCTAGCTCAATACTGATCATTGTGGGTTGTTGCAGAATCTGCTCGACACAATTCTGCGCCAGCGTGTGGTGTGCGGGAGAGACAAACATGGCAAGCGGTCTCCCGATGATCTCCTGCTCATTTTGCCTCTGCAGCATGGTGATCATCGCCGGGTTTGCCATACCTATGTTGTGTGCTTGGTCAACGATAAGCACCCCATCAGGGGACAACTCAATGAGTTGGTCATAGCGCGTTCGTTGGTCTATCAAGCGGCGATACCGGTTCAGCCGGGTAATGGTATGTACTCGCGCTCGCAGTTCGGTACGGTCAAAGGGCTTGGAGATAAAATCATCGGCACCAGCAGCTATACCTTCCAAGCGCGACTCTCGATCATCAAGGGCTGTCACCATAATAACGGGGACTTCAGAGAGGCGTGGGTCAGCACGCAATTTCTTGCACACCTCAAAGCCATCCATACCCGGCATCATGACATCTAGCAAGATGAGGTCGGGATTAGTTGCTGTTGCTTGGGCGAGGGCTTCCATACCATCGCTGGCAAAAACGAGGTGGTAGTTGTAGGCTACCAACAGAGCTCGTAGGGTTTCACGCCCAGACGGTTCATCGTCAACAATCAGGATCGTGCTGGTCTGTTCCATAGCTATCCTCATCTGTTTGGTACAAGATAAGAAAACAGGTATCTCTTCCTTTAACATTATAAACGAACGATACACGGACAGCTATCTTGCAGGTTCCCTTTTTGCTTATTCTCTCCCCCCTTGCCCCCGCGGTGGGGGAACGGCAGGGGATGGGGGTTGACCAGTGATTCGGCATTACGGTGTTGTCGGTGTTGCTACCGGTTCTGGTTTACGATACAGCTTGTCTAGCTGCTCGCGTACCCCCGTTGGTTCCCAAATCAGGTTTGACCCATACTCTGTTACCCCGACTGTCTCTGGACTAATTCGTATCTGCCCAATAGAATCGGGCTCTAGCCCACTTGCCAAGAGCATAATCCCTGCCAAGACATCAACCCGATCTATCGGTAGTGTAGTCAGGACTGGAGCCTGCCCGTCCTCATCTCCCTTGATGCTCGCCAACAACCCTGGCACGGCTGTAATACGCCCGGTCCAAGAGCGATTTTGCATCTCGGTAACAATAGCCCGCATCACCTGCTGCTGCCGTTCTGAACGCCCAAAGTCGCTATCGGCGTGGCGGGTGCGAGCGTAGATCAATGCCGTTGCCCCATCCATCCGTTGCGGTCCCGGCTGAAACTCCACGCGCATTGTGCCGTAATTTTCCGTAGGATAGAATTCATCCAAGATGTAATGGGGTACGTCAATGGTAATCCCCCCCAGGGCATCTATCACATGCATAAACCCGGCAAAGTTGACTTGGGCGATATAATCTACCCGCATACTGCGCCCACTCTCGGTAAAAAACCGTTCGACGGTCTCTGCTGCCAAAGCCATGCCGCCTTGTTGGGGACTCGTATCTATCCCATACATATCAATAGCTCGCACATACCCCTGTCCATAGCCCACGTTGATTTTGGTGATCCCCACATCTTGCAGCTCTACCTGCGTATCCCGCGGGATAGACAGCAGATTGACCCACCCGCCTGCGCCATTCAAGCGTGCCAAGATAAGCGTATCACTGCGAACCCCCTCCTCTGGGTGGTCGGGTCGCTCATCCACGCCTACAATGAGCACATTTGCCCCCCCAAACAAGGGGGATGCAATAGAGGGGTTAGGGCGTACATCTTGTACAACAATAGCATCGGCTATGGTGCTGACCTGCCGATAGAACAGGTAGCCACCAATAAGCAGCAGTACCAGTACAACTCCCACAACAACCCGTCCCCAAAACCAAATACGCTGCCAAAGTGCTTGAACGTTGGGCTTTTGGCGAGGCTTGCGTTTGCGGCGAGCAGCGTGCCATGCCCGTCGGTCTATCGCTTTTCTTGGTGGCATTGTGGCTTGGGTATCTGTAGGCTCATGCGCTCGTTGGGGTATTTGCTGCGTTTTCTGGGCTATCGTCTCGCCAGTATAGGCGCGTCGTTGTGGTCGTGATCGTCGTTGTGGTCGTGATTGTGTGCGTTGTCGTTTTACCATACCTTCTATTTCCTTTCCTTAGCTTGTCTCATTGTATCACATACAATCACATACAATCTTTTTCCCATCTGCATACCTTCTTCACATCTCGCTGCTACACTACATACAGGTAAACGAAACCTAACAAGAAAAATTACCCAACAGAACAATCAATGGGTTTAACACTAAGGAGGCTTGAGATGAGAAAACTTGGAATCTTCGCAGGATTACTGGTTGCGTTAGTAGCAATCATCGCCCTGGCACCATCAGTCATGGCACAGGACCCACAAGGGAATAGCAACGGACAGCAGCAAGGCAACGGACAGCAGCAAGGCAACGGACAGCAGCAAGGCAACGGACAGCAGCAAGGCAACGGCACAATGCCAGTATGGGGGCAGCAAGATGGTAGTCAACGAAACACCTCCGGTATGAGTGGACACCCCGGTATGAGTGGACACCCCGGTATGAGTGGACACCCCGGTATGAGTGGACACCC
>CAYPHM010000011.1:40677-64167 GCA_964410555.1 uncultured Chloroflexaceae bacterium | reverse complement strand
GGTATGAGTGGACACCCCGGTATGAGTGGACACCCCGGTATGAGTGGACACCCCGATATGGACTTTGCCGCATATGGTTGGGGGGATGAGGAGAATCCGATCCAGGTTGTAGCCGATGCACTAGGCATGACCACCCAAGAAGTGGTAGCAGAAATTCGCAATGGCAAGAGCATTGAGACGCTGGCAGAGGAAAAGGGCGTAGCCTTGACGACCATCATTGATGACCTGATGGCACCGCGCACCACCGCCCTAGATTCCTATGTAGAAAAGGGCTATATCTCCCAAGAAGATGCATCGGTAGCAACATCTATGGCACGGGTCCAGACGGTGCATAAGCTCGTACAGACTCCGCCAACTCGTGAAACGATGCCCTTTAGCCAGACCATGAGACGCGATTACGTTTTCCCAATGATGGAAGTCATCTCAGAAGAGCTTGGTATCACGACAGAAGAGCTCGTGACAGAACTGCAAGATGGCAAGAGCATGGCAGAGGTGATAGAAGCGCATGGCGGCAATGTGGACACGATTGTAGACACGCTGGTTGATGCCCAAGCAGAACGGATGCAGGCATTGGTAGACAATGGTCGCTTGACCCAGGAGGAAGTAGACCAGCGGCTTGAGACGATACGGGAACAGATGGTTGAACGGTTCAATCAAACGATGACGATGGAAGATGCCCCAATGAACAACAATGATAATAGCCCGCGCAGCCGCGGCTTTCCCGGCAATGACAATGGGCGATTTCCAGGCAACCGATAACCGATACCCGATCTCTACCCCACGATGCAACCTTTCATCTAACTAACCAACACAGAACCATATTACAAGCCCAGGGCTACCCCCCTGGGCTTACCTTGTCTTCGGAGAAACAACCTAGTGACTACGGGCATCGACAATACCCCGGTGATTATTCGACGTTGCCATGCCGCTTGCTGCACTACCACACCCAACTACGGCAGCGTAACCAAGCGGTATTCAATCTTTGGATGTTGTGGCTCTAGCACCTGACGTATGCCCAACGGGTCAGGGTTCGCTTGGGGTTGTTCGAGCTTACTAAGCAACAAATCAGTAAAGCTGCCCATCATACGATAGCTCACCACTAAACCACGATCTATACCCGCCAGTGTCTTTGCTTCTGCTATTGCTTCTTCAAGCCCGCCTAGCTCATCTATTAAGCCAAGTTCCTTTGCCTGCCTACCAGAATAGATACGCCCATCGGCGAGTTCTAGGACTGTTTCCCGCGGTATATTGCGTCCTTCTTGAATAACCGTTACAAACCCATGGTAGGCTTCATCTACGAAGGTTTGTATAATCTCTTGTTCCTCTGGTTTGGGGTCGCGTGCTGGCGAGAGAATGTCTTTAAACTCCCCGCTCTTGTAGACCACTTGCTCCAAGCCGAGTTTATCGAAGGCTTCCTCATAGTTGACAGAACTCACAATAACTCCCAAGCTGCCGGTGAGGGTATCTGGGTTGGCGTAAATGCTATCAGCAGGGGCAGAGATGTAGTAGCCACCACTGGCTGCCACCGTCCCCATTGAGACTACAAGTACTTTGCCATCTTCGCGCAGTTTTTGTAGGGCTTGGTGTATCTCACTACTGGCAACGACCCCACCACCGGGGCTATCTACCCGCACCACTACTGCCTTGACCAACGGGTCTTGTCGGGCTTGGCGTATTTGGGAAAGCAACTGGGAATGGGAAATTTGGTCGCTCAAGAAGGATGCATCACCATCTACCCCAATGACTCCTGACACGTACAGCACTAACACCCGATCTGTGCCATTACCAGAAATGACCTGCTCACGCCATTGTTTGGCGGGCAGTGGCCCTGTAGATGGCGACCTATCTACAGAGAACATCAAGAGTGCCATACCGCCAAGTGGTAGGATAGCACACGAGATGACTATACCAATAACGATGGAGAGAACGATAAGTAATCCACGATCTTTTTTCATAAGGAGACCCTTTCTCTTGATTTCGTGCTTTTTGCTAGTAGCATACGCTTGTGTGTAGAGTGGGAGACAAGCAAATGAACCTGGTGCTCATCACGTTGCTAGTCTATATAATATAATGGAGGTGATCTTTTCTCCAACAACATACCTATCTCTATTATAGTATGGGTGTTCGGAGACAACAAGGGCTGAAGCCGTGCGAAAAACCCGCCCATCTCCTCGTGCTTCAGTACGCTCCCCCTCGCCTTCTGGGAGCGGCGGCAGGGGGGGAGAGGGAAATAAAAAACACGAATTTGCCCGTTTGACCTACCCCTGAAAGGGCGAGGGGATGGGGACAGCCTGAAGGGGTGTGGGGATGGAAAAAAAGGCTGCCCCACCCTTTAGTTCCACAGAGCATAGGACGAGGATACGCGCAGTGTGGTATAATAGGAAAAGTTTAGCAGATAGCAAAAGAAAGCCTGGTTAATTTCTATAGCAGGGTAGTAGGAATCCCCTTTGTACCAGAGAGCTAGAGAGCTAGAGAGCTAGAGAGCTAGAGAGCTAGAGGGTCTTCCCCTGCTCAATACCCATCCCCTGCATTACCATACTCCAAAGAGAACCTATGCTAGACAATTTCGAGCGAGATGAAGGGATACGACATTTTCAACGAGGCATAGCCCTTGAGCGGGTCAATCGTATCAGCGAAGCTGTTGAGGAATATCGTCAAGCCATAGCTAGTTACCCCCACCTGCGTGAAGCCCATGCCGCCCTCGGTTTCTTCTATCAACGGCAAGGGTTACTTGCCAAAGCCGCCGAGGAATTTCGTACTGTTGCTACCCTTGATGGTGGGTTTCTCTCTTTCTTCAATCTTGGACACATCCTTGTCGAACTCCAACGCTATGAAGAAGCCTATGAAGCCTTTGCAGAGTGTCTCAAACAAGAACCCGATGATGCTGCCACGCACTACGAAATTGCCTTCATTCACTATTCCAATAGGTGCTATCAAGAAGCCCTGGAACATCTCAAGATACCCCGACAAAATTACCCTGATGATTGGGAAGTACTCAATCTTTTGGGTAAATGTTTGCTTGGTAATCAGCAATACCCCCAAGCCCTAGCAGCATTTGAGCAAGCCTATACCCTAGCCTCTCAGCCACAAATTGAGCTGGAGATGCTAGAAAATATCATCATGGTTGAACGCCATCAAGAATTTGATGCGCTTATGAGCCTAAAAGACACAATGTATGCCCAAGATGGCGTAATCTGTCTTGGTTCAACCCAGGATGACGGTATTTGTATACCAGCAGCAGATGACTATCATTTCACCTATCCAGATATAGCGACAACGCTCAACCGACTTGTCAGCTTGCAAGAAGCCTATCGCTGGAATTTTACCGCCGTGGTCTCGTTAGATCGCTTGGCAGAACCGTTGACGATTGCCTTGAGCCGGTTACTTCACCTGCCCCTCTGTAGCATAGACGAGCTTCAATCGTTTGATACCCCGTTGTTGGTGTTAGCCGTAGGACATGAGGCGGAAGTGTTGTTGTATACCTTGCAGCATGTTCCCTGTCCTGTGGTCGCCTTTTGTTTGGGTCTCAATTGGCTGCGGCATAGTCATATCCTGCCCGATATAACCGGTGTAGTTGTCTCTAGGACATGTAGCGTTCCTTGGGAACCTGAACTCCGACGACTCTATGCTGACTGTGCGCCTGTTGCTGCACGGGAAACCTGTGTGCAGTATGCGCTCAATGCGATACTCCAGGCATTTCGTGAGACCCCACCCAGTGCCAACATAGCCGAGCAAGTGGGCTACTATACGCAGCATCATCGCCGCCTGAGTTTCTATGAAGACCCATCGTTGGCATAGTATAGAACCGTTTTTGCCTATTTTGCCGCTGAAGAATGGCAAAGAGCAATGCCCCATGATGCGCTTGAGCAGCTAGGAATATTAAACCATGTATGCTATTGACATTGACCATGTGACAAAGGGGTATGGTCCCCTGCCGGTTTTGCAAGACCTTACCCTGCACGTACAGCCGGGCGAGGTCTACGGGTTGCTTGGCCCAAACGGTGCCGGCAAAACAACGCTATTGCATTTGTTACTTGGCTTTCTCAAACCCAACCAGGGCAGTATTCGGGTCCTGGGTGAAAGTCATGTAGAGCGAATCCGTGGGCATATTGGCTATCTTCCCGAACAAGCCTTTTACCATAGGCAGTTTAGTGCTCGAACCTACCTGGCTTTTCTTGCCATTATGGGGGATGTTCCGTTGGGGCAGTTGTGGCAGCGTATCAACCAAGTTCTAGCCTATGTACGATTGAGCCATCGGGCAAAGACGAGACTCTCCTCCTATACCAGAGGGATGCTACAACAGTTTGGTATTGCTCAAGCGTTGCTAGTCCAGCCAAATGTGTTGCTTTTGGATGAGCCGACCAGTGGTATAGAACCCTCATTTCGCTATGATATGATTGATATGATCGCCAAGCTCCACAAACAAGAATCGCTAACGATGCTCATTTGTACCCATCATCTTGATGTTATTGAAAGTTTGTGTGATCGCGTGGGGATACTTTCGCATGGGAGGTTGGCGGCAGAGGTTGACGTTGAGCAGATACGCGGGATTGGCAAGAGCGTAAATATCCACGTATCGGAGCTCCCCGGAGAGATGCAAACTACCCTCAACAACCTGTCTGATGCAGTCTATTGCAATGATTACGTCATTACCCTGCGCCCTAATACCTATGCGCTGCAAACCGAGGTCATCCGCTTGTTATTGCAAGCGCAGATACCCATTCTCTCGCTAGAGTCGTTGGAACGCCCGATTGAACATCTCTACCTTGACGCAGTGCGATCTGCGGCACAAGGCCTATCACCGGGTGCTCCGCAAGATGCCAGCACCCAACCGCAACCTAGACTGTTTTCTAATACGACAGAGTATCCTTTGCCAGATCACAATGACCCATTGCTCAAAGAGCTTTTGCATCAAGAGCAACAAGAGAGCCAAGAATCCTCACCGCAGACAGATAACGTCCATCCTGAAGATACGAGATAAACAGTATGATGCAGACTAACCAAGAATCCTTTGACCTTTTTCGCCCTTTCATCAGGGTAATTGCCCTGACCTTCTTTACTGGTATTGAATATCTCCGTTCCTGGCGTATTGGGGGGGATATACTGGCGACAATAGGTTTTTGCTATCTTTTTTTTGTTGCTGATTGGGGGGGGGTGTTGGATGTTCCCCACTTTTTCTCTTTCACCAGCATATTTCTGTTCATTATATCGCTGTATACGATGTCGGCTACGCTAAGTTTAGCAGATCGTCCCCAAAGCTATCTGTTGCTTTCGCGCAAGTTGGGACGTACAGGCTACCTGATGGGGCTCTATCTGCATGCCAGTATGATGATCTTTGCCAGTTATCTGTTTATCAGTCTATGGGGATGGCTATTTGGGGGGGTAGATTTGCATGTGATTGACTGGCTTATTGGGTCTCTGCCGCTGCTGCTCAATATACTGCTTTTCCTAGCCTTGCTGCTGTTGCTCTCACCGTTGGTCTTTTCCACTGGTTGGCGGCTCTTTGTGCTTAGCCTCTTTGCCCTTGCCTTTTCGGGCAGTTTCTTTACCGGTACAGCACAAAATCCATTCCCCCAATGGCTACAGAGTGTGCTCCAAGGGTTGCAAACGCTGTTAAGTTTTCCTCTTGTCCCGGCATTTAGCGGGTTTGCCCTAGCGGTAGAGCATGAAGTTAGCTTGTATGCGGCTATTGTGATTGTGGCACAATTTTCGTTGCTCGTAGCACTGCTTGGATTAGCGTTTTTTGCCTTTTCGCGCCGTGAGTTGATGTTTGGGATAGAGTGAACTGTATATAAGAGTACGCGGAAACGTCCAGGGGAGGGGGGCTGCCCAAACGTTGCCATGACCCTGGTAGCCCCAAGCGGGTAAGCTATTGGCTGATCACCGAACGGACCACTTGTCCAGCGGCAATTTGTGGACATTCTCTACCTGAACCGTAAGTTCATGCAATGGGCTATTCTTGCGTTCAAGCATACCAGTTGCCCCATTTGCTGCGACAGCCCACACTTGAAGCGTATATGTCCCATTTTCCATATACCCAGTATCCCACTCCCACGAAAAGCCATAGTCGCCGCCACTGGCATAGTGGGTCTCCCCATAGGTCGCTTCCCCCCACTTTGTCCCATCTACCCAGATTTCCACCTGCGCTATGCTGCTGCCGCCAGCTTTTGCCCATCCCTGTATGGGAACTTTGCCCTGGAGCAATGCCCCATGGTTGGGTTGCTCAATCGTCCCCTGGATATTTTGGACATTGACGACTAGTTGCTTTTTGTCTGGGGCTGTCGCTGGGGCAAGCACTGCTTGCCCCTCATCTGCAGTATGCACCCACGCCTGGATGGTATGCACCCCATTGGGTATAGTAGTCGTGTCCCATTCCCAAGAAAATGCTCCTTTACCGCTTTCCTCTGCTCCAGAAGAGGATGCATAGTCCAAAATGGCGTATTGTTCATCGTCTATCCGTAGCTCAATGGTTTCAATAGGGGAATCTATAGCCGTTGCCCACCCCTGAATACGTATGGTGTCTGTGACTATGGTGTTGTGGTTGGGAGCGATAATTGCGCCATCAGATGGCTGCCAGATCGTCACCTCTTGCTGGCGAGCAGTCGGGAAATCTGGTGTCCAAAAGCTCTCCAAACCAGGGCGCAAGAGACTAGTGGAGTCAAAGTGGTACTCGTCAGAGTATGATGGCGGATTGGTTGTCCAAAAATCGTTGTAGCCAGAGCGCAGGTTATAGCGGATGTTGGGGTCGGGGTAGTACTCGTGGGTTGTGCGGAGGTCGTAGGGGTCTAGCCAGCCAAGATTGATGTTGAAAATGCCAAAGTGCAGGTGAATAGCAGAGCCAGCCGTGCCGGTATTGCCAGCATAGCCGAGAAACTGCCCCCGTTTGACGAAGGCAGTATCATTGCGGCTGCCGAGGGGTATTTCCTGCGCTATCGTCTCCAGGTGTCCGTAGTAGGTATAGTAGGTCTCGCCATCTAGCTCATGACGAATGAGCACCCGGTGTCCATAGCCTGCCACGCAGCCCCCACCAGTAGCAACGAAGGCTTCGGTAGGATCCCATTCACCACATGCATAGCCATCGGCGGCAGCAAGCACGGGAAAGCCCGTAAAGGTACCGTTGGCATCCTGCCGAAAGTAATCTATACCAGACTGTAGCCCCCCACTATCATAAAACCAGCCCTGCAACAAGACCATATAGGGGTCGGGGGAAAAGGGCAGCGTCATAAACTTGGGCAGGTTTTGGCGTTCTGCCCACCCACCATGTGAAGGCAACAACCGCCCATACGATGATGGTAACAGGTTTGGGGTGGGTATAGGCGCATGGTGTAGCACGGGAGAGTTGCTACCGGGGAGCGGGTCTGCTGATAGGGCAGAACTGGTTTGCGTTATGGCAGGGGTAGCCTGTGGAGTGTCCGTGTCTATATCCAGCTGGTGCGTAGCTGAAAGGGGGGGATGCGGTGATGGGAAGGGGGGAGGCGTTGCAGTAGGGGGAGGCGTTGCCAATGGCAAGGATACTGTCGGCGTGCGCTTTGGGGTGGGACTCGGCGCAATGGGCAGCGTTGGTAGGGTGTCGATGAGGTTGGGAGCAGCAGCTTGGGTAGGCGTAGGAGAGAGAACGTTGGTTGGTTGTTGGGCAAGCGTTGTCGATGTGGGGGGGGCTAGGGATAGGATGATATATCCCACAAGCAGCCAAACTGACCCAACAATGATGCCTGTGATAGGGGCTAATATGGGGGTGTGCTGTTGTGGTCGGCGCTGACGGTGGTCGGTTTGCCCTGGCATGTATGCTCCTCGGTGTCGCTTCTTTCGCTATGCATTATAACGCACCGTGGCGGTTTTTTGTGTGGGGCTTTGGGCTTTGTGTTGGGAAGATGACAACGCCTGGGTCGCCCCCATCTGCTATAATACTGCTGTGAAGCCATTTTATCCCACTGCTCAAGCTGGTGGGTTTTATGGGCTATCTTTGTAAGCATGACCAAAGCATATCGGTAGAGAGTACCACAAAGGACTAGTATTATGGATACTATTCATCCCAAACCCCCCCCTCGTATTGAGCGACTTGTTGTCAAAAACTATCGGGCATTACGTGATGTGGAAGTGAAAGACCTCACCCCCGTTACCGTTTTTGTAGGACCGAATGGTAGTGGCAAATCCACCCTCTTTGATGTATTTGCTTTTCTTGCCGAATGTTTTACCACTGGGTTACGGCGCACGGTAGATAAACGCAATCGTTTTACTGAACTACGTTCGCGTGGCTCGCAAGGGGCTATTATCGTAGAACTCAAATACCGGGAAACTCCCGAATTACCCAAAATAACCTATCATCTTGCGGTAGAAGAAACCGCCAAAGGTCCCGTTGTTGCCGAAGAGTGGCTCCATTGGCGGCGAGGGGAACGTGGGCGACCATTCCGCTTTTTGGATTTTCGCTATGGAATGGGAAAAGTTATCAGTGGAGATATGCCGGATGAAAAAGATCAGCGAATTGAAGAAGAGCTTGCTTCACCAGATATGCTCGCCGTCAACACGCTAGGGCAACTCGCCAAGCACCCACGGGTCAGTGCTTTGCGTCACTTCATTACCGGCTGGTATCTCTCCTATTTGACCGCAGATACCACCCGCACCATCCCGGAAGCGGGACCGCATGAACGGCTTACCCAAACTGGCGACAACTTGCCAAATGTTATCCAATATCTCAGAGAACAGCACCCAGACCAGCTAACCAATATCCTGACTATCCTAGCACAACGTGTCCCCAAACTAGAACGGGTTGATGCCAAAATGCTTGCTGATGGAAGACTCCTGCTCCACATCAAAGATGCCCCATTTGATCAACCCATCTTGGCAAAATTTGCTTCAGATGGTACCCTCAAACTGTTGGCGTATCTGACTATCTTGTATGACCCCAACCCTCCCCAACTGATTGGCATTGAAGAACCGGAAAATCACCTTCACCCACGGCTCTTATTCGATCTTGCCGAAGAATGTCGGGATGCATCGGCACGCACCCAGCTGATGGTAACAACCCATTCCCCTTTTTTTGTCAATGGACTACACGCCAAAGAAGTGCGAATAGTCTACCGGGATGAACAGGGGTATACCCAAGTCAAACAGGTGAGTGACCTCCCTGGTATCAGCGATATGATGCAAGCCGGCGCACAGCTTGGCGATCTATGGATGGAAGGGTATTTTGGCGTAGGCAATCTTGCTATAAACGGCATGTGAAGGGGAAGACCATATGTATCTTGAGATATTGGTTGAAGAAGTCTCAGCGGAAGTGGCTCTCCAGATACTACTACCGCGAATGATTGGAACGGATGTATCCTTCACAATACACCCGTTCCAGGGAAAGCATAACTTGTTACGCAAACTCCCATCACGGTTGCGTGGGTATCGCTATTGGGATAGTGACACTCGTATTGTCGTCTTGCTGGATTCTGACACACCGGATTGTCACGAACAAAAACAGCATCTTGAACAACTCGCTCGTGATGCTGGCTTACTTACCAAGACAGTCCAGCAAAATCAACCACCATTTCAGGTTATCAATCGGTTGGCAGTACGGGAGTTGGAGGCTTGGTTTCTTGGTGATATGGAAGCTATCCGTGCTGCTTACCCACGGGTCTCAACAAAAGCGGCACAAAATAACCAATACCGGAACCCTGATACAATTGTTCATACATGGGAAGCGTTAGAACGTCTCCTTCAGCAGTCTGGCTATTTTCCGGGGGGGTTAAAAAAGCTAGAAACGGCAAGAAAGATTGCTCAGTATATGGAGCCAGCACGAAATTGTTCCCCCAGTTTTCAGGTGTTTTATCAGGGGTTACTTGCTCTCGTTAGTTAATTCTCCCCCATCATTTCTCTCATCCGCTTGCCTTTCTAGCTCACCATAGCTCTTGCTATAATACCCCGCTTCCCCTCACCGCACCACGATCTCGTGTACGCTCAATGTCAACTGGCGCGTATCCCCCCCAAGTTGTACCCCCTCCAGCGGCGTGTGCAAGGTGATGTGGCTGCGCCCCGCTGGTAGCTGTAATGGCACCGTGTAGCGGCGCAATACCGTCCCATCTGCAATCGGGATGGTCTGCACATGCTCCCCATTTAGCCAAACTTCCAATGGACCTGCGCCTGCCACACTGTACAACGCCACATCCAACAGCACCCGGCGCGGGTGGGGCGTATATGCCCAAACCCCTGCGCCATCCTGCGGCAACCAACGCATCACCCCATAGCCGCTGGTCTCGCGTGGCTTCCATTCGTTAGAACAGGAATTAAATCCTATCATAGTAAGGTATGTGTTCAGGTTTTTCATTGTTGTTTCCTTGCACAAATTTGTGCAGAACTTTTGAGATTTGAGGGATGTCTTCTGCCATAACTAGCCCTATTTCTCGCTCTCTTGCCCATTTTTCATAATCTTGTAATTTCTTTTCTGTCCTTGTTTCTCGTGATACACTACTAACCACTAAAATAGAACACATTCCCTTCCCTAGTTGTTCTGATTTTGAATGGATTTCTTCAAAGTAAGAACGGTTGACGTTATCTCCCGTTTTACAAGAGGCAATAATCATTTGACCTCCAAAGATACCAGCAAAATCTATTTCGCCTTTTCCTGATACATCTTCTACTCCCCAACCACATTCATCAAAAAGGGGAACTCCTTTAGATTTTGTTAATTTTAGGGCTTCTTGAAACACATAATATTCTAACCAATCACCTGTAAGCAAAAATTTTGCCTCCTCATCACCAGGAATAGTGAACTTTGTTTCTGTATTAATTTGTTGCACGTTGTGTAATACTCCCAATTTTTCTATTTTTTGCAAAATTGAAAACTCCTCATCAATAAGGGTTTTTTTACATTTTTTAGTTCGTTTCCCTTTATTTCCTTCTCCATTATCTTCACTTCTGAGTTTATAAAGTAAATTGTGGGAAAATGGTAGATTTTCAACAAGTAACGAAACAAGTTGTTGGTATTTTTCGCTTGTTTCAGTTGTATTCATACGAATATTCCAACCGTAACTAGCAAAATATTTTGGTAAAGTTATTTGTACAGGTTCTATATCATCAGTATCTTTAGATACCCATATCAGTCCTTCTCTGGCAAGATAGCATATATCTATTTTTTGCCCCTCTGCCCTCAATTTTGCTGCACAGTCATACGCTCCAAGCGTCATAATTTTTGGTTCTGAGGCAAATGAAATAATGACCTGATCATCTTTGTGCTTTCTTGCTATTATCTCACATGTTTGGAATGTTTCTGTACGCTCATATGGTTTCACAGGATAGAGGTCAGATAACTTCAAATGATCAGGTAATGCACTGATAGCTTTCGCGGAATTTTTACCTTCTCCTACAGAATCTTCCGAAACAATAAAATATAAGAAATCAGGTTCCAGATGTATTACCTGAAGTATGTTTGGTAATGGTCGTCCGCCCAAAAGCGAAATGATTACTTTTGCCACTGGTATTCTCCTTGCTATAATATTCCGGTTTACTCATTACATCAACGTGTTGTCCAAGCTGGTGCGTCAAATCGGGGACAGCTTTACCAATAATGATTATCCCCTACCTGCTATTTTAGCACACTAGCCCCTCCCCTACCTGCTATTTTAGCACACTAGCCCGCTCCCCCCTCACCGCACCACGATCTCGTGTACGCTCAATGTCAACTGGCGCGTATCCCCCCCAAGTTGTACCCCCTCCAGCGGCGTGTGCAAGGTGATGTGGCTGCGCCCCGCTGGTAGCTGTAATGGCACCGTGTAGCGGCGCAATACCGTCCCATCTGCAATCGGGATGGTCTGCACATGCTCCCCATTTAGCCAAACTTCCAATGGACCTGCGCCTGCCACACTGTACAACGCCACATCCAACAGCACCCGGCGCGGGTGGGGCGTATATGCCCAAACCCCTGCGCCATCCTGCGGCAACCAACGCATCACCCCATAGCCGCTAGTTTCGCGTGGCTCCCACTGCCAGTCTAGCCCCAAGAAAAGCGGCACATCTACGGTTGTTGTGCTACCTGGACCGTCTAGCCACGCCGCGACCTCATCCAGGCGATACGCCCGTAACGTCTCATCTTCATACGCCAGCGTGAGTGCGCCAAGCGTCTGCTCTGCCACTGCGACCTGTTGGTCTGCTATCCCTCCCATCCCCTGCCCTTCCCCCACAATGGGGGGAAGGGAGTCGGCGGCGGCTCCCCCTCGCCCTGCTATGGGAGAGGGGGTAGGGGGAGCGGGTCTGGGCTGCTCTCCGCCCCCTGTAGCATGGGCATCACCGGGGCGCACGATGAGGTACCGCGCCCGCAACCCACGCAACAGTTGGTCACGCTCTGCACTTGACATGCTGACAATATCGGGGCGCAGGTCGGCATTGTCAGCACTGGCAATAGGCGGCGCAAACCGGTAGGGCAACCCCGGCAGGCTGCGGGCAGGGCGACCCGTCAATATATCCTTGCCGTGATGGGTCTGCTGATACATCTCCAACACCTCACGGTCTGGGCGGTCAAAGGGCAATTCAAGCATACTCCATTTGCCCTGCTGATGGGCTACCTGTGCGTAGAAGGGCGACACCCGTCCATCTACCAATGGGAAAGGCAAGCGAAAGGTCTCCCCGGCAATCAGCACGACCAACAACAATGCGCCTCCCCACGCTACCATTATTGGCAACCGCTGTGCCACCCGCCGTAGCCCAAAGGCTGCGACAATCCCAAACATCAGCGTTGCTACAAGGTTCATTCGCACAGGCGCACGGAAAATATCAAAGATGGGCAGCATACGGAAGAGTGCATAGGGCATTGGTATACCTGTGTCGCTATTGCCAATACGCAGTTGGGGACCAAACGAGAGCAACACCAACACCCCGCCAATCGTTGCCCAGATTGCCGTTTGTCTTGGGGCAAGGGCTATTCCGCCTAACACCAATACGAGCGGCACAAAGCTATACAAATGGCTATACCACCACTCCAGCGGCACCTGTTGCCAAACTCCCCCAATGCCATCAGGCAGCATATGGAGCAGGTCGGCACTAATGACCAGTTCGTCACTCTTGAGCGCATAGGAGGTCGTCAAGGCTTCTAGCATAGCGGGTAGCAAAAAGGGCAATAGCACGAGCGTTGTCACAGCCCCCACCCGTAGCCACGGTTGTAGCTCTTGCCACAGCGCAGGACGCTTGCCTTGTCGCCACGCCTGTACCCCACGCCATACCAACAACAGAGCCAAGATCAGCAACACATGGAAGAGGTGATACCACTTGTTTAGCCCATTCAGCAGCAGTAGCAGCGCGGTGAGGGATGCCATGCGCCAACTTCGCTGCTCTAGGGTCAGCAGCAGAGCCAGCACTGCCAACGGCACCGCGTAATCATTGAGCGTTGCCATTTGAGCACCGCGTAGCTCAAAGAGCCGTTGGGGAGAACAGAGCACCATAGCCCCCCCAACCAGTGCAGCAGGCGCATGCCCCGTAAGGTAGCGTATCAGCAGGAAGCTACAATAGCCAGACAGCATCACGACTAGAATGGTGAGCAGGTTGTAGGTCGGGATGATGCTGCCGGTTAGTGCCATCAGGGGGATGCCCATAATGCCTAGCGGCAGGATGAGCGAATGGAGATAGAGCGAAGCCCCCTGGGGATAGAACAGCATCGTGGTGGTGTAAGGGTTTGTATGTTCAACCAGCAATGCCCGATGCACCCACCAGACGTTCCATGTGTTCTGCCAGACATCCTGCCCCATCTCGCCAGGGATAGTCGGTAGGTGGGTGATGATGTGGTGTACCAGGGGGTAGGTAGCAATACACGCCAACAGTGCATACACAAGCAGTGCTGCTAGGTGAGGGAATAGGGCTATCGAAGAACGCCGACTATTGTCCCCCTCCCCTATAGTGGTTTCCCCTTGTTCATCGCCCCCATCCCCTGCCCTTCCCCCACAATGGGGGGAAGGGAGTCGGTGGCGGCTCCCCCTCGCCCTGGAATGGGAGAGGGGGCAGGGGGAGAGGGTCTGGTCTGCTGAAAATCCCTCCCCATCCCCTGCCCCGTGTCCTACTGAAGAGAGAAGGGGAAATCGGCTCCCCCTCGCCCTGGAATGGAAGAGGGGGCAGGGGGAGAGGGTCGTTTTTTCCCCTCGCCCTTTATGGGAGCGGGGGCAGGGGGAGAGGGGATCGGGGGTCAAAATTGGGGGAGATGGGGGTGAGCTATGGTCACTCATACGGTTCTACCCATACCTCAGATAGCCCAATAGACACCGGGGCTGTTTCATCATAGCCGTAATCAGCCGGCGAAGTGGCAGGCTCCACACTACGCAGCTCTAGCCAACTCAAACCAGCCGGTAAATCTAGCTCCAGCGTGAAGGGTTCACGGGCATCAACCGGTAACGTAGCAACGGTTTCACCCTGAAGTACCACTTCTACCTGCCGCGGGATGGCAAAGCTATGGGCGTTAAAGTGCAATAATGCCCGTCCTGGCTCTTGGCGGTGTAGTCCAAGTGTCCCCCGCTGCCCCATCCAACGATAGAGCGGCTCATCCGGTCCAAAGTGCCGTGGTTCACTCCACCCCTTGCCTACGGTGAGACAGGTATCCTTGTTAGTACCGGTTGGTAGCTTGTAGAGGGTAGCAATAGGGCTTGCTTGGACTAGCGTTAGCGTTGGCAAAAACTGCTGTTGGATGGTGTTTCGCTCCTGGGCAGGCAATGGTTTGTGGTATTTCTCGTCATGGTAGACCATCAGATGGGTGATGTGATAAGCATTGGTGAGACACCGCCACGTCACCTCTGTGTTGATAATCTCCTCGTGAAACGGTCCTTTTCGCAGGTAGTTGAGCAATGGTCCCGGTGGATTATCCCGCGACATTTCGCCATACATCACCGGGTGTCCATGCATCGTAGCATAGTACATACTGCGGTTGCCAGCATCGGGCCACTCCAGTATTGCCCCCGCTTGGTTAAGCGTCCCGTCTGTCAAAAACGCCGGCGATGCAGCAGCAGGATCGGCATTGACTGGCGCAGGCAATAGCTCAAAACAGAGCAGCACGACTATCAGGAGAAAAATACCAGTAGCCGGGGAGACAATAGGGTTGCCCCCCCCATCCCCGTTCCGGTCATCCCCCATCCCCTGCCCTTCCCCCACAAGCGGGAGAAGGGAGTCGGAAGTGGCTCCCCCTCGCCCTGGAATGGAAGAGGGAGCAGGGGATGAGGGAGCATAGCGGGACAGCAGGGCGCGTGTGCCAATAGCCGCTAACACCGCCATACAAAGCGCGGTTATCACAAAGTAGCGAGCAGGAGCGCGTGTCACTTGGATAATCTTAAACTGAAACAGCACCTCATAGGGTAGCGGTATGCTTGTCGTTTCACCAAGCAGACGCAACTGGGGACCAAGTGAGAAGATCATGAAGATAAGCCCACACCACACCCAAAACCGTGCCTGTTTCCAATGGCGTATAGCCCCATAAACAGCTAATACTAACACGACATAACTAATACTGACGGTTGCCAACAGGATACCGGGGGTCTTGAGTGATTCTGCCAGTGGCACCGCCCAACTTCGCCATAACGGGTGTTCTGGGTTGGGGATAAAATAGGACAGCAAATCGGGGGCATGGTAGACCGTATCACGATGGCTACGAAACATATAGGGGCGCGGTCCGCTTAACTCCTGGATCATGGGGAAGACGACAGGGGCTACAGTTAGGGTATACAATCCCTCAACTGCCGCCGTGCGCCAGCCGGTCTGCCAGATAACTCTACCCCACTGCTTGAGCGGGTGGGTCAACAATGCCCCAAGCAACACAACCCCTGTGACCAGTTGGAGATAGACGGCAAATTGCCAGTCGGAGTAGGAACTCAACGCTAGGGCTATCACCGCCCCAAGCAACCAGCGGTAGTGACCATCAGGTTGCAGCCAGCGGCGTATGCTCATGATGTACAGCGGGATAAACTCAACCCCGTGCAAGTTTGGCTGCCCTAGATTGAAGTGAAAAACCTGGATAGGGGCAAAGGCATAGGCAATGCCGGCAATATAGCCTGCTCGTTTGCTACCGGTGACATCATAGGCAAGCCAGTAGCTCGCATAGGCTGCTGCCACAAAGCCAAGCATCTCGGTGAGATTGTAGACCGCCGTTAAACTCATAACCGATTGCAACGGGATAGACAGCACCGCATGCACAACATTGTAGGCGTAGAAATAGAGACTGACTCCCTCTGGATAGTAGAGCCACTGCGTGTAGTAGGGGTTGGTATGGAGTTCGGTTAGGGCTTTGTTCATCCACCAATAGCTCCACATATGCGATTCTGCATCCCCTACCAGTCCAATAATGAGGCTATCCATATGCAAGATAAGCGGGTAGGTCAAAATAATGGTAAGCAAGGCATAACTGGCAATGATAGCTAATTCCGTGAGTTTTTTTGTCATGCATACCTACCGCTGTCGCTATTAGCAGGTTCCATCATGCTGCACGTTTGGTTTTTGTAGAGGCGACAGCGGTTAAAGAGCAGGTCATTGAAAAGCGACACTACTCGCTGCGGCACCTCTACAAACTGATAGCGCAACATGCCATCCCATATCAACCCTTTTCGCATCTCGGTGCGAATAATAGTCCACTGAGCAATGAAGCCAACATTCCAGTATATTAGCACAAATGCTGCCAGCAAAAGGGGCACTACACCGGTATACTGGCGGAGCTTGCCAATCAGCATCGCTAGTCCAATGGCAAAGATTGGCGTACACTCTATCAACCGTCTGAAGCCAAACGACCCCGACAGGTGCCATGTCGTGCCAAAACTCCCATTAAGGTAGGTTTGCACAATGAAGCCAAGCAACAAGAGCATTGCAAGCATACTATCACGGCGGGCAAGCCAAAGCAACCCTAGCAACCCTAGCAACAAAACGGGACTCCAGAGAAATGCCCCGTGGTGCGGGTGAAAAAGCGTGTCAAAAAAGTGTGGGCTAATGCCGCCAGATGATGAGAGTTTGCCAGAAACAACGGTTGATGGGAAGGGGCGACCATTCAAGAGTTGGTACTTGATAAGCTGTGGGATGAGCGCGAGGGCTAGACAGCACATGAACAGCATATGCCCCTTGAACAGTGCGATAGCTTCTTTTAGCCATACTTGCTTTTCTGCTCCCCTACGGGCATCTAACAGGATGCGCCCATAGGCTACTACTCCCTCAATAGCAGGTAGCAGCATGAAGAGTGCCATTTGCTCACGAGTAATTGCCATGAGACCGCCAATAATGCCAAGCATAGCCCATGTGCCAAGCGAACGCTGTGACCGCCGGGCTATGAGCAATTGCCCATGCTGTTTACCCTCTCCCCCCGCCCCCGCTCCCATAGCAGGGCAAGGGGGAGCTGCCACCGAGCCAAGCCACAGCGTCAAGAAAAGGGCAAACAGAAAAAAGGCAGTCGCATGCGCCCAGGGCATGGCGATATAGGTATAGAAGACTAGCGGCGAGGCTAACCATGTCGTGATGGTAGCCAGGGCAGCGGCAAAGTTGCCAGCATAGCGGCGGGAGAGGCGATAGGTCAACAATAGCCCTAGCAACGAGTAGAGCGCAGACATGAAACAGACAGACCAGATATAGGGCTTGGAGTAGCCATCGGCAGCAACATCTGCCCCAAAGAACCGCGCTACCCTCACCCCCACATCTGCCAGCACAAAGCCCGGCGACCACAACAGCGATGCCCCGATGGGGGCAAGGTTGCGAAGTTTACCGGTGCGTGGGTTGACAGGGGGATCATCCGGGCGGTGGCGCAGCAGCGCATTGTAGACAGCAGGGTCATTATTCTGCTTGCCTACCTCAGCAAAATGCTCATACTCATTGCGAAAGTCTAGGTCGCCATCAAAGTAGATAGAGCGAATGTAGGCATAGTATTGTACTTCATCGGTGGCGTACACCCGCGGGGTGCTTAGGGGAAGCAACACCAGAAAGATAAGCAGGATGGCGAGCAAGCCTGGGTCGTTGATACGGGCGAGTAGGTTATGGTGGGTCAGTGATTGTCTAGCTGGACTGCGTAACAGTGAACTCATAGATTTGTTTGGTTAGTCCTTGAGATAGCATGCCGATTTTTTGATTATAGGCGGGTACTATTATAGCATACCGGCTTCTCTTGCGTACCGCATATGAAGATGAAACAGGGTCATGTTAAAGTCCGAGACCCCCCTATCCCTATCCCTTTCCCCCTGGGGAAGAAAGGGGAACGGGCAGGGATTCGGGATGGGAAGGTACTTCGCGGTTGCAATACAGGCTCGTGTGGGTTATGAGATCATATTGGTAGACAATCACCGGTAGGCTATCAAGTAGTTGATAAACTTTATCCCGTTTTTTGCGAAGAAGGGCTAGTTGTTCGTGCAGATATTCTACTTCTGCGGTTGATGGATTGGTGGATTGGTTATCCATAAAAACAACCTCTCTTTATATACCAATATCCTTAGTCTGTATTATTAGGTATTGCTATGAGAAGTACAAGAATTGAGCTGTTCGCTGAAACCAATTCGTTAGGGGATATTGGGGAATCAAAAACCCGTGGTGATAAAGGCTATTTTCCCTCATCACTACGGGTTTCTCTCAACGGCTATTTCTGCCATTGTACTTCACCAACCATATGGTACCCCCAGCGGGATTCGAACCCGCGGTCTTCACCTTGAAAGGGTGACGTCCTGGTCCACTAGACTATGGGGGCAAAAATTGTGCTTTTTTTTCACACGCGGAGTATTATACCAGAACTTCTCCAAGTTTTCAAGTCCCAATTTTGTTGTAACTTGCGGGGGGTAGCAGACTCTTTTCCCATCCTTTGTATCCTTCCCCCACCGAGGGGAGCCGGGAGACCGTAGAGACGTAGCATGCTACGTCTAGGGGGCAGGGGGAGCCAAAATGGGCAATAATGCTTTTATAGTACGATTTTGAATCAGCCCTGCAAGGGGCATAGCAAAAGTTTTGCAATGGGGCAGACTGTGCTACAATAGGTCAAAACCATCTACTTATGGCAGTACCCTACAGAAAGCGAGTTTCCTCACTATGTCTGAAGAACTAGCACAACTCCACAAGAGCCTGACGATGACGGTGTTAATGACCCCGGATATGGCGAACTTTTCGGGCAACGTGCATGGGGGAAAAATCCTCAATCTCATTGACCAAGTAGCCTATGCCTGTGCTACAAACTATTCTGGCTGTTTTGTCTTTACTATCTCAGTAGATCAGGTCATCTTTCGTGAACGTATCCATGTAGGCGAATTGGTGACATTTATGGCATCGGTCAACCGCACCGGTATGACTTCTATGGAGGTAGGGATGCGAGTTGTAGCCGAAAATATCCGAGAACGAGTCAAGCGACACGTTGTGACCTGCTACTTGACCATGATTACGGTCAATGAAGATGGATCGCCAACCAAAGCTCCCACACTGCTGCCCCAAACAGATGTGGAAAAACGGCGTTGGGAAGCAGCCAAACTCCGGCGGACATTTCGTGAGGATATAGAACAACGGGGGCTACAAATACGGTTACACCCAGAAGATTTTGTAGACGAAGAGCTACGCGCTCTGTTGGCAAAGGCAGACGAAACCCCGGACGAGGAATCCTTACAACAGCATCAAAGCCTAGCGATGACCGTGCTTATGACCCCCGATAAGGCGAACTTTTCCGGTAATGTTCAGGTGGGCAAGATACTTGATCTGCTTGATCAGGTAGCATATGCCTGTGGCGCACGCTATTCTGGGTCGTATGTTGTCACCTTGTCGGTTGATCAGGTAGTCTTCATGCAGCAAATTCATGTGGGAGAACTGGTGACATTTATGGCATCGGTCAACTATACGGGCAACACTTCTATTGAGGTGGGGGTACGGGTGCAAGCAGAGGATATACGCGCACGGACAAGCCGCCATGTGCTATCTTGTTATTTCACCATGGTAGCAGTCGATGAACACGGAAAGTCAATAAAAGTTCCCCAGTTGCAAGTGGGCAATGAGGAGGAGTGGCGACGATGGGCAGCGGCAAAATTGCGCCGTGATCTCCGCAGAGAAATTGAGCAACGTAGCCTAGAGATACGCCAAAATACGGATACGCGGTAGGATTCGCGTTCACTTACCCATACCAATTTGAGTAGGACTATTTATTGCTCCAGACAGGATCGCGTTTTTCTAAAAATGCCCCTATACCCTCTTGAGCATCAGCACAAGTGGCGTTTAAGGTGATGACCTCTTGGGCATATGCATAGGCTTGGGAGCGGGTCATCTCCTGCTGCCTATAAAAGGCTTGCTTCCCAAGCCCAACGATCAATTGGCTAGACGAACTTATCTGCTCTGCTAATTGCCATGTAGCCGTCTCAAGTTCGCTCGTGGGGACAACACGGTTGACTAGACCTATACGTAAGGCTTCATCTGCTAGGATAAATTCGCCAGTGAGCAGCATTTCCATAGCCTTTTTGGGTGGTATAGCCCGGCTGAGTGCGACCATCGGAGTTGTGCAAAACAAGCCAATTTTGACTCCCGGTGTAGCAAAGCGAGCATCAGCAGCAGCGATGGCAAGGTCACAGCTTGCGACAAGTTGACACCCGGCTGCGGTGGCTATGCCATGTACTTGGGCTATGACTGGTTGTGGTATTGCGTGGATTTTTTCCATAAGACGGGAGCACAGATCAAACATCTGCCGAAAGAACTGCATATCCTGGTTATGCATTTCGCTAAGGTCATGTCCCGCTGAAAACACCGGTCCATTGCCGCGTATAATCACCACTGCGATAGAGCTATCCTGCCCAATGGTAGTTAGACCATCGAGCAATTCTGCCATATGGTCTGGGGAAAGGGCATTACGCTTTTTGGGGCGATTCATCGTCAAGGTCGCAATAGTTCCCTGCTTTTCCCACGCAATATGTGCATACGTTGTATTGTTCATAGCTTCGTTCTCCTTCTCTTGCTTTTTCTCGGTTAGTACATTGGATATTTTGGGGCAAGAGAAAGCACCTCTCCCCCCTCTTCGTGCAACAAGACTAAATCTTCAATACGGACTCCCCCCCAACCATCCAGGTAAATACCTGGCTCAATACTGAACACATTGCCTGCTCGGAGCGGTTTCTCGCCGAGCACTTTGAGCGATGGGGCTTCATGGATTTCTAAACCAACGCTATGCCCTAGCCCATGCCCAAACGCTTCACCATAGCCGGCTTTGGTTATCCTATCACGAGCAATAGCATCAGCTTCTTTGCCGGTCATACCGGGGCGTATGTGGGTTATGGCGTGTTGTTGTGCTTCCAATACGATAGCGTAGATTTCGCGGAAACGGGCATCTGGTTCACCGAGGACTATTGTTCGGGTGAGGTCGGCGTGGTAGCCTTGATAGACAGCCCCCATATCTATAATGATAGGACACCCCGTTTCCAGCGGTGCATCGCCGGGGCTGGCATGCGGGAGGGCAGCGTTGGTGCCTGATGCTACGATGATCGGAAATCCAATGCTATCTGCTCCCCGCTCACGCATAGCTACCTCAAGCATCCATGCTGCTTGTCGCTCAGTGTGATGGGGTTGTAGCTCTGGTATTACCGCCTCTATAGCTGCATCAGTGATGGCTATAGCCCGCCGCAGTGTGACGAGTTCATCTTCATCTTTCACCTCGCGTAGCGTTTCAACCAAGCCATTTATGGGGAGCAGTTCAACGGTTGGGGTGCCATCCTCTGTTTGTAGGGTGTTGGTGAGTTTTTGATGTTGGGCAACTGTCAGATGGTTTGATTCAAAGGCTATCTGTAGTAATCCAAGATTGGCGAGTATATCGGGCAGCAAATCAAACCATGTCTGGTTGCGCTGTATTTCATGCAACGTAAATGAGGGGGCTTCTTGAGCAACCCGCGCCCGATAGCGAAAATCAGTTAAGACCAACGCATGATCTTGGGATACCAGCAAGATCCCACTTGAGCCGCTAAACCCACTGATGTAACGTCGGTTGGCAGAATCGGTAATGAGGAGGGCTTCTAGGGATTGTTCATGGAGGTGTTGTCTTAGGGATTCCATGCGCTGGTTCTTTAGATCGTACAATGGTGTACACAGTCCTTCCTTTCCGTATGTTCAATCTAGCTAGGGGGGAATCCCCCTCTTTTACGGGTAGTTCATTATGGTAATATGAAACTACCGAGTCTGGGCAGGATTTTCGGGCAACAGCAATGTATCACTGATTGTACCATATTCTGGTAGTTGTTCATCACCGCTCCCATTCCCAGGGCGAGGGGGCAGGGGGAGAAGGTCGCTGCCCTAAAATGGGCAAGGGGGCAGGGGGGAGAGGGTTTCGGGATGCTCCCTATCCTTTACCCTGCGTCCCACCGCGGGGGGAAGGGAAATGAACAACGAGCATCTCCCCCTCGCCCTGGGATGGGAGAGGGGGCAGGGGGGAGAGGGTCGTTGCCCTTTATGGGAGAGGGGGGTAGGGGGGACATGAAAGCGCAAAACGATTCTGCATTCCTGCGTATCTGCGTTCCTGCACGGCATCTCTTGCCCAGACTCTGTGTCTCTGTGTCTTTGTTGTAACCCCATACCCCCACGTTCATTGGGGAGAACCGACCAACTCCCGCTCTGCTGCTATTGCTGCCCCGATAATCCCTGCTTCATTCAGCAATAGGGCAGGGACAACCTCTGTTTGTACGGTCAAATTGGGAAGGTATTTCGCATGTTTCTTGCTCACTCCGCCACCAAGAATAATCAGATTGGGCGAAAAAAGCCGTTCCATCAGATTGAGGTAGGTACTTATCCGTTTTGACCACTTTGTCCAGCCGAGATCATTGCTCTTGCGTACCCCATCGGATGCCCACTTTTCGGCTTCTATCCCCTCTATCTCAATATGCCCCAACTCGGTATTTGGCACAAGGTGCCCATCTATAAAGAGTGCTGTACCAATCCCCGTTCCCAGGGTAATCATCATCACCACCCCACGCCTTGCGCGACCAGCCCCAAAGGTCATTTCGGCAATGCCCGCAGCATCTGCATCATTGATCAACAGGATAGGACAACCCGTCTCCTGCTGAATCATCTCCTGTCCAGGTTTGCCCACCCACGCAGCATCAATGTTTGCCGCAGTATGCACAACCCCATCTTTGATCACCGAAGGAAACCCACATCCTATGGGACATTTGGGACCTTGCCATGCAAAGTGTGTGACAATTTGCCCAATAGCGGCAACTACTGCTTCTGGGGTCGAGGGATCGGGGGTAACAATGCGGTGGCGTTCTGCTACCAACGTCCCGGTTTCTGTGTCTACAATAGCCCCTTTGATGCCTGACCCACCAACATCAAGACCCAGAACTTGCATTATGATCTTCTTTCTGTTTTTGTGCAACCAACCTTAGCTTTCCTTGAATGATACCATATTCTGGATAGCTCCGTAGAGGTAATTGCTTTACAATCGTCTCAAGATGCATCATGGTACAATAACATTAGGGACAGATGTTCAAGATGTCGAAGGCACCTATAGCCTTGAAATATCAAGGGGGAGGGACTATGACGACAGAACGAGAATGGCTACAGACAGCAACGCTCTTT